>JAQBQF010000171.1 GCA_028287115.1 Myxococcales bacterium
GTCGATGGTGAAGCGCTCGCGACGCTCGTCGTCAACAAGCTCCGTGGCACGCTGCAGATCTGCGCCGTCAAGGCGCCGGGCTTCGGCGATCGCCGCAAGGAGATGCTCTCGGACATCGCTTCCCTCACGGGCGGCTCGGCTGTGACGGAAGACCTCGGGCTCAAGCTCGAGAACCTCTCGCTCGACGATCTCGGCAGGGCCAAGCGCATCACGGTCGACAAGGACAACACGACGATCGTCGACGGCGCCGGTAAGAAAGAAGCGATCGAAGCTCGCGTGAAGCAGATCCGCAAGCAGGTCGAAGACACCACGTCCGACTACGATCGCGAGAAGCTCCAGGAGCGCCTCGCGAAGCTCGTCGGTGGCGTCGCCGTCATCAAGGTCGGCGCTGCGACCGAAGTCGAGATGAAGGAGAAGAAGGCTCGCGTCGAGGACGCGCTGCATGCAACGCGCGCGGCTGTCGAAGAGGGCGTGGTCCCCGGCGGCGGCGTGGCGCTGATTCGTGCGCAGAGCGCGCTCGACAAGCTGAAGCTCTCCGAGGAGCAGGCGTTCGGTCTCTCGATCGTGCGTCGCGCGATCGAGGAGCCGCTCCGTCAGATCGCGTCCAACGCGGGCGTCGACGGCTCGATCGTCGTGTCGAAGGTCAAAGAGGGCACCGGCCCATTTGGCTTCAACGCGCAGACGCTCGAGTACGGTGACCTCGTCAAGGCCGGCGTGATCGACCCGACCAAGGTCGTTCGCACCGCGCTGCAGAACGCGGCGTCCGTCGCGGCACTCCTCCTGACGACCGAGGCGATGATCGCCGAGCGTCCGAAGAGGGAAACGGCGGCTCCGGCCGGCGGCGGCCACGGTGGCGGCGGCATGGGCGGCATGGGCGGCATGGGCGGCATGGGCGGCATGGACTTCTAGTCCACGCAGCTCTGACGCGACGAGCGCTCGTGCCTCACGGTACGGGCGCTCTTTACATTTTCGGCGGTTTCGGAGATCCACGCCGCGGCCGGAGCTCGGCGCGCGGCAGCCCAGGATGGCGGGTGAGCCGGTCGTATTCGGTCTCCCAGATCGCGGCCAGCCACGCGAGGCCGACCTCGAGGACCCACCAGCCAATCACCGCGAACACGAGGGTCAACAGGATCGTGTGGGCCTCGGGCCAATCCGCGCCGAGGTCGGCGGTCAGCTCCCGCATGATCAGCGGCGCGGCGATCAGCATCACGAGGATCGAGATCGCGCGCCGATACCGGTCGATCCAGCGAACACGCTTCGCGAGCGACGCGATCCTCACCGCGTCGTCATCGAGGTCGGCCGACATCCTACGCTTAGCGTAGCAGATCGTCTGCGGGCGACTCGGCGCGAATCCAAGCCACCTCCCGCGAATCGGCTCGCTAATCTTTGAACCAGCGGTGCTGGAGCGTGTTGCCCGGGCCGCGGACGAACACGTCGATCCGCTCGCTGCCCCACGACACCGCCGCGGGATAATCCTGGAACTTGCCGTCCAGGCTCTCCCAGCCGCTCCACGTGTGGCCTTTGAACCACTTGTGCCACAGCGCCTCGTCGGGTCCTTTGCAGAACACATCGAGGCGACGATCGCCCCACGCCGTGACGCACGGTGCAGAGTGCAGCTCGCCGCCGAGGTCTTCCCAGTTGCTCCAGCTGCCGTCGAAGTACTTGTGCCAGAGCTTGGCGTCCTGACCGCGAATGAAGACGTCGAGACGCTTGTGTCCCCACGACACGGCGGCGGGATGAAACGTCAGCGGGCCGTTCATCGGCTGGCCGAGGCTCTCCCAGTTCTTCCAGCCGTCGTCGAAGTACTTGTGCCAGAGCTGGCCATCGGGGCCGCGCGTGAAGATGTCGAGACGACGATGGCCCCACGAAGCCGCGGCAGGAGGGCTCGCCATCTGCCCGCCTTGATCCTCCCACGTGCTCCAGGATTTGCCGTTCCAGTAGCGGTGCTGCATGGAGCCGTTGTCCATGCGGATGAAGCAGTCGATGCGGTCGTCTCCCCACGACACCGCGCTCGGCGCTTCGATGAGCTTGCCGGTCATCGGGTGGCCGAGGCTCTCCCACTGCTTCCAGTGTTTTTCGAACCAGTTGTGCCACATCGAGCCATCGGGCCCTTGTGCGAACACGTCGAGGCGCTTTGCCCCCCATGACGAGACGGTCGGCGCGGACGCGAGCTGACCGCCGAGATCTTCCCAATCTGACCAAGGCATGCGTTTTTCTCCCCCTCCGCCCATCCTACAAAATGTCTGCCAGCGGATCTGGGCTGGCGCCGAGATTCCGTCGCGGTTTGCACGCGAACGAGCGGTCTTGGTGTCTCGCCTGCCGTCTCGGTGTCTCGGCTATTTCGTGCAGGCCTTCGCCTGCTCGCCGGTCTTTGCTTCGATCATGCAGTTCGTCATGTCGTCGTTGTTCGCCGATGTGCACTTGCTCACGATCGTATCGAGGCTGCGCTGCAGCTCGGCTTCGAACGCGGCGAGCTTTTTCTTCCGCACCGCCTCGCGCCGATCCGGCGCAGTGGCGGCGATCTCGGCGTCCGCTTCTTGCCAGTACACGAGCTGCGAGTAGTTGCGAACCGCACGCTCGCACTTGTCCGGGTCGCCTTTGCATGCAGCCAGGCCGGCGAGCATCGCGAGCACGGCGAGAGGCGATTTCATGCCCCTGCCCTACCATGTCCGCGCCGCGATAGGATGCGGCCATGCGTCGCGCGGCCCTCGTGCTCCTCTGCGTTGCGGAGCAAGCACGCGCGGCACCGTGGGCGGTCAGCGCCGAGGTCGGCGGCGAAGTCGATAGCAACGTCCAGCGCGTCGAGACCGGACCCGGCCTGATGACGGCGCCGGTCACCGCCGGCGTGCTGCGCTTCGGCGTCCGCGTCGATCACAAGGATCGCCTGCTCGGTGGCGGTTATGTCCTCGGCCTCTCGGATCTGACTCGCTATGTCCAAGATTCGAGCGTCACGGTCGAAAACGTGACGGTGCTCGGTGGCGACCTGCGGTGGTTGCACCCGCTCGGCGAACGGCCGGTGTTGTTCGGGTTCGGGCTCACGGGCGCAGATGCGTTGGGAATCACGGATCCGGTCGGGGCGAGGACGTTTCGTAACCTCGGTGCCGATGGCGTGCTCGTCGTGCGGTCCGGAGAAGATACGCACCTGACGCTCGCCGTCGGCGGTCGCCAGTTCAAGTACAAGCCCGATCGCTCGTACGACTGGTCGGGTGCGACCGCGACCGCGCGGCTCGACATGGTCCTCTGGCAGTCCGCGAGCAAGACGCGGAGCCTCGAGCTCGTCACCGCGCTCGGGTTCGAGGCGCGCGGCTACGATGTCACCGCGCTCGTCAACGCGTGTCCGCCCGGCGCGAAGCCGGATCCGGGTTGCGCGATGGGCACCGACATCTCGCGCCGCGATCGGTTTCAACGCGGCGCGATCGAGCTGACGTGGGTCGGCAAGCAGGTCGTCGCGCTCGGCTATCAAGCGACCGTGATCGACTCGAACAGCTTCGGTCAGTCGCTGACCCGACACAGGGTCACCGGATCGGTGACCGCGAGCTGGGGCAACACGTTCGCGACGCTGCTCGGGATCCTGCAGATCGATCAATACAATGATGGGCTGCTCGTCCAGCGCGACCTCCAGCACGCGGAGTTCACCAACGTCGAGGACGAGAACCGCAGCTCGCTGCAGCTTCGACTCGCACGCAAGCTGTCGAGCACTTGGTCGGTCGAAGGGCGAGGCGCGGTGTGGCGCAACATCGCGGGCGCCGCAAAGGAGCTGGCGTTCGACCGCGAGCTTGGCTACGCCGGTCTGATCTACGCGAAGTAGGACCGCTCGAGTCCAGATCCGCCTGGCGCAGCAAGCGAGATCCGGTGCTCGGGAGCTGGACACCGAAACTGAAGCTCGTTGTCACTCCGGTGAGGTCAGTCGTGTCATTGACCGTGAGTCAATTGCGTCTTGACTGCGATTCGATACCGCGCGAGAACCGACCGCGTCCATGCAGGGGGGCCTCGTGTACAAGCTTGCGTTGTGGAACGTGGTCGCGATCGTTGCCGCCGGCTGCAGCGATCTCTCGCTCGAGCCATCGCCGCAGATCGTGCACGCGCGGTTCGATCCCGAGGCGCGCGTGATTCCGATGCCGACCGACGTGCTGCGCGATGCGGTCGCCCGCCGGCTCGATCTGCCGAACGACACCGAAGCAGATCGCGCGAAGCTGCTACCCGCCGAAGCCGAGTTCTACGACTACCTCGAGACGCTCGACGGCTGGTCGAGCCTGATGTCGGGCACGGTCCAATTTACCGGCGCGATCGATCCGGCCTCGGTCGGCGACGCGACCGTGCAGGTCTGGCACTGGGGCACGGTCCCACAACGCGTGGCCGACGTCCGCGTGAGCGTCTCGGCCGACGGCAAGACGATCGCGATCGATCCTCCACGCACGGGCTGGGAGCGCGGCGCGCGCTACGTCGCCGTGCTCCGCGGCGGCGCCAACGGCGTGGTCGGGCTCGCGGGCGAGCGCGTCGAGTGCGATGCGGCCTTTTACTTCTTGCGCCAGACCACGCCGCTCGACACGCCGGAGCACGAGCACGCGTTCCCCGGCGAGACGCAGGCCGAACGCCAGGCGAACGCGCAGAAGCTCGAGAAGATCCGCAAGGACCTCGCGGCGCCGTTCGACTTCTTCGCGAGCTCGCGAGCGTTGCCACGTGACGAGGTAGCCGCGTTGTGGGCGTTCACGGTAACCACGCGCACCGAGCTCGCGATGGATCAACCTTCGCAGCGCATGCCGCTGCCGATCGATCTGATGATCGATCCGGCGACCGGCCGCGTCGACGCGCCGCCGGCTCCGTGGGACAGCGCGACCGAAGCCGAAGCGAAGGCCAAGCTGTCCGACTTCGACGGGATGAGCCTGTCGGGCGGCCAGCTGTTCGAGTTTACGGGTCCGATGGCCGCGGCGACGCTGACCGAGGCAACCATCAAGCTGTACAAGCTCGAAGCCACGCCGCAGCAAGTGCCCGCGCGAGTCGAGCTGCTCGCGGATCATCAACATGTCGTCGTCACGCCGAAATCAGGTCGCCTCGACGAGAAGACTCGCTACGCGGTGGTTCTCTCGAAGGACCTCCGCGATGCCGCCGGCCTCGCGCCGACGATCATGCCGGTCGGGCACTTGGTGCAGTCGCACGCGCCGATCCTCGTCGACGGTGCGAGTCAGGTCCCCGCGATCACCGCACGCGACGCGACGAAGCTCGAGCATTCGCGCACCGAGCTCGCCGCTACGCTCGATGTGCTCGGCCGCGACCAGATCCTCGCCGCGTGGCCGTTCACGACGATGAGCGTGTCGGCACCGCTGGTCGCACTGCGCAAGACCTCCGAGTCGATGGGCATCGCCGCGGATCCGGACAACATCGTGCACATGACGCCGGGAGAAGCGCTCGTCGACTTTCCGTTCGGCATCGGATCGATCTTGAACGTCGGCGCCGTCTACCACGGCACGATCAAGACGCCGTCGTTCCTCGATCACAAGACGCGCGCGTTCCGCCGCGACGGTGGCAACGAGCTGATCGACGTGAAGTTCACGCTGACGGTGCCGAAGAATCCCAAGCCCGGACCGATTCCCGTCGTGATCTTCGGACACGGTCTCGTGACCGAGCGCCGGTTCGTGCTCGCAGTCGGCGACTCGCTCGCGGCGAAGGGTTACGCGGCGGTGTCGATCGACTTTCCGTATCACGGCGATCGATCGTACTGCGCGACCGGCGGTCCGATCTCGCTGGTCGATCCGCTGAACGGAAGCCTCGTGTCGCTGAACCCGTGCGCTTCCGGCACGACGTGCAACGACGAAGGCCGCTGCGTCGACGGCAACGGCAACGGCAACAAGCTCGCGACCTTTGGTGTGATCTCGACGCCGGTCGCTTCCGGCGCGGTGTTCCTCGAGATCGATCACATCGCGAACAGCAAGGATCACTTCGGGCAGGCGCTGATCGATCTCGGGTCGCTCGATCGCTCGCTGCGCACCGGCAACTGGCAAGGCATGCTCGGTCGCCCCGTCGACACCGCGCGGATCTATTACTCCGGGCAATCGCTCGGCGGCATCATGGGCGCGGTGTTTCTCGGCACCGATCCGGATATCAAGCGCGCGGTGCTCAACGTCCCCGGCGCAAACCTCATCCCGCTGTTCGATGACTCGACGTTCTTCTCGGCCCAGCTCGATGCGTTCTTCACGCGCCAGCACATCGATCGCGCGAGCTTCGAAGGCCGTCGCTTCCTCTCGGTCGCACACTGGTTCATGGACGCGGTCGATCCCGAGCATCTGGGCCCGATCACCGGCAACCGCGCGCTGATGCTCCAGATGGCGACGCTCGACGGGATCATCCCGAACGCGAACACGAAGACGCTGCAGGACGTGACGCACGCCCCGCGCCGCGACTACCTCGCGGAGCACGGGTTCCTGACGATCCCGATCGAGCCTGAATACTTTCGCGGCACGAGCGAGCTGGCGTCGTTCCTGTCCGGGGAGCTCACGCCATGAAGACGATCGCGATCATGCTCGCGGGTCTTTGCGGCGCAGCTCACGCAGGTGGGCTCGCGGTCGGCGAACAGAACGCGGTCTCCGCTGCGACCGGTGGTGCGGGTACGGCACGCGACGGCGATCCGGGCGCGGCGTGGCACGATCCCGCGGCGCTCGCCGACGACGGTGGCTGGCGCGTCGGGCTCTCGCTCGCACTCGCGCGGCCAACCCTGCAGGCGCGTGGCGCCGACGGCACGTGGACCACCGATAACGATGCGAAGTGGGCGACGCCACCGCACCTCGATGCGAGCTTCGCGCGCGACAGATGGGCGGCCGGCGTTGCCGTCGGTGTTCCGTTCGGCGGCGGTGTCGCGTGGCCGCAGATGTGGCCGGGCGCGACCCAGGCCGTGCGCACCGATCTGATGGTGCTGCGCACCGCGCCGTTCGTCGCCTGGCGCGTTGGCTCGGTACGCATCTCGGGCGGCGCACACCTCGATGCGGGTCGGTTGCAGATCGCACGTAACCTCGACTTCATCGATACGCAGGGCGACGTCCGGCTCGACCTGAGCGGCCACGGCTTCGGTGTCGACGCATCCGCGTACTGGACACCGCGCGCGGATCTCGGGATCG
Source organism: Myxococcales bacterium (assembly GCA_028287115.1). Lineage (GTDB taxonomy): Bacteria > Myxococcota_A > Polyangia > Haliangiales > Haliangiaceae > JABFXX01. The sequence continues at coordinate 7,110 of JAQBQF010000171.1, forward strand.
GACTCGTCTATCGCAGCCGTACGACCATCGCGTTCGAAGGTCCCGCGAACTTCACCGCGCCCGCCGCGTTCAGCGAGAAGACGCCGGATCAGACAGCCCGCACGACGATGACGATGCCCGATCAGATCGTGCTCGGCGCTCGCTGGCATCGCGGTGCGTTCGCGGCGCTCGTGGATGTCGAGTACGCGCGGTGGAGCGTCAACCAGCGCACGGTGGTCATGTTCGCGAACGCGGCGACGCCGCAGGCCGTGCAAGACAACGCCTGGCACGACACGACATCGGTGCGCGGTGGCGGCGAGTGGCAGTACGGCAAGCTCGCGCTGCGCGGCGGCGCGTACTTCGATCCGTCGCCGGTACCGGCCGATCACCTGACGCCTGCTTCGCCCGATGCATCGCGGATCGCCGTGACCGCAGGTGCGAGCTGGCAGCTCGCGCCCGCGTGGAGCGCCGACCTGTTCGGCGAGCACATGTGGCTCCTGCGCCGCGATACGACGAGCACCGATACGATGCCCGCGAGCTACGGCGGCAGCGCGATCGTGCTCGGTGCCGGCGTCCGCTGGATGCCGCGCTAACGGCCGCGTAGCGATTTCGCGCGCGCTTCGATCGCGGCGCGCTTCTTCTTCAGCTGCTCGAGGCGGGCTGCGACGGCTTCGCGTGCCTTCTGGGCCGCGATCGCGCGCTGCGCAGGATCGCCCGAGCGCGACGCGCGCATCAGGCCCTCGATCGTCGAATGATCGATCACATCGCCAAGCGTCACGGTCAGCTGGGTCTCGAACGCGGTCGTGCCGGCGGCGACGGGATTCGGCGATGAATGATCTGTCGTCGGGTCCGTGGGAGGTGTTCCGGCGCCCGTCGGGTTCGAAAGGCCGCCCGCGGAGAGCGTGTCGGAGACGCGCGTCGCGGAAGTCTGCGCGTTGCGATGCGGCTGATCGTCATCGCGCACGGCAAGGTCCGTCGCGCGCTGATGCTGCCTGCGCAGGTCGTCGACTTCCTTGAGCTCCTTGACCTGGTTATCGAGGCCGATGATCTGGCGCGACAGCTGGTCTTCGCTGACGCGGATCGCCGCCGCTTGCTCCTGTAGCTCTTCCGGATCCGCGAGCGGATCGATCTCGGCATCGGGGATCACGATCTTGTTCGGCGCGGGTCCGACCTGCGGTGCGAGTTGCGCTCGCAGCTTCGCGAGCTTCTGGGCGCGAGCGCCGGCCAGACCGGAAGCAAGCTCCGCGTCGATCTTCGCCACCAGGCTCGCGCGAGCCGAGCCGGAAGCCGATCGTGCGACCGCGAGATCGCGCGTCACTTGTTGGAGCTGCTTCGCGGTATCCGCCGAATCAGACAGGTTCGCGCGGAGCTCGCGATCGCGACGCCACGAGGGCCGCTGCTGCTTCAGCCGATCGATCGTGCTGAGCTCTTCTTGATACCGCTGTGCGAGCTGCGAGCGCTGGACCGAGAGCTGATCGACCTTTTGCTCGGCGGCATTGGCGACGGTCTGCGCCTGGTCGGTCGTCGCCGAGACCGGCGTCGGGCCAGGCTGCGCCCGGGCGACGGCCGAAGCCATCGCGAGCACGAATACCAGCCAGAGAACCCGGGGCACGAAGCTAGGAAGGAAGCACCCCACGTGCCACGTCTAAGTATTCGTTAACAGCCAGCTCCCGATCCCCGACCCTCGTAGATCGTGACGCTCGCAACGGCCTCATCCCTCAGTTTCCTGAGACGGCTTTCCTCTCGTCCCCTCCGCGGCGAGGCGAAGTGCCAGATAGCGCAGCGCGGCGGCGGCATGGGTCGCGATGACGGCAAGGGGTGGCTCGCCGGGCCTCTCCCAGACCAGGTAGTCACGCGCCTCCGCATCGACGATCGCGTGAAACCGCAGGCGTCGCAGCTTGTGCGCGTCGCCGAGCTCGAGCACCTCGCCATCGAGCACGATGTCGTCTTCGAGGGGCTTACCGTACCGGCACATCACGCGATCGAGCGCGACGATCGACAGCTCGCCGCCGGTGCCGCCGTCATCCGCGATGCGAATGCGGTCACCTGCCGCCCGCTCGGCCCAGCTGCGCTCGAGCTTGCCATCGGGACGGATGCGCTCGTCGATCAGCAGCCGATCGCTCATCGCCGCACGCTTGCGCTTCGCATGACGGCATCCTGCGGCCTGCGCCGCCCGCGATCAACAGCTACTCCTTGAGCTGCGTCGAGATCTTTTTCTTCTCTTCCTCGAGCTGCTTGACGAGCGCGCGCTCGCGCTCGAGCCGGAGCTGGAGCTCGCTGTTCGCTCGCTGAAAGTCTGCCGCAGACTTCGTGGCGGCTTGCGAGGCCTTCTCGGCCACCTGTGACGCCTTCGCCGCGGCCTGCAAGGCTTTCTCGGCGCGCTCGCGAGCCGCTCGCGCATCGGCGAGTGCGGCCTCGAGCCCGGTGTTCGCGCTCTGCAATTGCTCGCGACTCTGCAGCAGCTCGCGGTTATTCTGCTGGAGCTCCGCGCGATTCTTCAGCAGCTCGCGGTTGTTCAGCTGGAGCTCCGCGCGACTCTTGAGCAGCTCGCGCGCGGTCTGTTCGAGCTGCTCGCGACTTTGCTTGGCGAGCTCGCCTGCGATCCGTGCCGAGTCCTCGGCGTCCGCCTTGCCGTTCTCCGCCTCGAGCGCTTTCTGCTCGGCGCTGAGCCGCTCGGCGTCCTTCTGCTGGAGCTGGACGAGCGCGAGGTTCGCGCGTTCGGCCTCCGCGTTGGCTTTGATCGCGCTGTTACTCGCTTCCTGGTTCGCCGCACGGACCCGCACGTACGCGATGGTCGCGCCGCCGGCACCGGCAGCGAGCGCGACAAAGGCGCCGATCAACGCGACCTGCCGTGCGCGGCGACCGCGACGAGCGAGTGCGAACACCGCATCGAGGAACGCCTGATCGCGCGCCGCCAGCTCGCGCGGCCGGAGCCCATACCACCTCCGTGCCTCCTCCATCGCCTCGCCGCGCCACAGCATGCCCGTCGGGCGGTTCTTCGCGTCCCACTGCTTCGCCGCGGCCGCGAGCTGCGCGATGAACGACGCGTCTTCTTGATCTTCGTCGAGCCATCGCCGGAGTCGAGGCCAGGTCTCGATCAGCGACTCGTGCACGAGCTCGACCGAGCCACCACCGGTGCCGCGCGTCTGGACGACGAGCAGCCGCGCCGCGACGAGCTGATCGAGCACGCGATCGAGCTCCGCGCGGTCGCGCGTCAGATCCTGAAGATCGGCGAGCTCGACGATCGCGCGGGTCCGTTCGGGTGTGACGAGCCGCCTGACGACGCGATGCATCAGCGCCTGCGAGCGAGGGCTCATCGCGGCGACGACCTCATCGGCGTGGGTCGCGAGCGCGCCGCCGATGCCCCCGATCGCGTGATAGCTCGACAGCGTCAACAACTTGCGCTCGCGATCGCGCGCATCCCACAGCTTCGCCGCGGCGAATTGCAGGAGCGGCAACGCGCCGAACGTCCCGCCGAGCGCGTCGAGCATGTCGCCGACCATCGCCTCGGTCTCGAACCGGTACCCGACCATCTCGATCGGCTGCACGAGCGCCTCGCGCAAGCCGGCGCGATCGGGCGCGGTCAAGAACCCGAGCCCCTTCGAGAGCTCTTCCGTAAGCTGCGGATCTTCGCCGACGCGATCGAGGAAGTCCGAGCGCATCGACACGATCACGCGCACGGGCGCGGCGGTGTCGTCGGCGACCCCCGAGATCGCGCCCGTGAACGCCAGACGCTCGGCCTGATCCTGCACCAGCGTGTAGAGCTCCTCGAACTGATCGACGAACAGCAGCAGTTGCCCGCCGATCTGCGCCGCGCGAGCGCGCAGCAAGGCTCCGAGATAACCCGGCTCGGAGCGCAGCCGCTCGATCAAGGTCTCGTGCGCGGAGACCGCCTCGCTCGACACCTGCATTCGCAGCACGATGCTGGCGAGTGCGGCGAGCGGCTGACGACCCGGCCTGACCGTGACGACCTCCCAGGTCTCACCGGAAGCCTTGAGCGCGGGACCGAGCCCGGCTCGCACGAACGACGACTTGCCGATGCCCGACGGGCCGATCACGCCGGTCAACGGTCGTTCACGGACGCGCGCGACCATCTTCGCGACATCGCGGCTGCGGCCAAAGAATCGATCCGCGTCCGTCTCTTGAAACGCGGTGAGCCCGACGTACGGGCTCTCACCTTCTTCGAGTTGCCTGCCCGGGCGCCCGGGCAACAGCGTCTCGAGCCGGCGGGCCAGCTCGTCGGCCCTCGCAATTCTTTCGGCCTTCGTCTTGCGGAGGAGCTGATCGACGATCCGGATCAGCGGCTCGGGCAAGTCGGGCAACAGCGCGCCGATCGATCGGTACGGGTCGGGCATCACCGTCGCGGCGATCAGGCCATGAGGATCGACCGCGCCGAGCGGATGCTCTCCCGACAGCATCTCGAACAAGATGATGCCGAGCGCCCACAGATCGACCCGGTGATCGATATCGCCCTTGGCCCACATCTGTTCGGGCGACATGTACGGCAGCGTGCCGACCATCGCGCCCGCTCGCGTCAGCTCGAGGCTCAGGGGTCGGCCCGCGAGCTCGGGTGCGCTCGTGCGCTCGGCCGAGCCCAACGCCTTGGCGATTCCGAAATCGAGCACCTTGACCTGGCCGGAGGTCGTCACGAAGACGTTCTCCGGCTTCAGATCGCGATGGACGATCCCACGCTCGTGCGCACGTGCCAGCGCGCGCGCGATCTGCACGCCGATCTCCACCGTGCGCGAAGCGGTCATGCGAGCACCGACTCCGAAGGGGCCCATCGCGCCGCGCAGCGTCTGGCCCTCGAGCAGCTCGAGGACCATGTACGGCATCCGGCGGTACTCGTCGACCTCGTAGATGATCACGATGTTGTCGTGGTTGCACTGCGCGGTCGCGCGCGCCTCGATCAGGAACCGCTCGTTGACCTCGCGATCCGCATCGCGCAAGAACTTGATCGCGACCCGCCGGCCCAGCTTCACGTCGCGCGCGGCATACACGATGCCCATACCGCCGCGTCCGAGCTCGCGGATCAGCTCGTACTGATGGATCCGTAACCCGGGCGCCAGCGCCGCTGTGCCCTCCTGCTCGGCAGCTTCGGTCGGTCCCGGCGTGGTCGCGGCAAAGCCGCCCGACGGAGCTCTCGAGAACGGCGCCGGCGTGCCGAGCCGGGTTACCGTAGGCTCACGACGGTCGTCGTTCTCACCCACGGACCAAGGCTAACACGTACAATAGTGTCATGCGGATGGCGTCGATCGTGCTCGTCCTCGCGCTCGGAGTGAGCACCCGAGTGCACGCGGAGGACGTCCCGCCGTGGGCCGCAGGGGTCTCCGACGCACACAAGAAGTCGGCCAAGACGCTGCTCGACAGCGGCAACGTCCTGTTCCTCGGCCACGATTACGTCGCCGCCCTGGAGCAATACAAGCAAGCGGTCGCCGCGTGGGATCACCCGGCGATCCGCTTCAACATCGTGCGCTGCCTGATCCAGCTCGATCGCAGCCTCGACGCGTTCGACAATCTGCAACTGGCGCTCAAGTATGGTGCGGCGCCGCTCGAAGCCGCCGTCTACAACGAGGCGCTCGCCTATCAGAAGCTCCTCGCGAA
>JAQBQF010000144.1 GCA_028287115.1 Myxococcales bacterium
TCGATATTCGACTTTGGTTCCGGCGGCTTCGGTTCCGGCGCAGGCGGTTTCGGCGGTTCGCTCTCCGGTGCGGCCGGCGGCGCGTCAGGCGGAGTCTGCGCACGGGACACCCGCAACGTGCCGACCAAACACACGAGGATCGCGACAGCTCGGACAAACCGCATGAGTCGAAACAGCATAGTCGTTCGCAATGCGTTAATTCCACATCGCGCGGAGATATCTAGTACTGCATTAATGAATCACGCGCTTCATTTTCGAAGCGTCGCGAGCGCCTGATCGCGTATCAGGTGTCGAGCGGCAGAATGTTGCGGACGCGTGCGAGGATCGCGTCGAGCCCTTGGTTCTTCGAAATGAAGCCCTCGATCTGCGCCCACTTCACCCGCTCCGCGAGATCGGATTCTTCGAGGCTCGACAGCAAGTAGATCGGCGCCGAGATTCCGTACGCTTGGCGCAGCGTCAGCGCGACGTCATCCCCGAATGCTTCGGGCATCTGCACGTCCATCAGCACGAGATCGGAGCCTCGCTGCCGTGCTTGCTCGAGCTGGCCGAGAGAGCTCGCCGTGATCACGTCGTAGCCGGCCTCCTGGAGCGCCGCCCGCGTGACTTCGAGAAAGATCTCGCTGTCGTCCATCAACAGGATTCGCTTCACGCGGCAGACCTCATCAACATCAGGCGCTCCAGGGTCGCGAACAGGTCTTTGATCACGACCGGCTTGTCGAGGAACAGGTCCGCACCCGCTTCGAGAAACGCGTCGCGCGCGGTGATCCCCCCGACGCTGAAGCCGATGATCGGCATGTCCCCGTGCTCGCGAGCGCGGAGCTCGCGGACGAGGTCGGCCCCGTTCATCGCGCCGGGAAGGAACAGATCGACGAGCAGCAGCTCGTATCGCTCGCGGCCCAAGAGCTCGAGAGCGTGGTCGGCAGATTCCGCCGCATCGACCACCACGCGCACCGGGCGGTGTGCGTAGCGTTCGGCGCTCAGCTGCATGCAGTCGCGCATCAGCGCGCTGTCCTCGACGACGAGGATCCGGCAGGGCTCGGCGGCCGTGCGATCATCGTGTTCCGACAGCAAGCGCGAGAGCAGAGCTTGCTCCGTCGAGAATGCGAGGGTGACGCCGGCGAGGTACCCCGGACCAGAGTCGTGTGCCGTCGAAGCGACCCGCGCCTCGATCATCAGCGGCGGTAGCAAACGCGATAGCGACAGGCGCAGTGTCACGAGGTCGCCGAGCCCGAAGAGCTCGTCGGTGCGAACGAACACCGACCGCGTCGTCAGACCCATCGTATGCGCGACGATCTGTCGGCTTTGGTGGCCGATTTCTGCACGAAGAACCAAACGCTCCACGGCCACCATGAATCGCAATCCTATCTGTTCTGGTGCGCGGAGTGAACTTGCGATGCGAACACACATCGTGTCTCCACCAGGCGCGGCAACTGCCGCACTGTCAATCACGTGGGGCGCAGCAAAACGATGCACCCCATACGAGGGGTGCAGCATAGTGCTGCACCGGCGATTAACCACTCCATATTTCGATGCCGACGTGCATGATAGGCCCGAAGGTCTGGTGGACCTTCACACGTACATTCGACGTGCACGACTAAGTCTGGCCCACCCGGCTGTTGTAACGAGATTTTGGGGGACTCGATGGCTTTACCTGATACGCGAGCTACGCGGCTCGAACCGCGGATCCCGTTCTTTACCCCGGTGGTCTCGTCGAACCTCCATCGTTGCTGGACCACGAACATCAGCTCTGGCGGCCTCGGGCTAGCCGCGGTCGTGCCCAGAACGGCCGTTCCCGAACGGGGGGACGACATCGATCTCGAATTCGAGCTCGGCGAGAGCAAGAAGGTCGTTCGGGCGGTGGGACGCATCGCCTGGACCAGCCTGCTCCACCCGGATGGGCGCATCGGACTCGGCGTGCAATTTCGCGACATCTCGACGAGCGCGCGCGCAGATCTCGCGTTGTTTCTGTCTCAGCACCGCCCGCGCGTGATCGTGGCGCTCGCGTCGCCGAAGGAGCAGGCGCTTGCGCGAAGCGCACTCGGTCACGTCCACACCGAGTTCGTCGACTCCCCCGGCGAGATCGACGACGAGAGCCTCCGCGGCTGCGCGTCGATCGTCGTGTTCTCGAATGATGAGATGCAACTTACGGGGTTCTTGGATGGCCTGAGGGGCCATCGCGCGGACAGCGCGTCGGTTCCCGGCGAGCTGCCGATCTCGCCGATCACGCTATGCAGCGCGCTCGACTCGGATGTGATCCTCCCGCTCGTCACCGAAAGCAAGGTGTACGAGGTGTTACGCCCGCCGTTTGAACGGCAAACGCTGAACCTGGCTGTGGATCGAAGCTGCGAACGGTGGGCGCTCCAGATGGAGCTGCGCTGGGCGTCGCTCCAGCTCGAGTCGTTCGCGCAACGACCCAAGCCACCGTCGCGCGCCCCGGAGCTCCCGAGCTCCTCGAGGGTCGTCCGGGCTAGCGCGGCGATGCAGCGCGTCTACGAGCTGATCGGTACCGTGGCCGCTCACGACGTTCCGGTGCTCCTCACCGGCGAGACCGGGACAGGCAAGGAGGTCGCCGCGCGCGAGATCCACAGTCTCAGCAAGCGCGCTCACACCCCCTTCGTCGCGCAAGATTGCGGAGCGCTCACCGAAACACTGCTCGAGACCGAGCTCTTCGGCCATGTCCGCGGCGCCTTCACCGGTGCGAATACGGACCACGCCGGCCTGTTCCAGATCGCGGATGGTGGGACGATCTTTCTCGACGAAATCCAGAACACGTCGCCGGCACTTCAGGCCAAGCTCCTTCGCGTCATCGAGGAAGGCGAGATCCGACCGGTCGGCGCGACGAAGTCTCGGCGTATCGACGTGCGGCTGATCGCGGCCTGCAATGTCGATCTCCGTCACGCGGTCAAGGAGCAGCGCTTCCGCGCGGACTTCTTCTATCGCTTGAACCGCTTCCCGATCGAGCTACCGCCACTGCGCGATCACGTCGAGGACATCCTGCCGCTGGTCAGCCACTTCGTGGCGTACCTGTGCACGAGCCTCGATCGGCCGCTCCCCCGGATCGATCCGCGCGCTGAACGTGCGCTCCTCGCGTATCACTGGCCCGGCAACATCCGCGAGCTCAGGAACGTGATCGAACGCTCCCTGCTGCTCACGTCGCCGGGCGATCCGCTGCGCTGGGACACACTCCCCGATTACCTTCGGGACAGCACGGGCACAGATCGATCGGAGGAGCGCAACCTCGATGCCCAGGTCTCCGAGTTCGAGCGCCGGATCATCCAGATGTCGCTCGACCGCAATACGCAGGTCATCCGCCGCGCGGCACGCGAGCTCGGCGTCAACGCCGTGACGCTGGCTCGCAGGATGCGGCGTCTAGGCCTGTTGACCTAGCGTCGGCTCACAAGGCGGCGAGGTCTTCCTTCATCGGTGCCGGTGAAGGCGATGTGGAAGTGCGCCTCGTAATGGGCCACCACATCCTCGAGGGCTTCTGCACGACCGTCATGGAAGTACGGCGCGCGCGAGGCGAGGCCTCGGAGCTGCGGCACAAGTGAGAGAGAGCATGGCGTCACTGCATCACAATCGAAGTGTGATTTTCATTTCTGAATCATTCGGTTACTTGTTTGAATCTCTAGCGATCTGGACTCGTGCACTGCGATAGGGATCGCTAACGTTGCATCGCCGTCTTGGTGCCCCAACGATGTCGCACACATAGCTGAGGGCGCACGTCTTGCTCCATGGGCAGTGCCCCAACCCGGGGACGGAGGATCGAAAACGTATGGTTCAATTGAAGCGCGGGATAATTTTGGGACTTGTCGTCACAACGAGCGGATGTGTGGACAGTCCGGACGTCGGCGTCGCACAAAGCGCGCTCACCGCAGGCGACGTCGCGGGTGAGCTCCCCGCGCGGAACCCTCACGGTATCTCGAGCTCAGTCTCCACACAGGGTCCGTTCGATTTCAACAACCCGTTCTTCGACACGACGCTCGGCACGAACGGTCGCAGCTGCGCCACGTGTCACGATCCTCGGACCGGGTGGACGATCAGCGCCGACCTCGCGAAGGAGCTGTTCAACGACAGCGACGGCCTCGCTCCGCTGTTCAACCCCTTCGACGGCGGCACGCGCCCCGATGCCGACCTCAGCAGCAAGGGCGAGCGCAAGAAGGCGTTCGATCCGATCACCGACCGCGGCTTGATCCGGTTCGGGCAGGGTCCAAACGCCCCCAGCTCGGACTTCGACATCATCGCGGTCGCCGATCCGTACGGCTTTGGCACGCCGAGCTCGTTCACGCGGTTCCGCCGACCGAACCCGACCTCGAACGAACACTTCACGCAGTCGCTGACCTGGATCGCGGGTCCGCAACCGCCCAACGCGATCCTTGCACCGATTCTGTTCGGCATCGCGGTCTCGTTCCACGGGCAGGGCACGGTACCGCCTTCTGCCGCTGCCACAGCAGCCGCCGTCGCGTTCCAGCTGAGCATCGTGAACGCACAGGCGTGGGACAACCAGGCCGGCCGCCTCGACGAGGACGGCGCGAAGGGTGGTCCGGTCTATCTCGCCCAGCAACCGTACTTCCCGGGCATCAACAGCGGCGCGTCGTTCGACCCGCACGTCTTCGACCTCTACGACGCGTGGAAGGACTCGCCTGACCCCAACCGCCGCCAGATCGCGCGCGGGCAGGACGTGTTCAACTTCAAGACGTTCGGTCCGAACAACGCTCGCCGGTGCAGCGGCTGCCACAACACGCCGAACGTCGGCGCGTCGTCAACGTTCGTCATGCTCAACGTTGGCACCGACGTCCCGAGCCACGAGCAGGCCGCGATCCTCCCGATCCTTACGGTCCGCAACAAGGTGACCGGCGAGATCAAGGACGTAACCGAGGTCGGCCGCGCGCTTTCGACCGGCAAGTGGGCGGATATCGGCAAGTACCGCGTGCCGCACCTGCGCGGGCTCGCGTCGCGCGCGCCGTTCTTCCATGATGGCCAGGCGCGCGACATCGAGGACGTCGTCAACCACTACGAGGCGTTCTTCGGGATCGAGTTCACCGGGACCGAGAAGCAAGATCTCGAAGCATTCCTATACACGCTCTGACGACAGCGGGTATCTCGAGCACGATGCTTCATTATTAAAGCATCGTGCTTCAGAGTGCAGATCGGCGCCCTCTTCGAGAAGCTGCTCCATCAGCGCTCGGACATTGGTCGCGACCAATCGAAGACCTGTGCGCGTACCTGTGCCATCGCGAACGCGGTGCCGCGAGCGCAGCAGGACGCGGGACCACAGGAGGAGATCGCGTCCGATCTCGCCAGGACGTCCACGCAACTCGCTGAAGCTCGCAAACTTGCGAATCAGATGTGCCCAGCAGATCGGCCGGCGTTCGAGTGCCCAGAAATCGAACTGCGTCCCGCGGTCGGTGACGAGCACGCCACGGACGCGATCGATCCAGGTGAGCAGTGCGCTGCGCGTCCCATCGCCCAGAATTGTGAATACGGTGACAGTTGCCGTCGCCAGCGTCCACAAGCTCCGGTAGGCACCGCGTGAACGCGTACGACGCATCAATAGTGAAGCACGACGATGCGAGATCGCAGCAGCGAGTGCGCACGCCGCGATGCTTCAATATTGAAGCACGTGATGCGATATCGAAGCAGTAATGTCTGTGATCCTAGTATCTTGTCGATCGGCACGATGAGTGTTAGTGGTCAATATGGCGGTGGGCTTCGGTGCTCGTCGCAATTCCGGGAGGGCACTCGTGCGTCGCGAGAATTTGAATTACATCATCGGGCTCATCACGTTCCTCGGCGCATGTAGCGGCGACGAGACAATCGACGGCTTCACCAATCAAGAGTGGGCGGAGATCGCCAAGCTGTCCCCTCTCGGGGATCCGCCGCCCGATCCCACCAACCGCGTTGCTAATGATCCTGGCGCAGCGGCACTCGGTCAGATGCTGTTCTTCGAGAAGGAGCTCTCCGGACCGGTCACGTTCGACGCAACGCCGGGCGAGGGCGCGCTCGGCGTTACCGGCGACATCGGCCGCTACGCCTGCACGTCCTGCCACGATCCTGCGCACAACTTTGTCGATGTGCGATCGAATCCGGTGGCAACCTCGTTGGGTACCGGTGGGTGGTTGGGACACAACGCGCTGACCTTGGTCAATGCGGTCTACTACGACTGGACCGGCTGGTGGGGTTTCGTCGATACCCTGTGGGGCCACTCTCTAATCGGCGTCGAGGCCGGGATCGCGGCGAACGGCGATCGGTTGCGTACGGCTCATCTCCTCTACGCGAAGTACCGCACTCAATATAACGCCGTGTTCGATCCCGATCTCGATCCGGCGCTCGATCCCGCCGCGGTCGATGCAGCGAGATTCCCGGCTAGCGGCAAGCCGAAGGCGCCGATGGCGCCGGATGGCGATTGGGAGATGATGGCGCCCGCCGATCAAGCCCTCATCGTCCAGATCTTCGTGAACACGAGTAAGGCCTGCAACGCGTACCTCCGAAAGTTGGTCAAGAAACAGGCTCCATTCGACCGCTATGTCGCAGGCGAGACGACCGCGATCTCCTCGAAAGCGAAGGAAGGTCTGAAGCTGTTCATCGGGAAGGCCGCGTGCATCAAGTGTCACGAAGGACCCTTCTTCTCCGATCAGAAGTTCCACAACACCGGAGTGCCACAAGAGGGACTTCACGTCTCGACGATGGACACGGGGCGCGACCTCGGGATCATCCTAGTCAAGGGACCCCTCCGTGAGTGGAGCTCTGCCGGAGCGAACAGCGACGACACGAGCGCTTCCAAGGTCGATGCGCTCGTCGCGGACCCCAAGGACATGGGTGCCTTTCGCACGCAGGGACTTCGCAACGTCGCTGGAACGGCTCCGTACATGCACACCGGCCAGTTCGCGGACCTGCGCGAGGTTATCAAGCTCTACAACGAAGGCGGGAAAAAGACGGGCTTCGTGGGGGTGGTAGACGACCTGATCAAACCGCTCAACCTGACGGACCCGGAGATCGACGCCCTGGTCGCTTTCCTCGAGACCCTGACAGGTGAGCCGTTGCCAGCCGAGCTCCTGACCGACACGTCGGTTCCGTGACCTGAAAACATTTATGCAAGCCAAGCCGTACTTTCATCTGGTCTTCCGACCGAATATCAAGCTCGTCTCGACGGTGCGTCGCTTCACCGCCGACTTTTACCGCCGGGTCCTGGTCGACACCGAGCTATCGGATCGGTTGGCGTTGGCCACCCACGAGCTCCTCGAAAATGCCGTTGCGTACTCCGTCGATAACGAGACCTCGATTCGCATCGAGATCGATGGCGAGCTCCTGGTCATCACGACCTGGAACCGCACCTCCTACGAACGCGCCGCGCAGGTCCGCACGGCGATCGAGGAGATGAACAATACCGATCCCGACAGTTACTACCAGCAGACCATGATCAAGACGTCGAAGCGCACCGACGGCTCGGGGCTCGGGCTCGCGCGGATCCGCGCCGAAGCGGACATGAACATCAGCTGTGTGATCGAAGAAAGGGATCGCGTGTGCATCAAAGCATCCGCGCCAATCGTGGGAGGCCTGAATCCATGAGCGTCGAGCTACCCAAGCTATCCAGTCCAATGTCGATCAACGCGAGCTTCGCGGACGGGATCGTCCACGTTCGCCTCGCGGGCACGGCCGACGTGGAGGCCAAGCCCGATCTCGACGCCGTCACGAAGAAGCTCCACGAGGAGTGCCTGCGTCTCACCGCGACCAAGGTCGTCGTCGATCTCCGCGAGCTCGAGTTCATGAACTCGTCGTGTTTCAAGGCGTTCGTCGCCTGGATCGCGATGATCCGTGACCTCGAGACCGACAAGCAGTACCGCATGCACCTGCTCTCGAATCCCAACTTGC
>JAQBQF010000146.1 GCA_028287115.1 Myxococcales bacterium
GGCCTGGTGACGGTGGTCGCCGGCGCCATCGGTGTCGCGATCGGCGGCCAATGGGCCGACCGCGGCCAGCGCGAGCTTCCGGTGGTGACCGCGACCACTCCGTACGATGCCGTCGAGAATCGGCTCGGCATGAACGTGCTGTTGCGGGTGTCCGCGATCGGAGTGGCGGTCGCGGTGCCGTTCACCGCGCTGGCGTTCTTCATGCCGGTGCCGGTCGCGTTCTTTGCGGCGGCGTTCGTCGCAGAGATCGGTCTGTTCTTGTCGACGTCACCGGTCAATGCGGTCGGCCTGCGCGCGGTGCCACCGGAGCTGCGCGCGAGCGCGATGGCCGCGATGATCTTCGCGATTCACCTGTTCGGCGATCTGTGGTCGCCGCCGGTGCTCGGCCAACTGCAACACGTGCTGCCCGTCGAGCTCGCGATGATGGCACTTCCGCTGATGTTCGCGGTCTCGGCCTATCTGTGGTGGCCTCGACAGCACGAGGCGCGATGACCCATGGCGGCGATCGACGATCGCATCGTGGACGACTGCGATGATCGCCACCGCCTGCGATCGTGCGGTGGCGCCGCGCAAACCCGAAGCGCTGTGACCTGACATGGTGATAAGCTCGACGACATGCGCGGCTCCGCCGATGAAGTTTCGCTAGGCGCGACGGCCGTTGCTTCCGCGATGCCGAATACCGCCAATGCGGCATCCGCGTTCGCCGCGGCCGGCGACGCCGTGCTGGTCCCGGGCCAGATGTTTCGCGGCCTGCGGATCCACTCGCTGCTCGGCGCCGGCGCGATGGGCACCGCATACCTCGCGAGTCACGCGAGCCTACGCACGCCGGTCGTGATCAAGCTGTTCCGGATCGCGGGCGCGGATCCGCTCGCCGAAGCGCATCTCGCCGCGCGCGTCGTCTCGCCGTCGGTGGTGCCGGTGCTCGATGCCGGCGTCGAAGGCGGCGTGCCGTACGTGATCCAGCGCTATGTCGACGGAATCGACCTGGACGAGCTCCTCGCGATCCATGCCGCCGCAGATCGCTCGATTCCGGTCGCGACGCTCGTGCGGATCGCGGTGCACGTGTTTCAGGGCCTCTCGGCGATCCATATCGCGGGTGTCGTGCATCGCGATATCAAGCCGCCGAATCTGTTTCTCGCGGGATCGGGGGAAGCGCTCGTCGGAGATTTCGGGATCGCGGTCGATCCCAATGCGACCAATCGTCCGGAGGTCGCCGGTACCCCGATGTTCATCGCGCCCGAGCTGTGGGCGGGCCAAGCGGCGACCCCGCGCACGGATCTGTATTCCGCGGGTGCGACGCTGCACTTGCTCTGGCAGCGCAAGGCACCGTTCGTCGGTTCGACGCTGCTCGAGATCGCGCAGATGCACCGCGAGACGCCGTACGAGGTGCCGCATTGCGCCGATCCCGTCGCGGCCTACTTCGGCGCCGTGCTCGCTCGGCTCCTCGACAAACATCCCGAGCATCGCCCCGAGTCCGCGCTCGGCGTGGCGCGCATGCTCGAGCGCATCATGACGCCGCCGCCCGAGCTGCGCGGTCACGATGACGGCATCGCGAGGATCGGCGACCTCGTCGTCGGTCTCGAACAGCGCGACATCTGCAATGCACAGACGGACGTGATCGTCAGCGCCGCGAACGAGAAGCTCGAGATGCGCCGAGGTGTTGCGGGGGCCCTGCGCGCTGTCGCCGGCGACGAGATCGAACGCGCCGCACATGCGCAAGGTCCTGCGATGATGGGCCAGGTCGTGTGGACCGAGCCGTTTCGCCTGCGCTGCAAGGCGGTCGCGCACGCGGTCGCCGCTCTCGATGGCGCGATCTGTATCCAGCGCGCCGCGTTGCGCACGCTGTTCGAAGCGGAGCGGCGCGGCTTTCACTCGATCACGTTCCCGGCGCTCGGCACCGGCGTCGGCGGCGTCCCGCAAGGACTCGGCGCCCGGCTGATGCTCGAGGCGCTGAGCACGTTCGCGTCGTTTGGCCCGAAGAGTTGCCGCTCGATCCGGATCGCGTTGCCGACCTCCGAAGCGATCGCCGCGTGGACCACCGCGTTGATCGCGCTCGACGCCGATGCGGTGCTTCACTGAGGGCCGCGAAGATCACGTTGGCTGCGGTCGCCTGCGCGGCGGGATGTTTGGTCAAACCAGACCCGAGTGCGCCGGTAACGAACATCGCGTTCGTGACCTCGATGGCGAAGCCCGCCGGGATGATCGGTGGCACCGCCGGCGCCGATGACATGTGCGCACAAAGCGCGACCGACGCGGGACTCCCCGGCCATTACAGGGCGTGGATCTCGACGGCGGGCATGCCGGCGCTGCTTCGGCTCGGCTCGGCACGCGGCTGGACGCGGCTCGACGGCCTGCCGTTCGCCGACACGATCGGGGATCTCGTCGCGGGGCGGATCTTCAATCCGCTGCGCCTCGACGAGCGCGCCACCGATGTCGGCGATGGCGGATTTCTGGTGGCGACCGGAACCCACGACGACGGCCAGCAGGCGGATAACTGCAACGACTTCACCGGTGGCGCGACGGGGCTGTTCGGAGACGCGAGCGCCACCAAGGGAACCTGGACGGAAGCGGCCGTGCATAGCTGCACCGAGGTGACACGCCTCTATTGCTTCGGTACCGATCTCCGGACGCCAGTCGCGCAGCCCACCGAGACCGGGCGGCTCGCCTTCCTGACGAACAGCAACTTCAGCCCGAGCGGAGGCCTCGCCAAGGCCGATGAGCTCTGTAATACGGAAGCGCATACGACCGATCGATTCGCCGCGCTGCTCTCGACAACCAAGATCGCCGCCGGCTCGCGCTTCTCCTCCGGTACCCCGTGGGTCCGTCCCGATCACGTCCTCGTCACGCGCGATCTGAACGACTTCCCGGCTCCAATCAACGTGACGCTCGATGGCGGCTACGTGCAGAGCGCGGTCTGGACCGGCGCTGGCGCCACGAACAGCACCTCCGGAGGTATCGACGAGAGCTGTAACGACTGGACGAGCTCGGACGCCACCAGCACCGCCGCGATCGGAGCCTCCGAGAGCTCCGGCCGGCATGTGTTCTTTTACTCGACGATGTTCGAGTGCAATCAGCCGCGCCCTATCTACTGCCTCGAGCGTTAGATCAGGTCGCGTCCTGCAGCACGAAGTGGATCTTGAACCCCCGGATCCGGACCGGCACGAGCTTGCCGTCTTTCTCGCCCGGCGAGAACTGACATTCGCGCAGCGCCTTCGTCGCCGCTTCGGTGAGACCGTGTCCGAGTCCTTCGACGACATGGACCTCGCGGACGTGACCGTCTTCACCGACGATCAGGTCGAGGACGACCGTCCCTTCGATGCCCGCGGCCTTCGCGTCGTCGGTGTACTTCCCGAAACACCGGCCTTGCGGCAGCGGCATCTTCGTCGCCTCGAACGCCGCGACGGGCGTGGCGAGCGGTTTCACCGCGGCGCCGGATCCCGGACCGGCCTCGGGCTTGAGCGTGTTGCCGACCGCCATCGCTTGGGTGCCGCCTTGCGACGTCGACTCCATGTTGACGCCGAACACCGGCTCGTCGGTCGATTCGACCTGAACGGCGGGATGATCGGGCGGTGGTGCGTCTTTCGCGACGGCCGCGACGATCGGCGAGTGCACCGGCCTCGTCCGCGGCGCTTCATGCGTGGGCGTGGGCTCGGGCTTGGGCTCCGGCGGCTTCTCCGGTTCCGGCTCCTTGGGCGGCTCGGTCTCGATCATGCGGATCTCGACCGGTAGCGGCCGCGGTTTGTCGACGTGACGCGGCAGGTAGTCGAGACCTCGCGCGAGCGCGAAATGCGCGACGAGCGAAGCGACCGCACAGATCAGGAGCTTGTGGTCGTTCATGTCGGTGGGGCGACCATCACGCTGGGATCGATCTGGATCGCAAACGACGTCACGTTGAGCGACTTCACCAGGTCTAGCACCCAAACGATGCGCCCGTAGGACACCGATTTGTCACCCGAAATCACCGCCTGGGTCTTCTTGTCCCTCGCGACCGCATCGGCAACCGCCGCGCGCAATGCCGCGGGGGTGACCGTCCTGCCGTTCAAGTAGATCGCGCCTTCGCGCGTCATCGTGATCTCGAGCATGGTCGGCTTCATCGGCGTGCTCTGACTCGCACGCGGCAGCTCGACCTCGATCGCCTGCTTCGAGATCAGGTGCGCCGTCAGCATGAAGATGATCAGCAGCACGAGCATGATGTCGACGAGCGGTGTGACGTTGATCTCGGCGATGATGCCGCGCTTGCGAGCACCGGCCGCCATCACGCCTCCTTGGCGTCGGCGCTCGTCGACGGGGATGTCTTCAGATAGGCGAGGATCTGGTGCGCGAACGTTTCGGTCGCGGAGGTCGTCGTCTCGACATGCCGTGTGAAGGCGTTGTACGCGGCGACCGCGGGCAACGCGACGAGCAACCCGACACCGGTCGCGACGAGCGCTTGCGCGATGCCCGCCATCACGGCCTGGGTATCCGAGAGCGAGCTGCCCGACAGATCGTGGACCGCGCGGATGATGCCGAGCACCGTGCCGAACAGACCGACGAAGGGCGCGTTGTTGCCGAGCGTGCCGAGAAACGCGAGGCGCCTCTCGTAGCGCTGGCGCTCCTGCTCGATGATCGCTGTCTTGTGATCCTCGACGGCAGCCGCGCCGTCGGCTGCGCGTTCGAGACACGATCGGCCGACCGCCGCTTGCATCGAGCGCTGGTTCGCGAGCACGCGCAACGCGTCGGCTGGGCCCTTCTTGCGGAGCGTGTCGAGCGCTCTCGCGAACAGCTCCGCCGGACGCCGCTCCTGCAGGTAGAACCACACGCGCTCGATCATCACGGCGAGCGCGGCCAAGCTGAGGCCGAGCAAGAGCCACAGGATCCAGCGCGAGCCCGCGCGGAGCATCAGGTCGAGGATCTGTCCGTCGATTCCAGTATCGGTTTCCATGTGTTGTTCCTAATCGCGCCTAGAACCTGCCGCGCAACCCGAGGGTCGGCAGCACGTAGCGAATCGTTTGGCCGGGAATGACTTCTTCCGGAAGCAGCGCGACGTTCGTGATGTCGACGTAGAAATCGAGCAGCCACTTCTGCCACACCGCACGTTTGTCGACGCGAATGTCGAACCGGACGTAGCCGTCGGCACGTCCCGTGTTGTAGCCGCTCGTCGTCGTCGCGGGCAGGCCGCTCTGATATTGCATGCGAATACCGATGTCCCAGTTGCGACGCAGTGGCAGCCCCATGACGAGGTTGACGAGGTGCGTGCGATCGTAGTCGTACGGTGCCCACACTCCGAGCCGCTCGCGCTCCGAATGCGAGAGCGTGTACGACAGCCAGCCGAAGATGCCGTTCTTCGCCGCGCGCCGGAGCAACACCTCGAGTCCGTACGCGCGACCGGTCTGCGCCTTGGTCAGGCGATCGATGAACATCTGTCCCGGATCCGTCGTCGTCACGATCCCGGTCGGAAACAGCGTCGGGTTTGCGACCGTGCCGAGCGTCGCCGCGTTCGTCGATAGATCGAAGATCGTCGGGTTCATGTAGTTGTAGTAGGCCTCGCTCGACAGCTGGAACCGATTCGCGAGCGGAACTTCGACGCCGACGCTCGTCTGGATCGATTCGAGGAGGCCGTACTTGAGCGGCATCTGATCGAGACCCGGCAGCGGCAGCACGAACCGCGGCGGCTGGTGGTAGATGCCGGTCGAGGCCTTGAGCCAGATCGCGCTGTCATCACTATCCGGCGCGACGTCCGGAAGATCGCGATGGCCGAGCTTGTAGCGCACGGTGAGCCGCGGATCGACCGCCGGCTTGGTCGCCGTCTTGTCTTCGTAGACGTCGGCGCGAATACCGGGGCGGATCAGCCAAGCCGGCGTCGGCCGCCAGATTCCTTCGACGAATGCCGAACCGACATACGAGGTGCTGAGCTGGTTCGTGATCGCCGCGAGCGCGCCGCCGCCGGCGGTAGCCGCGCCGCCTTGTTTGAGATCGCGCACGCTGCCGTCGAGCCCGGCCGCGAGCGACAGCTTCTCGTCGAGCTTCCACCGCGTGCGGATCTGCGGCTCCGCGAGCCAGATGTTGAAGTCGGTGCCCATCGACTCCGTGTGATCGTAGCCACCGACGATTCGATACGTCGTCTCGAGATTTCCGATCGTCTGGTGATAGCGGAGATCGAGCCGATGAAAGTTGAGGATCAAGGAAGGCGCGAGCGGCGGATTCGCGGCGTTCGGATCGGCGTTGGGCGCGATGGTATCGAGCTCGTCGCGTGCACCGAACGCGAACACCGTCCACCCGTTCGCCTTCGTGCCGCCGTCGACGCGCAGCTGATAATCCCAGTACGACAGCGACGCTTGATTCGTCGCGAGCGACAGCAACAAGCCCGGATAGCCGTAGCGGCCTGCTGCGGTGACCGTCGCGCCGAGCGGCTTGATCGGCTCGCGAATGAGACCGCCGATCTGCAGGAGGTTCGCGTCGAGATCGATCAGGTGCTCGTCGGCACCGGCGCGACGCGTTCGACCATCGACGATGCCGGCCGTGTAGCCGCCGTACGGTGCAGGCGCACCACCCGGATAGAACTGGATCTCGTCGATGAACTCGGGATGGATCACGCTCGGACCCGAGAGCAGGTGGAACAGCAGCGGCACACGGGTGCCGTCGATCAAGAAACCGGTCGAGCTCGGGCTGGCGCCGCGGATCACCGGGAACGGCAACAGCGACACGACCGAGGCGACGCCGGGAAGCGCTTGGATCACGCGGAATGGATCGCCGAAAGTGCCCGGCACTTGTTGCAGCTCCGGCCCGCGCAGCGTGATGCGCGAGACTTCTTCGCGGCGCTGTTCGCCGACGACGACGATCTCGTACGGATCGTAGCGATCGCGCTCGACGTAGTAGGTGACCGCCAGCTCCTGTTTCTCCGCGAGCGTTTCGGTCTGCACGAACGGATTGTGCGCGGGCGCGTAGACGTTCACCTTCGCCGGACCCGGCGGCACGGCGATCCGGAAATGGCCCTTCTGATCGGCTTCGGTCGAATACGTGCGGCCCGCGATCTCGACGGTGACCGTCGCGCTCGGCACCGGCAGCCGGGTCCCGAGCTCGACGAGCTTGCCCTTGAGCGCCGCGGTTCTTCCCGGGCCCTCCTCGACCGGTGTCACGGGCGGCGGGGGTGGCGGCGGCACGAACGTATGGGTGAACGTGATCTCGACCTTCACGGGCTTGCCGCCGTAGGTCGCCGGATCGAACTTGAACGACTTCGTCGCCGCGACAACCGCGTCGTCGAACGGGGCCTGCGGCGCGGTGATCAGGTCGACCTTCTGCACGGTGCCGGTCGCGTCGACGAGCAACTTCACCGTGACCACGACGGGCGCGGTGATCGGCGGAGCCGCATCCGGATACGGTACGTCGGTCGATCCGATCGCATGCGGTGGCTCGAAGCTCGGTCCTGCGTCGGTCGCCGGCGCCGTCGGCGCATCGGCCGGTGGCCCCGCGTCGACGATCGGCGCGTCGGGCACACCTGCATCCTGCGCCTGCGCATGTGCAAT
This sequence comes from Myxococcales bacterium, assembly GCA_028287115.1. GTDB lineage: Bacteria > Myxococcota_A > Polyangia > Haliangiales > Haliangiaceae > JABFXX01. Next base: position 7,503 of record JAQBQF010000146.1, read on the forward strand.
CGCCGGCGCACATAACGCGAGGAGCGCGAGCCAGCGGGTCATCCGCCTCCGGGGATTCCGCGGCACTACCGCCACGCGACCCCCCACGACAAGGTCACGCCCGCGTGGCTCCAGAACTGCCGGAACTCGATCGGACGCGCCGTGTCCGCATCGAGGAAACCGCTGCGCCGGGTGCATGCGGTGTACTGACCGATCACCTCGAGTGCGACATCCGTCGAGGCGCGCGGACCGAGCACGTAGGTCCACGTGGCGCGCGCCAGTCCGGCGGCGCCGACACCGCTACAGCTCGCGATCGGCATGCTCGCGTTCGGAAACGTATAAGACACGTCGGTCGTCGGCGGCACGGCGTCGGTCCGGCCGGTGCGACCTTCGACGATGCCGCCGAAGCCAAAGCCACCCGCCAGCGCGAACCGCGGCGTGACATGCCATGTGGGATCGATCGTGCCCGCGAAGCGCAAGCCCGACAGCCCGCCCGCTTGCGACACGGCCGCGTACTGGAACGAGACATAGACCGACCACGACTCGTCGAGCCGGAGGCCGGCGTGGAGCTGCGCGCCGAGCAATCGCCCGCTTGGTGCCCCGCGCAGTCCATCGAACCGGCCGTATGCCAGCCCGAGGCCGAGCCGAAAGCCCGATTTCTGCCACGCGACGCGATCCGCCTCGGTCGGGAGGGAGAGCTTCGGCACCCCCTCTTCGTCGTCCGCCTTCGCGGAGATCGGAGCCGTGGTAGTGCCGCGTTCTGAGGTCTGCGCAGACGCGCTCGACGCCAGCATGGCGATCGCGAGCAGATGCTTCACGGGCACGGCCACCATGTCGGCGGCGCGAGGCTGTGATCCCAATCGGGGCTCCCGCACGTCGGGCTCTCGCTACAGCCCTTGAGCACGTAGTGCGTGAGGCCGATGCAGGAGTCATCGGACCGGCCGCTCACGATCAACTCGACGACATCGGACGGCGTACCGAAGCTCGGAGAGTGCACGCACGCCATGACGCGATTCGTGAAGTCGGGTGGATCCTCGGCGGGATCCGGCTCGCGATAACGCACGCTCGCGTCGGTCGCGCGCTCGGTGCACGCGAGCTCGCGCATCGCGGGCGGCGACGGGGACTGCAGGGGAATCGTGAACGACGCGTCCGCCGGCGCCTGCTGTACGCACGTCGCGGGATCCTCCATCGGCAGGCGATTCTCCTGTGTCGCCTTGAGGGCCTCGGCGAACGAGAAGCCGCCGGCCGCGAGCACCGAGAACCCCGGCGGCGGATCGCCGCAACCTGCACGCGGATAGAATGCGGCAACGGCGCTGAACGCGCCCTCGCGAAAGGCGACGCGCTGATCCGCCATCGTCATCGTGATGAAGCTCGCACCGTAGACGCGATCGTTGACCGTCGTCGAAATGTCTCCCTGCATCGGCGGTCCGCGATCGGGACGGTTCGGGCGGGCGAGCTCGAGCTTGCCGCTGTGATCGAGATCGTCGTAGACGACCAGGCTTCCGTACGCGACGCGCGCGGTGAGATCGCCAACCATCACGTCGGCGGCGGGCAACGTGAAGAGATCGAGCTGCGTCGGGACGTTGGGCTCGACGGCGACATTTGCTGCAACACGCGCCGGCACGAAGCCGAGCGGATCGCGACAGCCGGCCGCGATCAGCGCCGCGGCATCGGCATTTTCGGGCGGCAAGATGCACAGCGGCTCGACCAGCCATTGCCGTCCCCACACGAGCGCGACGTGCAGATTCGCCGGGCCGGCATCCGTCGGGGGACGGAACGCCGCGAGATCCCCGGTCACCTCGACGTGAAACGATACGACCGGGGGCACGGGACCGCTGAAACCTTGCAGGTCACCGCATCCGCACAACATCACCAGCGCGAGCTGTCTTACGGCTGCCATGCGACTCCTAACTGCGCGGACCATCCGCCGCGGAGGCCACCGGAGAAATAATCGACGCTCGGTCCACCGCTGACGACCAGCAGCCAGGGCCCCGCGACGTGAAGGCCGATGACAGCGTCGAGATCCGCGGCCGGAAGCGTGCTGAACACGCTGGTCTGGGTGTTGTTCCCGAACATCCCTTGCACGTGGTCGCGGGTTTCGTGGACGACCGTCGCGCCCACGCCGAGGCGCAGCGATAGCGTGCCGCGTCCGGCGGTATGGCGAACGGCGCCGATCGCGCGCAGCCGCAGGTCCCCCTGCGAGATGATCCATGCATCGTTCGACTCGGTCACGGTCGACCACGAAGCGCGAGCGCCATACGCGAAGTGACAGCCGCACATCCGCGTGATCCCGGCGCCGACGCCCGTCGACATGCCGGTCGCGAGTGCCGACGGAAACCCGGCAAACAGCCCCGCATCGAGGACGAGGTCCCCACCCTTCTGCACGGCGAACGTGTCATCGCTCAGCAGGCGACCGTTGTCGGCGCTGGCAAATTGAGGCACGAGCCACAACAGGCTCGCGAGCACGAACACACGCATGGGTCTGTGGGTGAGTGCCCGCCGCACGCGAGAACCTTCGCATTGTTTCGTAGGCAGATCTGGTGAAGGATTCATTGTTGGTCGGCAACACAGCAATGACGGTGCTTCGGAGGTTTTGTTTCGCGTTCTTGTTGTGCGCAGCACGCGCGCATGCCGAGCCGTGTACGAATTTGTCTGGAGATCCAACGTTGGTCAGTGCGGTGTCCGAGCTGCTGTCGGCGCGCCGTGTCGGGTGCTCGAGCATCGCGGCGCACCTCGCAGCGCGTGAGGCCGCGATCGTCGTCACGAGCGCCGGATCCGAAACGGAGCGCGTCGTCGCTGATCCGGCGAGCGCGGCGACGCTGATCGAGTCGTGGGCGCGCAACGACATCGCCGAGCCGCTGCTGCAGGCGCGCGTCGTTCCGGCTGCACACGAAGAATTGGTCCAGGTGCGCGAGGTGATCGTCCCGGTGTCGGTGCCCGCGGAGCCTCGCGGTGTCTCGCTGTTCGCGGTCGCCGAGAGCTCGTTTGCCAATGATCGCACCCGATGGCTCGGTGCGCAGGTCGGTGCGTGCGTGATGGTCGGCCCGATTTGCGCGGCGGCTCGAGTGCGATTTGCGCGGGTCGCGGACGCGCCGATGTCATGGCAGGGCAGCGAACGCAGCAGCACGGATCTCCTCGTCGGTGGCGATCTGTCCGTCCATCTCGGCCGGTTGACGGTGACGCCCGGGTTCGCCGGCGGCATCGGGCATATGCATACAAGGGTCGAGACGGGCGGAAATCATCGGGGGAGCGAGACCGGTGGGCTGCGCGCCGAGGTTCATACGTCGATGGCGTATCCGCTCGGCCATCGCCTCGCGTTCGAGGTCTCGGCGACCCTCGATGTCACGCAGGCGACGAACTTCGAGACGACGACCACGATCCCCTTGCCCGACGAGCCGCAATTACTGGTGCGGATCGGCGCCGGGCTCCGGTACGGTGGCTTGTGAACACCGGCAAGCTGCTGCCGCTCCGGCGTGTCACCGGACAAGTCACCGAGCTCTCCGACGAAGCGCTGCTCGCGGCGTGCGCGACCGGTGACACCGCCTCGCTCGGCGCGCTGTTCGATCGGTTCAACGTCGCGGTGTATCGCTTCGTCGCGCGGCTGCAGACCACCGATGAAGGATCTCCGGACGATCTCGTGCAAGCGACGTTTCTCGAGGTGCGGCGCACGGCCGGCAGGTTCCGCGGCGGTTCGTCGGTCAAGACATGGCTGCTCGGCGTTGCCGCGAACGTCGCACGTCACCAACTGCGCAGCGAACGCAGGCGCCGCGTCCATCAGGCCAAGTATCTCGAGCGACTCGAGTCGGTCCCGGCCGCACCCGAAGAGCAGGTCGACCGGCGCAGGCTCCTGATCCGGATCGCGACGGCACTTGGCGAGCTGCCACACGATCAGCAGGTCGCGTTCATCTTGTGCGACCTCGAGCAACTGCCCGGCGTCGAGGTCGCGCGCGCGCTCGAGATTCCCGAAGGTACGCTGTGGCGTCGCCTGCATCATGCGCGCAAGGCAATGCGGGCTTCGATCGATCGGAGCCCGCGATGACGCCGCCGGACCCGCAGCTCGAGGAGGCGATCGAGCTCGCGCGCGAGCTACCGGCCGACGTCCCGCCGCTCGAACATCGCGACCAAGTTCGAACGTCGATCCTCGCGCTCGCCGGCGGAAAGGTCACCGCGCCTCCGCGATCGCGCGGCCGGCTCGCGATCGCCGCGGTTGCGATCGCGGCAGCGGTCGGGCTCTACGTGATGCCCAAGTCCGCGCCGCCGGACGCGCATGAACGTGCCAAGAACGGCAATGTCCACGCGCGGCCCGGGGCGCAGGTCTCGCTCGCTTCGCGATCTCCGGACGAGATCGTTCGGCTGCGCGATGGAACGATCGATATCGATGTCGATCCACTCGGTCCTGGCGAGCGATTCCGCGTGATCGTCGGAGCGAGCGAGATCGAGGTCCGCGGCACGTCGTTCACGGTCGTCGCTCATCAGGACGAGCTCGTCGCGGTACACGTTGCACACGGACGCGTCGAGGTCAGACCCGCAGGTGCGGCGACCACGCTGCTCGAAGCGGGGCAAAGCTGGCGGATGCCCGTCGCGCCTATCGCGCCCGTCGCGCCGATCGCGCCCGTCGCCCCGTCGGCCTCTCTCGAGGCCGGTAAGCACTCACCGGTCGCGAGGCAACACGCGAGCTCGCCCGCGATCGTGGCAAGCCTGGCGCTACCTCCCGTCGCAACGGCGCGCGCGCCGCAAGACGTCGCCTATGACGAAGCCTGGGCGGCGATTCGAGGCAATCAGTTCAAGGAGGCCGCGGCGGCATTCGCACGCACGCTCGCACTCGCCCCCGAAGGACCGCTCGCCGACGACGCACGGTTCTGGCGCGCCGTCGCGCTCGCGCGCGAGCCGAAACCGGCCGATGCGATCGCGGCATTTCGCGGGATGCTCGACGAGCATCCCGCGACCGCGAAGACCGGTGAAGCGTCGGCGATGCTCGGATGGTTGCTGGTCGAGACGCGCGAAGCCGCCGAGGCCGCTCGCCGCTTCCGTGCGGCCGAGAATGATCCGAACGAAAAAGTTCGGGTCAGTGCCCGTGCCGGGCTCGCCGCGCTCGCGCGCTAGACGCGTGGGTTAGATCGCCGCGCAGCTGCCGTTCGCGTCGTCATAACGGCCGAGGCCACAGCGGCAAAAGCTGCCGATCAGCGTCGATTCGTCATCCGTCCACGCGCCGTGCGAGCCGTCGCAGTTGCTTTCGTTCGCTCCGGGTGTCGCGATGCAACCACCGGCGCCGGCGATGAACTCGCGGGTCGCGAATGCGCCGGGGGTGTTGCCCGGACACGTGCAAGCGTTGCCGGCCCAGGTGCCGTGCGAGTCGTGACACACGAGCGAAGGGCTCGAGGTGTAGAGCGACTGCCAGACCGTCGAATAGGACTTCCGCAGCTTGATCCCGTGCGAGAACGTCTTGATCTCGTAGACATCGGCGATCACCGGTTGTTCGACAATGTTGCCGTCCGGGTCGAAGGTCAGCGAGACCGACCAGAACCGAACGTACGTCCTGCCGGCGGTGCTCGTGTAGATGCTGTACGCGTCGGTCTCCGGCACGTTCCGGCTGCAGCCGCCGTGATAGCAGCGCGAACGGACGTACGCGTTGGTGATCGGCAGTGCTGGGTGCGCGTTGACGATCAGGTCGAGGCTCGGCACGTCGCCGTCGCGGAAGGTCGTCGCGTGGGAATGATAGAGGCCGGCAAAGCTCGCCGCGTCTTCCTTGCCGACCGGCTGGTCGGCAGCCGTCAGCGCCTCGCCATCGGCGGCATCGTCGGGGCTCGGGTCGGCACAGGCAGCGAGCGACAGCACGGCGATCAGAAAATAAGCGAGGCGCATATGTAGGTGCGGCTCATACCGCAGTCCGCCAACCTACTCAAGCCTTAAAGGTTCCACGCGAAATCGTCGAACAAGATCCCTTCGATTCGCGAGGATGCAGGTCGCGTTCGACCGAGGCCGGACGGGGCGTTCGCCTCGCCGGCTGCCGGCCGATGCGGGCGCAGTCGTGATAAACCCGCGCCGTGAAGATTCACGAGTATCAGGGCAAACAGCTGTTCCAAAAGTACGGCGTCCCGGTGCCGATCGGCATCCCGGCGATGACCGCGGAAGAAGCGATCGCGGCGATTCCGAAAGTGCAGCAGCAAGCGGGCACCGAGGTCGTCGTCGTCAAGGCGCAGATCCATGCCGGCGGTCGCGGTAAAGGCGGCGGCGTCAAGGTCGCCAAGACCCGCGCCGATGCCGAAGCCGCGGTGAAGAAGATCTTCGGCATGCAGCTCGTCACCCCGCAGACCGGCCCCGAGGGCAAGAAGGTCCAGCGCCTCCTCGTCGAGCAAGGGCTCGCGATCGAGCACGAGTACTACCTAGGCATGCTGCTCGACCGAGCCACCGCGCGCGTCACGGTGATGGCCTCGACCGAAGGCGGCATGGACATCGAAGAGGTCGCCGAGAAGCATCCCGAGAAGATCATCAAAGAGGCGATCGATCCGGCGACCGGCTGGCAGGACTGGCAGTCGCGCACGCTCGCGAAGAAGCTCGGCCTCGCCGGCAAGGCCGCGAGCGAGCTCGGCAAGTTCATGAAGGCGCTGACGCGCTGCTACGAAGAGATGGACTGCTCGCTGCTCGAGATCAACCCGCTCATCACGACCAAGGACGGCCGCGTGCTCGCGCTCGACGCGAAGATCAACTTCGACGACAACGCGATGTTCCGTCACCCCGAGCTCGAAGAATGGCGCGATCCGGCCGAAGAAGACGCGCAGGAGATCGAAGCCAAGAAGTGGGACCTCAGCTACATCACGCTCGAGGGCAACATCGGCTGCATGGTGAACGGCGCCGGCCTCGCGATGTCGACGATGGACATCATCAAGTTCTACGGCGGCGCGCCCGCGAACTTCCTCGATGTCGGCGGCGGCGCGACCGCGGAGAAGGTCACCGCAGCGTTCAAGATCATCACGAGCGATCCGCACGTCAAGGCGATCTTCGTCAACATCTTCGGCGGGATCATGAAGTGCGACACGATCGCGGCGGGCGTGATCGCCGCGGTGAAAGAGGTCGGTCTCAAGATGCCGCTCGTCGTGCGCCTCGAAGGCACGAACGTCGAGCTCGGCAAGAAGATGCTCTCCGAGAGCGGGCTCAACATCATCCCGGCGGCCGACATGGCCGACGGCGCGCAAAAAGTCGTCAAGGCTGCCAAAGGTGCCCAATGAGCGTCCTCGTCGGAAACAACACGAAGCTCGTCGTCCAGGGCATGTCGGGTGCCGCGGGCGCATTTCACGCCAAGCAGATGCTCGAGTACGGCACGAAGGTCGTCGCCGGTGTCACGCCCGGTAAGGGCGGCAGCAAGGTCGCCGGCCTCGAGCAGGTCGCGATGTTCGACACGGTCGAAGAAGCGGTCGCCCAGCGCGGCGCCAACGCGACCGTGATCTACGTCCCGCCTCCGTTTGCCGCCGACTCGATCCTCGAAGCGGCCGCGGCGGGCATCGAGCTGATCGTCGCGATCACCGAAGGCATTCCGGTGCGCGACATGGTGAAGGTCAAGTACGTGCTCGATCGCGACTATCCCGACGTCGTGCTGATCGGACCGAACTGTCCGGGCGTGATCACGCCGGGCCAGTGCAAGATCGGCATCATGCCGGGCTACATCCACAAGCCGGGCGGAGTCGGCGTGGTGTCACGCTCGGGCACGCTGACCTACGAAGTCGTGCATCAGCTGTCGGCGCTCGGCCTCGGTCAATCGACCGCGATCGGCATCGGCGGCGATCCCGTGAAGGGCACCGACTTCATCGACGCGCTCGCGTGGTTCGCCGAGGATCCGAGCACGTCGGCGATCTTCATGATCGGCGAGATCGGTGGCGACTCCGAAGAGCGCGCCGCGCAGTTCATCAAGGACAACGTCAAGAAGCCGGTCGCCGCGTTCATCGGCGGCCAGACCGCACCTCCGGGCAAGCGCATGGGTCACGCCGGCGCGATCATCTCGGGAGGCAAAGGCGCCGCGGCCGACAAGATCGCCGCGCTCAAGGCGGCGAACATCGCCGTCGCACCGACGCCCGCCGAAATGGGCACGACGCTCGCTAAAGTTCTCTCCAGCAGCAATTAGCCCGCAAAGGGAGTGGCACTCCGCGACCACCTTGTAACAATCCATGACGATTGCCGGCGCTCGGTTGTGCAGCTGGGGGAGCTGCGCGAGGATCGATGCCATGCTTCGCACGGTCCTGCTACTGGTGTTGGTGTCGAGAGTTGTCGCCGCAGATCCATTCGCCACACCACATGGCGAGCCGGTCGCCAAGGAGGCCAAGGGCATTGCGAGTCCTGCTCCGCAATCTTCGGCAGTGATCCAAGCGCCGGCGCTCCAGTTGCTGCCGTGCACGTTCGTCGATCGCGGACGGTCTCGCCGGCACACCGCGCTCTGGATCGGCGCCGGTGCTACCGCAATCTGGACATTCACGCTCGGGCTCTCTGTCTACGAAGTCCAAAGGTACGATCGTGCAATCGCGCGATTCGAGGCGGGGGATCCTTCCGGACGGATCGAGGCGAATCGTGCGACCCGCACCCAGCGCGTCTACGCCACCACACTATTCAGCCTCGGGGCTGTCGCCCTCGGAGCCGCGGCGTACCTGTACTTCACCGCACCTTCGAAGGAAGCAGCGAGCCGGACGGCCGTCGTGCCCACCGCGAGCGGCGATCAGCTGGGCCTCGCGGCCGTCGGCAGGTTCTGAGCGCCGGACACGCTTGCGGAAGATCGCCCCATCTCGCAGCCGGCACGGCCTCCGGGTCGAGGCTGATCCGCTGATCGCAGTGGTCAGACCTCTCGCGGCTGTGTAGGTTCGCGGGCATGAGGCTCGTCCTGGTTGTTGGTGTTTGCGCGTTGCTCGCTGCCTGCGGAGACAACGCCGGGAATGGGATCCTCAATCCGATGCGGCCGGTCTACGAGAGCTGGCTCAAGGTCGAGCCGCCAGGCGCGGTGTGCGGCAACAACAGCCAATACAAGTTCTTCGCGAACTTCTCGGCGAAGAGCGACAACCTGGTCGTCGTGCTCGAGCCCGGCGGTGCGTGCTGGGACTACGATAGCTGCACGGGCAAGAACGGAATCCGCGGCGCTGCGAACGTCGACGGGATTCCCGATAACCACACGGACCTCGCGCCGTTCATCTCACCGTTCCTCAATCGGTTCGACGACACGAGCCCGACGACGGACTGGAACATGGTGTACGTGCCGTACTGCACCGGAGATGTCCATACCGGCAATGCCGTCGCGACCTACACGGATACCGCGGGAGACTCGGTCGAGTTCCACCACGAGGGCCACGCTGACATGCAGCAGATCGTCTCGTGGATCGACGACAACTTCACGCACGTTCCCAAGATGCTCGTCACCGGTTGTTCGGCCGGCGGTGTCGGCGCGCTGGTCAACTATCACTATCTCCGGAAGGGCGTGCATGCCGCAGAGCAAGGTTACTTGCTCGACGATTCGGGCCCGGCGTTTCCCTCGAATAGCTACTCGGGACCGATGCACCAGAAGATCCGCTCCGCGTGGAACATCGATGCGATCCCGGATCTTCCGTCGAGCTTCATGCCGGCGGATCTCGGCACGATCAACACCGCGCTCGCCGACGAGTTTCCACACGATCGACTCGCCACGACGTTCTTCCGGCGTGACTTCAACTTCTCGGTCTACTCGTACGAGCGGTTCTACAACTTCCCGCCGAAGGACGAGATCATGCGGATGTGGAACTCCGACACGAACCTCCTGACCGACCTCTACGATACGAAGCAGAACCTCTACTACTTCATTCCGTACTGGCGAAACCTCAACGAGAGTCATTGCACGACCGTGCTGACGTTCGCCGGCTCGAACATCGAAGATCACGACATGACGCTGCAGCAGTGGGTGAAAGACCTCGTCACCGACCAGCCGATCCAGAGCATGAGCGAAGCGCCGGTGCCCGGCGAAGATCCGTAGCGCGCTCTTAGTGGCTCGCGTCGTTGCTGATCACCTGACAGCCGTGCGTGAAGTCGACCTCGGTGCCGGTGTCGACGCCCGGGCCCGGGTTCTCGTACATCAGCGCGCCGCCGCCCCACGTGCGCGTCGAATTGGTGAACGCGAGGAACACGCACATCTCCTGATCGCCGAATCCCCAGTGCACCGTCGTGTCACGCGGGTTGTCGTAGCTGCACGAGAACCGGATCTTCGTGTAGCCGACCATCGAGAACGGCGGATCGATGATGCCGCCGAGGGCGTCGCCCACGCGATGCGTGGTCTCGTAGATCACCGTGGATGTGCCGTCGGCTCGGACGGCTTCGAACGACAGGCCGGTGCCCAGGGTGTGGTAGTGCGGCAACGCGTAGTAAATCGAAAAATCCGGCGCGCGGCCGAACTGCGCCTGATGCTCGCTGGCGATATCGCAAGCGGTGATCGTGAACTTGGAAGCCTTGTGCGGCGGAAGGCCGAGCGCTTGATTCTCGAACGACAGCGCCGCGAGCTCCGTCGTGACGTCGGCTTTCGGAATCTCCGCGATCGCGAGCGATAGTGGAATCGTGATCGCGGCGTCGCCGGCGTTCAGCAGGTGGGTGTCGCCGATGATGCGCGAGTGCGCGGGGATCTTGATCGCGACGCCCGGCGCGAACGCCTGGAGCTCGTGTGTCGCTTGCGTCGATTGCGCGAACAGCACGCCACCTTGGACGCCCGCGACGACGTCGAGAAAGTTGCGGTCTCCGCACTGCCACGTGCCGTCCGCGCCCGGTGCGACGAACTCCGGAACATAGAACCAGTTCGAGTGATGAAAGCCCGGACCGGTCGTGAGCTCGACGGAATTGACGTAGATCGGTGCGTCGTTGTGCAGGGTCACGCTGACGCACTGGTCGGTGATCTCTTGTCCCGGCGTGAGCGAATACGGGCCGAACGCGAACGAGCGGGGCGCAGGTGCCGTGTCTTGGCCGCAGGCCGCAACCGCGATCACCAGCAACGCACGCCACACGCCGTCAGTATAGGCCGGTTCCCGGTCTCATGTCAGCGGCGCGCGGGTGCCCTCAACTGCGTCATGCGTGGTAAGGAGCCGATCTAAATGCGCTGGCTCGTGACCGGTGGCGCCGGTTTTCTCGGCATCAATCTCGTTCGACGATTGCTCGCACGCGGCGACGAGGTCGTCTCGCTCGATCGCGAGCCTTTCGACTACCCCGAACGCGGGCGCGTGGCCGAGGTCCGCGGCGATATCCGCCGCCGTGACGACGTGCTCCGTGCGGCGCACGGTTGCGATGTCGTCGTCCATGCGGCGGCGGCGCTTCCGCTGTATCCGCCCGACGAGATCCACACGATCGATGTCGAGGGCACGCGTACGGTGCTCGCGGCCGCGCGGGAGGCGCGCTGCGAGCGTGTCGTCCACATCTCGTCGACCGCCGTGTACGGCGTTCCCGATCATCATCCGCTGATCGAGACCGATCGCGTCTCCGGCGTCGGACCGTACGGCACCGCGAAGGTCGAAGCCGAGCGCGTCTGCGAAGAAGCGCGCGCCGCCGGGCAGATCGTTTCGATCTTGCGGCCGAAGTCGTTCGTCGGGCCGGAGCGGCTCGGCGTGTTCGCGCTGCTCTACGAATGGGCACGCGAGGGCCGCGACTTTCCGATCCTCGGGCCCGGCACGAACCGGTATCAGCTGCTCGATGTCGAGGATCTGTGCGACGCGATCGTGCTCGCCGGTACGGCGCCCGCGGACCGCGCGAACGCGACGTTCAACATCGGAGCCGCAAAGTTCACGACGCTCAAGCAAGACTTCCAGTCGGTCCTCGATGCGGCAGGTCACGGCGCCAAGATCCGGTCGATTCCGGTCGCGCCGGCGATCGCCGCGCTGCGCATGCTCGAGAAGCTGAAGCTGTCGCCGCTGTATCCGTGGATCTACGAGACCGTGACCGAAGACTCGTTCGTGTCGATCGACAAGGCGCGAACGCAGCTTGGTTTCCAGCCGCAGTATTCCAATCGCGACGCGCTGATCCGTAACTACGAGTGGTACCGAGCCCACGCCGACGAGCTGGGCGCGGCCGGCGTGACGCATCGCGTGCCCTGGAAGCAGGGTGCGCTGGCCCTCGCGAAGCTCGTGTTCCGCAAGCGGCAGCGCAGTTGAAACCGGGGGTGGTTTCGACTAGGGTCCGCCCGCAATGGCCAAAGAACGTACATTCTCGATCATCAAGCCCGACGCCGTCGCGAAGAACGTGATCGGCCCGATCACCGCCAAGCTCGAAGCCGCCGGCCTACGCGTCGTCGCCTCGAAGATGGTGCGCCTCACCGAGTCGCAGGCCAAGGCGTTCTACGCCGTTCACAAGGAGCGGCCGTTCTACGCCGGCCTCGTCAAGTTCATGACCGAAGGGCCGGTCGTCGTGCAGGTGCTCGAAGGCGAGAACGCGATCGCGAAGAATCGCGAAGTGATGGGCGCCACGAACCCGGAGAAGGCCGCCGCCGGCACGATCCGTAAGGAGTTCGCGAGCGACATCGAGCGCAACGCCGTCCACGGCTCCGATGCGCCCGAGACCGCGAAGGACGAGATCGCGTTCTTCTTCTCGACCGCCGAGCTCGCCGCCCTCGCGCGCTAGGCACATCTCGAAAGCGGCGCAGCGGAGCTCCCCGCACGCGCGTGCTCGCGTTCTTCAGAGCCGACGAGCGCGCTAGCGCGGATTCGACCACTGGGTCTGCACGATGCGCCAGCCGGCGTCCTCGTGCAGCCACGCCGCCAGCACGCGGAACGTCTGCGTCACCTCGTTGCCATCGCGATCGGTATCGGTGAAGTCGACATTCGCCGCGCCCCACCCGCCGCGATCGCCGATCATCCCGACCTTGACGGCATCGTGCAGGTGGATCGTTGCCTTGATCCGGGTGAACGTCTTCTTGATCGCCTCACCTCCCTGGATCCGCTCGCCGAGCGCACTGCCGAAATTGAACGCATCCGCGCGGGTGCTGCGCGCCTCGACGAATGACGGCTTCGAAGCGAGTGCCGTGCGCATCGCGATCGCGAGCGGTGACTCGTCGTGCGCATTCGGGATTGCATCGGGCACCGCGAGGGTGCCGTCACGCGCGAGCGCGTAGGCGGTGTCGTTCGGCATCGCGATCGCCCAGTGCAACGCGAAGATCATCCAGTGACCGTCGTGGAGCCCGGCAACTACGGTCGCGAGGAACTTCTTGCGGCCGACGGAGACTTCTTCCGCGATCCACGCGAGCTGCGCGTCGCGGCCGATCGCGGTATGAGCCGCCTCGACGGCAAGCGTGCCCTTTTTCGGTGCGCTGATCGCGCGCTTCAAGAGTGCGATCACGGCCTCGCGACCCTCGGCGAGCTCGTTCGCGGAGGGACCGAATGCGAACACCTTGGGATCGAGCAGCGCGCTGAGGCCCGCGGGATCGCCGAGGCCGAGCGCCGCATGAAAGGCGCTGAGCAAGTCCTCGGGCGTCGGTTCGACCGCGATCTCGGCGGCGTCACCCACCGCCGAAGCGACCACGCCCGCGTCTCCGACCACCGGGGAGACCCCGGCATCGACGAAATGAACCACGACCGCCGAACCCGCGCCCTGCGCTTCGATCTTCCTCACCGGTGTCTTCGCGGAACCTTGGCTGGCGGCGGATCCTGCGGTCGGGTCGGAGCTCGAGCCGGTGCTCGTCATGATCAGGACGACGCCGAGCACGACGAGCGCGATCGCGCTGCCCGCGATGATCAGCGGGCGCTTGTGCATCGGTGCGCCCGGCATGCTGACGATCTGCGTCGCGGTCAGGCGCGTCTGCCCGATGCCTTTGAGCGTGTCCGCCGGTCTTGACGCGCGATCGCCGCCGATCTCGCGCTCGTCCCGGGCCTCGTCTCGCGTAATCTGCGCGCGCGCCCAGCGCCGGACCTTGAGCGCGCTCGGCAACGCGAGCACGCAGAGGATCCCGGTGACGAACATCGTGATCGCGGCGACCGTGACGAGGGTGTTGGCGGTGGATGTATCGCCTTCCGGCAAGATCCGGATCAGCGCGCCGATCGTCGAGTTGCCACGGGGCAGCACGATGCCGAACCCGACGTCGAGCGCGATCGCGAGCGCGAGCGGGATCAGCCGCGCGCGATAAACGAGGGTTCCGCACACGATCGCCGCGAGCGCTGCCACGACCGAGACGATCACCGAGCCCGTGCTGCCGTGAACGTCGTGAACCATCGGCAGGGCCGCGAGCGCCGCGATCAGGCATGCGACGCCGACGATCTGCGTCAGTAGACCCGCGATCACCAGGAGGGCGCGGGATGGCGGTCTCGCCTCGCTCATGTCCCGGGCGCGATGCTACCTCGGCGGATCTCTAGGAGCTAATGTTCCCGGCGAGCTCTCGCAGAGGCGCTTGCGCGAACCAGTACGTCCCGACCGCCGTCGCGACGAGCAATGCCGCGAGCCCGACGTACAGGTTCAGCGGTCGAGGACGCTTTCGGATCAGGAACACGATCGCGAGGCTCGCGAGGGCCGGCACACCGAGCAGCCAGCCCGGCGAGATCACGACTCGCGTCAAAACCGGCAACGGAGCGCCGCCGAAGTCCTTGTACATGCCGCGCATCCCCTGCATCTCGACCCCGAGCCACAGCTGAACCAGCAAGGCGCTGATCGCGATTCCGCTCGCGAGTCCTTTCGCGAACGCGCTGGAGTTAGCAACGGGCGCTGCCTCGCCGGCGTCCATCAGTCCACCGCCGGCAGCGGCGGCGCGGTCTTGCGGATCCGCAGCGGTACGATCGCCTCGCCGTTCGAACGGTTCGCGAGCTGGCCGCACGCGGCGTCGATGTCGTCGCCGCGCGGCGTGCGCAGATAGGTCGGCATCCCGAGTCGCTTGCACTCCGCTTGAAACGCATCGATCACCGCACGAGCCGGTCGCTGATACGGCGCTTCCGGGTGCGGGTTCCACGGGATGATGTTGACCTTGCACTTCACGCCGCGCAGCAGCTTCGAGAGCTGCATCGCGTGCTCGAGCTGATCGTTGACGCCGGCGAGCAGCACGTACTCGAACGTGATCCTCCGGCGTTGCTCGAGCGGATACGCCTTGAGTGCCGCGAGGAGCTTGCCGATGTTCCACTTGCGATTGATCGGCATGATCTCGTCGCGGATCGCATCGTTCGGCGCGTTGAGCGAGACCGCGAGGTTCGGCCGGACGTCTTCCTTGCCGAGCTTCTCGAGCTTGGGCACGAGCCCCGCGGTCGACACGGTGATCCGCCGCTGGCCGAGACCGGCCCCCTTGTCGTGCGTCAAGATCCGGATCGACTTCACCATGTTGTCGTAGTTGTGAAGCGGCTCGCCCATGCCCATGTACACGAGGTTCGAGATCCGGCGCGTCGGCTCGACCTCGGCGAGCAGGCGCTGCGCGAGATAGACCTGATCGACGATCTCGCCGGCATCGAGGTTGCGCTTGAGCCCCATCTTCGCGGTCGCGCAGAACTGACAATCGACCGCGCAGCCGACCTGCGACGAGATGCATTGCGTGGTCTTGTCGCCGTCCGGAATCAGCACGCTCTCGATCGACTGACCGTCGCGCGTGACGAGCCGCAACTTGCGGGTGCCGTCCTGCGAGGTTTGCACCTCGGCGACTTGCAAGCAGCCGAGCTGCGCGCGCTCGGGAAGCTCCGCACGCGTCTCGCGCGAGAGGTTCGACATCTCGTCGAAGCTGCGCGCGCCTCGGTCGTGAACCCACCGCCAGACCTGCTCGCCGCGGAATCGCGGCCAGCCCTGGGCGACCGCCCACGCCTCGGCGTCGGGCAGGGTCATCGCGCGTAGGTCCGGTTTGTCCACGGCTATAGCTACGCTAGCCAGCCGCCGGGAGCAACGACGTTCATCGCCTCGGGATAAATGGTCGAGCGCCGGCCAACCGCGTGTAGTTGGCCGGCTATTTGACCGTGATCGTCAGCTTGGTCGCGAACGCGTCGCGAATCGTCTTGAGATCTTTGATCGCCGGCTCGATGACCGACCGCACGCACTGATCGGCCGCCGCGTCCGGAGATCCCGCGGCCAGGCCCGCAGTCGGATCGATCTTCATCGTATAGACCCCGGCTTCGTCCTCGTACTCCGATGGGATGTAGCCGGACTTGATCGGCATCGAGACGGTCATCGCGTCCTTCTTCGATGCGGCGTTGTAGGTCGTCCAGCAGGCGACGAGCGCGTTCTTGATCTCCGCGCCGCCGATCAGCTCCGGAATGCCCTGATACGTCTTGCCGGCGGGCACCGGGGTCGCCGTTACGGTCACCGTCAGCTTGTCGGTCGACGGACCGGACGCCGCCCGCGTCAGGTAGACATCGGCGAGCGAAGTCCGGCCGAGCGTCAGCGGATCGAGGCCGGCGTCGTTGAGGGTCGCGAGATCCGCGAGCGCGTGATCGCGAAGCAGGCTCGCACTCGGCACGGCGAGGATGCAGCGATGGAGCACGCGTGCACCGAGCTCCGCATGATCCTTCTTCGCCTTGCCGGCAGCGAGCGCGGCACCGTATGCACAGTCGACGTCGGGTGGGAGCGCGATCTTCTCCGAGTCGTAATGACCGAGCGCGCGATTGTAGGAATCGATCGCGCCTTCGATCTCGCCTTTGCCTCGCAGCGATGCGCCGAGCGCCGCGTAGTAGTCACCGACCGTCGATCGCGCGGTGCGCCGGCACATGCTGTCGAAGCAGCGGAGGTCGCCGTCGCAGTGCATCGTTGCACCGCAGCTCTCGTATTCCTTCGATTTCTGCTCGGGTCGCGCCGGATCCGACGCCTTGGCCCGCGAGTCACAGGCAACCACAAGCAATAACGCAGCGCTGACGAATGCTCCCCGCATGCCGCGAGGATACCGCGGAATCATTCGCGTCGTCGCGCAACGGCACGAGGGATCAAGATCAAGGGGGCGACCTGGTGCGCGGTCTCACCGACCCAGATGAGCCCCCCGACGAGAAGGCCGATCGACGACGCCAGCGACAGATAGGCACCCAGGAGCGCGTCAGAGGTTGCGGTCCAGAACCCGAACCACAGCGTGCAGATCGCCCCGACGATCGTCGCAGCGCTCGCGGCGCGGCGCTCGGAATGGCCGGAGGTATCGATCCCCGCGAAGATCAGCGCCGTGATCATCAGCTCGATGATGCCGACCGGTGGGCTGAACATCGTGAGGATCGCGCTGAACGCGAGCATCGCGATCGTGATCGCGCGAATCGCGACGATCGCGTTTCGCATGCCGCGAACCGTCACCGCAGCGGCGCCGAACGCGAACGCGAGCCCGTAGAAATACGGCGGCAGGAACATCGGCGTCTCGAACGGGTACACCGGCTCGTGACAGCCGCGGATCGCGGGCAGGAACAGGCACACGAACAGGACCAGGCCCGACGGTCCGGTGATCAGCCGGTGGCGACGACGGCCGAGCTCGATCTCGACGCGCTTGCGAGGCAGATCGACCGGTCCCGCACCGACGACGAGCGGATCACGCTCGAGCGACGATGCCGCGGAATCCCCGGAGGGCGACGCACGCAGGCCGCCGGTGGACCTGCACCCAGGTTCGTCCATCGCGCCGCAAGCATGCCACGACGGCGCTGCGCTTCGAACGAGAAAACGCGGCTGCGAAGTTTTCGCAAGCTACGTCAGCGGCGCCGGGCCGCCGCCGAGCAGCGCCGAATTGTACTTCGCGACGAGCGAGCTGCGCGTCACGCGCGTGATCACCGCGCCGCCGAGCGAGAGCGCCCAAACGAGGTGGAGAGACGCCGGCATCCCACCCGACCAGTTGAGCACGAGGACGACGAGGCTCGTCATGAACAGCGCCACGTAGAGCCCCTGCATCCGGTCGATCTTGCGCTTCATCGCGACGAGCTCGGGACTCTGGTCGGGAGGCAACATCACCTGCTTCTGCAAGCCGTCATTTGCCATGAGGCCCAGGCTACACCCGTTAATGCCGGCGCAGCAGCTCGCCGAGCGTCTCGCGAACCTGCGGATTGGTCTCGATCTCGTGATGTTGCCGGAGGATCGGCAAGACGTCGGCATTGTCCATCTGCGTGAGTGCGGTGTACGCGGCCTCGCGCAGGTTGCCACTCTCCTGCCGCAGCACCATCACGAGGAACTCGCCCGCTTCGACCGTCTGGATCTTGCCGATCGATTGCAAGGCGGCGCCGCGAACGCGCGAATCGGTGCTCTCGCGATAGATCCGCGCGAGCGGATTGAACGCATGGGGGAAGTGGAGGCCACCGATCGCGACGAGCGCGGCCTCGCGAACCTGTGCATCGGGATCGGCGAGCGCCTTGCGCACGATCACGAACGATCGCTTGAAATATAGGAACCGCAGCGCGCGCACCGCCGCACGCCGGATCACCGGATCCGGCGAAGCGAACAGCTTCTCGAGCGGCGACAGTGCCGCGTACGACTGCAGCTCGCCGAGGAGCTCGGCGACATGGACGAGGGTCTCGGGTTCGTCGGCGGCCTTCCGCGCCTGCGCATCCGCGAGCGTCAACAGCACGACGAGCGCGCGGCGGCGAATGCCGTTGGGATAGCGGAGATCGCCGACGATCGAGGCCGCGACCGCGAACGGATCGCCGTCCATCTCCCATTCGAGGAGATCGACGAACCAGATATCGGCGTACGCGTGCTGTTGCTTGAGGTAATCGGGCAGCCCGGGCAGCTCGACGGGCGGCGCCGCGAGCCCCTTGTAGCGTTGCGCGATCAATTGGAACCGCTTCTTCGCGCGATCCGGAAGCTCGAGCCCCGCGAGGCGTTCGAAGCACTCGCGGACCGCGGGATAATCGCCAACGGCGGAGTGTTGCGACGCCGCCGCGAGGAGCGCGTTTTCGACCATCTGCACCGGCACGCCGGTCTCGACGAAGCGCTCCGCGCAGCGCACCCATGTCAAGGCACTCTTGTGCTGGTAGTGACGATCGTAGGGCAGGCCCGCACGCGACGCGAATGCCGCCGCCTCCTGATAGAGCGTCGCCGCCGCGTGAAGCTCGGCGCGCTCGAGCGCGAGCTTGATGAAGTCCTCGTAGTACTGCAGGACGTAGAACTTGAGGTTGTCGTCGCGCAGGACGCGGATGCAGTTGACGTAACCCTCGGCGAGATTCTCGAACTGCGAGCTCTCCTTGCCGAGCTTGAGCAAGATCTGAAAGCAGTCGAACGCGCGCTCGAGCTCGCCGATCTGCTCGAAGTCATCCGCGACCTGTTCGAGCTTGCGTTGACTCTCGATCAGGGCGCGCCGCGCTTCGCCGCTGTTTGCGTCGAGACGCACGGCCGACAGGCCGTAGTTGAAGTGGACGAGCGCGGCCTCGTACGGCCGATGCGCGAGGCCCGTGTGATGAACGAGCCCTTTCCACGCCGAGATCGCTTCCGGATATTGCTTCGATCGCTCGAATGCGACCGCGGCGTGCACCGGCAGCTTCGCCTGCTGATAGAGCTGGGCCGCTTCGCTCCACTTCTTCTCGATCTCGGCGAGCCGTGCACGCAACGCGACGTAGTCATCACCGACGAGCTGCGCGCGCGCCTGATCGAAGTAGTGGAGATACAGATAGACGAACGACGCCTCGCGTAGGCGGCCCATGTGGCGATAGATCTCGCCGAGCCGGCGCAACCAATCGTCGTATTCGTAGTTGATGACGTGGGTCTGGCCGATCAGCTCGCGGTAGTGGCGCTCCGCGTCGACCCACCTACCCTGCTGGACGAGCGCCTCGGCTTGGTCGGCAGTCGACTCGATCGAGTTGAACGTCCGGCGCGCCATCAGCCTTTGCTCGCGGGCATGTTGCGCCAGCTCGCAGAGGGCGGCTTCGGAGTTTCGGCCGAAGAAGGCGCCGCGGTCTGGGGAGCGGGCTTCTTCGGTGCGCGCGTCGCATCCCCGACGATATCGAGCGCGCGGCGCTGGCGTTCAGCGCGCGAGGTCAGCACGTCGGCGTGAACGATCTGCGAGCGATCCAAGATCGGCACGAACTCCGGGAGCTGATCCGAGCTCGGCAGCGTGATCACGCCGTACAGAAACGCTTGCTGCTTGAGCGCGGTGACGAGCTCGGGCTCGATGTGACACTGGCCATGCGTGATCACGTACATCACCACGCGGCGCTTCTGCTCGCGGCGCAGGCGCGTGGTCTCGACGAGCAACTGGCGAAACACCTTGCCGTAGTTGCGCCCGCGCTCGGACCGGAACGACAGCAGGTACGGCACCGGCACCTGCCCCGAGCGGCCGATCTTGATCGTCTCGTGAAGCCGCGAGTCGAAGAACCGCACCCAGATCTCGTCGCCCTCGAGCGTCAGCTTCTTGATCAGCGCGAGCGCGAGCCCACGCGCGAACACCTGGCGCTGGCCGCGCATCGAGGCCGAGCAGTCGATCAGCAAGTACTGGAGCCGTCGCTCGTCTTCGCGCTGCTTGTCGCGGCCGTAATACAACAGCTCGTTGTCGACGACCTTCTGCTCGAAGATCTCGCGGTCGTACGCGAGCTCGGACAGCACGAGCGAATCGATGTTGCCCTTGCGCTCGATCGAGGCGTAGCCGTCGACCGCGAACGTCTGCGCGCCCGTGGAGCGGCGCGTCTCGAGCACGCTCGGCAGCAGATCGAGCGAGAAGTTCGCGACGTCGTTCGCTTCGGGCGAGCCGAGCGCGGCGAACAGATCGACGAGATCGATCGCGCCACCGAGCGCCTCACTACCGGACGCGCTGTCCTCCTTGAACAGGCCGAGGAGGCGCACCGTATCGAGATCGATCAGCTCGACCTGCGTGTAGATGTGCATCGATTGCGCGACGAGGTGCTCGATGAAGCCCCACACACTCCGCGCATCGAAGTCGCGGAAATGATCCGCGTAATCGATCTCGGACAGGATGCCGAGATCGAGCGGCAGCGACTCGACTCCCGCGGACTTGCTGCGATCGCGCCAGCGGTTGTAGGTGTCGCCGAGGATTCGCGACAGCAACACCGCGATCATCTCGTCACGCAGGCGCAGCCCCGACAGCCGCTCCGCGACCTCCGAGCCCGCGATGTTGTCGAGCAACCGCCGGTACTGATCGAGCTGCGGCTTGACGCCCGCGGGCATCTGGATCCTCGCGAGCTGTGCCTCGCGCGCGCGCAACGCGAACCCGCCGGAGCCGCGCGACATCGACAGCATCACGCCGATGTCGTGCACGAGAAACAACGGGAGGTGCACGCCCATCCGAGACAGCGAGTTCGACCACGCGGCCGCGCGCACCAGCGCCATCGGCGTCTCGACCTGCACGTGCGACAGCGCCATCGTCGCGACCTGGCGCGCGAGATAACTCCGTCGCTTTTCGGGAGGAATCGCCACGCCAGAAAACTAGCACGGCCCGGCGGCGATGGACCTCGGAGACGTTGGTATGGAGCCACCCGGCGGTGGTAGCGTCGCGCGCCATGCGCCGGTTCGGGCTTCTCCTCGCGATCGTCGCGTGCCGCACGTCGAACGACGGTCCGAAATCCACGGTCTACGCGTACGCCGGAGATGTTCCGGATCCGGCCGCGACCGTGATCGCACACCGGCCAAATGGCGAGGTCATCGATCAGGTGCAGCCGGATGCGGTTGGCCGTGCCGAGGTGCTGACCGAGGCTGATGCGCTCGTCAGTGTCGTGTTCGCGACGGCAGACGTGACACGGGTCGTGACGACGCTCGAGCCTGCAACCGGTGCCAGCGTCGCGATCCACGGGCCGACGATCGCGGGTGCGGTGCCCCTGATCGTCGGGGTCATTCAGATCGCGCCCGCAACCTCGCTGACCACCAATGCGGGCTTCGAGGTGACGCTCGGGTGCAGGACCGTGCATGTCGACACGTTCCCCGCCGCGATCGAAGTGCCCGCGCCTTGCGCCGGCAGTGACGCGAACCTCGATGTCCTCGTGCGCGGCTACAACTCGGACAACGGCGACCTCCCGCATTTGACGGTCGTGGGTTACGCCGCGGCGCGGGTTCCGCTGATCGACGGCGAGGCGATGTTCGCGCCCGCGACCTGGGAGCTCACCAATCCGACGGTCGTCCCCACGGTCGGGGTTGGAGGGATCGTGGACCTCGACTGGACGCTGTATGCGGACGGGCTGCCGTTCGTCGGCGACCCGATCTACGACGCCGCGAAGCTGTGGACCGGTCTCACCGTGGACCGCGCTCGTGTCCATGCAAGCATTCGCGACCAAGTCGCGACCTCTCGAGTCACGACGAGGGTGATCGCCGGCGAGCCAACGTCGCTTCAATTCGACACCGGTGATTTCTTGCCAGCGCTCGAACCGACGCTCGTCCTCGATGACCCGGCACGCGCGGCGATCCACTGGAGCCCCGCAAACGTCGGGGATGCCGTCGATGTCGTGTTGAGTTGGCAGACCGCCTCGTCGCGCGTGACCTGGAATGTCGTGTTACCCGCGAGCGCGAGCTCGATCACGCTGCCGATCGACGCGAGCACCGCGCCCGCCGCGACGACGAAGCCCCAGGTGCTACTTCGTTATCTCGAGTCGAGCGACCTGGACGGATTTGACGCCGTCGTCCGAGCTGGCCTGTTCGTCGAGGAGACCGATGACGTGAGCTCGATCGTGCGCTGGCCTGAAACAGGTCAGGTGCGCGAGGTTCGCGAGACCTCCCTGTTCTGATCCGTGCGCCGGAGCTCGCGGATGCCCATCCGCAGCTTTCGCCGGAGGAGCGCGACGCCGCCGGAGATCCGCAAGGTCGACGTCATCGCGGCGAAGTAGCTGCGAGAACGTCGCAATTGGCGGACCCGCGGATCTCGGTCATCTTCAGAGCCGTGCCTTTGCTCCCCATGTTCGCCGCGCTCGCGCTCGGAATGGTACGCGCGAGCGCGCCGGCGTCTGCTGAAGCTCCGCGCGTCCTGCGCCTGATGACCTACAACGTTAACTACGGCAATCTCGACGTCGGTGCGACGCTCGATACGATCGCCGGCGCAGATGCCGACATCGTGCTGCTCCAGGAAATCACCGAGGGCTGGAAGGCCGAGCTGTCGCGGCGGTTCGGCAAGCAATATCCGCATCAAGTGTTCCATATCCACTCGCGCGCGGCGGGCGGCCTCGCGGTGTTGTCGAAGCATCCGATCGGCGCCGAACATGTGTTGCCCTCACCGGAGCGCGGCTGGTTTCCCGCCGAGCGTCTCGTCATCGACGGTCCGTTCGGAGCGCTGCAGATCCTGCACGTTCACTTACGGCCGGCGATCGCGAACGGCAGCTGGATCCAGGGCTACCTGTTGACACCACCGCTGCGCCTGCGCGAGATCGAATCGTACTGGCCGCACCTCACAGCGGGGATGCCGACGATCATCGCGGGCGACTTCAACGAGCTGCCTTCCGGTAGCGCGATCGAGTTCCTCGAGAAGCAGGGCTTCGCGCGCGTCCCCACGACGGGTCCCACGACCTGGCACTACGTCGATGAAGGTCACGATCTGCTCAAGATGGACATCGATCACGTCATGCTCGACGCCTCCTTGACGGCGCACGACGCGGCCGTTCTCGACGCGGGCACATCGGACCATCGGCCGATCGTTGTCACGATCGCACCGCGCACTCCGTAGTCGCTTAGAGGCCGAACTTCGACGACGCGAACACCGTCTCGAGCAGCTGATCGACTTCGCGGATCATGCGATTCGCGGCATCACCGGGCAGCGCTGCGAGTGCGACCTTGATCTCGTTCAAGTTCTTGAGCTGGCTGAACAGCTGGATATCCGACAGCTCGGTTCCCGAGGTCAGGAGCTCGCGAATGAGCCCGAGCTCGGTGAGCAGATCGTCGAGGCTCGCCGAGGGACCGATGAATCGGCGCTCGTCTGGATGCTCGCGATAGTACGCGTCGACCACCGGATTGATGATCTCCTCGAGGAGCTCGACCTGATCGAGGTTGTTCCAGATGTGGCGAAGGATGAAGAAGTCGCCGTCGTGCACGCGCGTACGGCCGTCGAACACCGCCGAACCGGCGAACAGCTTGAGGATCTTCACCGCGCGACGATCCGAGACCGAGATGCCCTCGCTGCGGATCTGGAAGATCAGCCCCTTGTACTTCGTCAGGAACTCTTCCGGGAACACCATGAACTTGTCGAAGTTCTGCTGGATCTGGCGCAGCTCGCGCGCCGAGGTGACCGGCCGAAGCTCGCCGCTCTGCCGGCCCATTCCGTCCATGCCCCGCCCCGTCATCTTGCGAAGCTCGAGCGAGATGCCCTTTTTCATCAGCTCGTGGAAGTGATAGCTGTCGAGGTTGTCTGACAGGACGCGCACGAGGAAGCGATCGAACATCGCCGCCAGGTTCTCGTCGTTCGGCACCTCGTTCGAGGCGGCGTAGAGCGAGATCAGTGGAACCGAGATGACGTCCGGTCCGTTCTGAAACTTGCGCTCGTTGATCACGTGGAGCAGCGAGTTCAGGATCGCCGAGTTCGACTTGAAGATTTCGTCGAGGAACACGATCTCGGCCGTCGGAATCATGTTCTCGACACGCCGGGTGTAGCGACCTTCGCGAAACGCGGCGATATCGACGGGTCCGAACAGCTCGTTCGGCTCGGTGAACCGCGTCAGCAGGTATTCGAAGTAGCGCGCGTCGATCAGCTTCGCGAACATGTCGATCATCGCCGACTTCGCGGTACCCGGCGGGCCGACGATCACCATGTGCTCGCCGGCGATCGCCGAGATCGTCATCAGCCGGATGATCTCCTGCTTGTCGAGGAACTGCGCACCCATCTGCCGCGCGAGGTCCTGGAATGTCGCGCTGACGCGCGCGACATCGACAGCAAAGCTGCGCGGGGTAGTGGGCGGCGCGACCATGACTTCGAGGCACATTACATCAGGAACCCAGGAAACCAATCCGGCGACCGATCCAAAAAACGCCGGCAACACGCCGAAATGGTTCATAGAGCGGGACGTCTCACGCCAATCGCGGAGCACACGCTCACTCCGCGGATCGACGACCGCCCTCGATGGGATCTTCGAGCACGAACACGGATGAGTCATCCCCTTCACCTCCTCGGAGTTGGGCGGATCACGGCGCCTTTGCGGCCAACCCGGTTCCCCGGCCGCTCTCTCGGTCAGCCCGGGGCGGGCGCGGTCGGCAACGACACGACCTCGGTTGGATCGTGCGGCGCCGGCTTCAAGTGGCGCTTGAGTCGACCCGCGAGACCTTCGATCACGGCGTCGGAGAGCAGCTCCGCCGACTGCGCGCGATGGACCTTCCACCGCGCCGCCAGCGCCGGCACCGACTCGATGCCCGGCGGTACCGAGAGCCGCGGATCGACCATCGCGAGTGCGCCGGGCAATGCGAACAGCGTCGTCAGGCCACGCGGACGTTGACCTGCAGCCTCGATGGCCAGCACGGTCGAGATCAGCGGTGACTTGGCGTTGACCTCGCGAAGGTTGAGCTCCGCGAGACAGAACAGCGCCGACAGGTGAACAAGAAATGCGGCAACCGCACGCACGTCGCTCTCGTCGGGCGCGCGCTCGAGCATCTGTTCGAACGCGGCCGCGAGCCGTGATGGACCGCTCACCTGATCTCGCGGCGCGGCATCAGGAACGAGCCGATACGCGACCGCTCGCGCGAGCTCGGCATCACGCAGCAGGAACACCGCGTCTTCCCAGTGCAGGGGTGGCGCGCCGGGATGACTGTCGAGGAGCTGCGTCAGCGGCGTGCGCCGCAACAGTGTCGCCATCACCGGTGCGGTATCCGGAACCGCCAGCAGCTCGTCGAAGTCGACGATCGTGATGTCCTCGCGGACCCGCCGCATGCCTTTCCACGCGGTCAGGCGCTTCGGCGGCTTCTGGCCCTGGAACCGAGCGCGGCCCGTCCACCACGAGACGGTGACGTCGCTGCGGGTCAGATGAAACAGGTTGTGGAGCAGAGCATGGCGCGCCATCACGCGCGTGCGATTGCGCGTCAACGGGCGACTCACCATCGCGAGGGCGGTATCGATGATCTTGCGGCGCTGGCGATCGCTGACCGACCACTCGTCGGCGCGCGGATGGACGAGAAACAACGCGTTGTGCAAGCCGGCCGCGAGCGCGATCTCGTCACCTTCGAGCACGAGCGCCGGAGGGCGAACGACGAGCGTCGACAGCACCGCGTGACGCGCGTCGTCGACGGCGACGAGCTCGACACTCGCGCTGCCGAGCTCGGCTTCCCACCGCTCGAGGTCCGGCATCGGAATCGGCGCCCCGACGTGGAGCTCACCACCCGCGACGAGCGGCAGCACGAACCGCTCGAGGAACTCGCGGACGTGCGCGCGGCCCACTACTTCTCCCGCTTCACGGAGGCGTCGCCGGACGGCAGCAGCTTGCGATCAGGAGCATCCGGGAAGCCCCAGAGCGCGAACCGACCGACCGCATCATTCGTGACCTGCGCTTCCACACTCGGCTCGGCCGTGAAGTCTTCGAGCGTGGCGCGCTCGGCTTCGAGCTTGGCGAGCGACCGGCGTTCGAGCGTGGTGAACGCCGACTCGGGAACTTGGAACGGACGTTGGTCCGACGTGAACACCGTGACGGTTCCCGCGGCGTGACCGAGCGCGCGTGCGAGGACCTCGGGTGAGACGCGTGGCACGACGTCCATGCCGAGCGGGACCAACAGGCCGGGCGTGAGCTCGCACAACAGCTGACCGAGCGGGATGACGTCGAGGTTCTCCGAGCCGATCACGAGGATGCCGCGATCCGTGACCGCGACGCGATGTCCGCGCAACGACACGGGCGGCAAGACGAACAAGATCCGTTTCAACCGGATCGCGTGCTCGAGCGCGATCAGCGTCGCGACCACGCGACGAGGCGGTCCCATCGCGGTCGCAAGCCGCAGCTCGACGCCGATCGGCTCGGCGCCGCCGCCCGTGAGCTGTCCTGGATCGCGTGGCTTCTCGATCTCCATGTCGACGCGCGTCAGATCACCGATGTCGCTGAGCGCCAGCGGACCGGGCAAGACGTCGACGCGATCGGCCGGCCAGAACACGTGAAACGTATCGGGCGGGAACACCGACTGACACGATGCGAGATCGATCGGATGTTCGTAGCCGACCGCGACGGCCGCGTTCGCACCCGCGGGCCGGAACACGTCGATACCGGGCGTTCCGACGAACAGCGCGAGGATCCGCTCGGGCAAGTTGCGCGCGCGGATCCACATGTAGCCGCGATCGCGCGCGTGGTCGTCGAACGCACTGCCGGATCTCGGCGTGAACAGGCCCGCCTGCGCCTCGACGCGGTTGCGCCACAAATACCGAATGATCCCGTCGGCGAGCCCGTGCGCGACCGCGAGAAATAGATCAGCGCGATCTTCGGGCGCGAGCTTCTCCCCGCCGGGGAGTTTTCGGATCGATAGCCGAAATAGCAGCTTCGCGAACGGCAGCTCGCCTTCGCGCATGTACGCCTGCGCGAACTCGTCGCCATGGACCATGAAGTCGGCCTGCGCCGGCATCGTCCCGATATCGATGGCGTCGTAACCGAACGGCGAGCGATCGTCGCGGTACTTGACGAAGTGCTTCGCCGTGCCGGTGTAGATCGCACCTCCGACGAGCCTCGCGAGTCGCGCCGCACGATCGGCGGCGTACGAAGTCACCGCGGGAATCTGGATGATGATCTCGCGGCTACCGAGCGCGGTCTTCGCCTTCGTGATCGATAGGTTCGCGATCAGCTCGTCGAGC
Organism: Myxococcales bacterium; assembly: GCA_028287115.1. Lineage (GTDB taxonomy): Bacteria > Myxococcota_A > Polyangia > Haliangiales > Haliangiaceae > JABFXX01. The sequence goes on from JAQBQF010000146.1 coordinate 35,041, forward strand.
GCGGCCTCGGACGAATACAGCCGAAGCCAGCTCACCGCGCCTTCGAGCGTCGGGAACGTCATCAGGCAGACGCGCCCGAGCAAGATGCCGCGCGGATCAGGCGCGACGCCCGGCGTGAAGAAGCGGGTCTGGCCCTGCGCTACGTGCTCGAGTGCCACGCAGGCAGCCTAGCATCCGGTGGACTGAAGAACGCGCACGGAGACTCCGATAACCGCCAAGGCGCCACGAGCTTCTGCGTCAGTTGACCTTGAGCTGCACGTCGACGCGGCGATCCTGTGCCCAGCCGGATTCGTCGGTGCCGCTCGCATCGAGCGCGCCGCGCGTCGTGACCGCGAGCTGCGGCTCTAGGACGCCAAGGCGACCGAGATATTGACCGACCGTGTGTGCGCGGCGCGAGCCCAACCCGAGGTTGTATTCTTCGGTGCCGCGAGGGTCTGCGCGGCCGATCAGCGCGACCGCCTTGCCCTTCAGCGCGCCGTTCGTGAGGCAGGTCGCGAGCTGATCGAGGACGTTCCGATCCTCGCTCGTCAGCTCGTCCTTGTCGTAGTCGAACTTGGCGTTGGTCTGTGCCGCCGCCTTGATCCCGCACATCGTTGCGAGATCGCCGGAGATCGCGAGCGTCGGGCTGACCTTCTGATCTTCGGTGACCTGAGGCTCGAGGCCTGCTTTCGTTGGCCCCGGTTGGCTCGTTACTGGGGTCGGGGTCGTCGTCGCGACTTTCGCCTTGTCGTGGGAACAACCGACAACAGCTGCGAGCACGAGCGCGAGGGTGGTCGTCTTCATGGCATCCTCCTTTGGTGAACAAAGCCTTACCACGCTTGATCGCGGTGATCGCGTTCTTCACCACCGTGCTGTCCGTTGGATGCGGCAAAAAATCCGACCCGAAGCTGAAGGATGACGCTCCCGTTAAACCGCCGGTCGCGCCACTCGCGCTTCCGACGCTCGGCGTCGATCGGGTCGGCCGATTCAACTTCATCTTCGGCGATGGCCAAGGCACCTACGACAAAGCAGTCGCCGCGTATAAAGCGAAGGCCGGGCGCGACTGGAATGGCGTGCGCGCAAATTGTGAGGCGACCCTCGCAAAGGATCCGCAGCACCTCGATGCGCATCGCCTGCTCGCGACCGCACTCGTGCACGCGGGAGAGAATGCCGCCGCGGTCGATCATCTGGTGACCGCGATCGCCGGCGATTATTTCAAGTACGCCCCGAGCCTCGCGAGTGACGACGACCTGAAGGCATTTCTCGCGACGTCACATGGGCAAGCAGTCGGCGCCGCCGCCGATCAGATCAAGATCGAATACGCGAGGCGGATCAAAGACGCGCTGTGGCTGGTCGGGAGACGCAGCACGTTCAAGTGGCCGAAGGAGCTCGGCGTGCAGGCGGCGATCAGCCGCGGCGAGCTCTACGCCTACGATCGCGAGGCGAAGCGGTTCTTTCGCCTGACGCACACCGAGCATCAGGTGGCGGGATTTGTCCGGTCGCCATCGGGCGGCGAGGTCGCGCTCATCGGGTTCGACAAGATCGATCGACCGAAGGATGACGGCGCACCGTTGTTCGCGCATGCCTGGATCCAAGCGGTCGACACGACCGACTGGAAACCAGGACCTCGGACGACGATCGCGAACGCGCGGCAGATCTCGGTCGGATACGGTGCGGGTGACGAGTTGCTCGTCGCGACCGCACCCGCCACCGGCCGCTGGACGATCGGCCCGGAGACGGTCTCGTCAATCGATCGCGCGACCGGCAAGCTGACGAAGGTGACCGCATCGCCGCCGGTTCCGCGCGTCGTGCTGACGCTCGATGAAGGCCACCTCGTGCGCGCGCCCGAGGGCACCGAAGCCGCGTGGTCCGGCGATCCGCCGACGACGACGAGCTTCAAGACCGCGGCCGGCGGCACGGTCCAGGTTCCCGAGACCGGCCAAGCCGCGCAGGCATCGCTCGCGGTCGCACCGGGTAGTGCGCGCGTCGGGTTCGCGACGGCCGTCGATCCTTGTGCGAAGGATGCAGCGCCTTCGCTGTACGTCGCCGATGCGAAGACCGGCACGTTCAAGCACGTGCTCACCGCGAAGAGCCGATTCGCGACCCGCTGGCTCGACGGGAACGTGATCGCGTACGAGGACGGCGACGGCGCGATCCGGCTGTGGGACGCGTCAACCGGCCGCGAGGCGATGCGGCTCGACGACAAAGCTGGGCTCGCGCTCGACGTGCTGTCACTGGCGAGCGCCCCACTGTGCAAGCAAGCGCCGCCGACCGCAGAGCCCGCCGGGTCCGACGAGCCGCTACCGCCCGAAGATCCCAGTGGCGGGCCTGTCACGACCCCGTAATACCGGCGTCCTGCCGTGTGAACTATAGTGTAGGCGTGCGCGCGCTTGCGATCGGAATGATGTCGCTCGCGGGTTGCGGGCGCGTCCGGTTCGAGGCTGCGCCGGTCGACGGTGCGCTCGATACCGCGAAGCTGACGTATCGCAATGCCGTGGTCGCAGATGCGCCGCTCGCGTACTGGCGGCTCGGTGCCGGTGCGATCGCGCGCGACGAGATGGGCCGCTTCGATGGCATGTTCGGTGGCGTATGCACGTCCGTCTCAGGGCTGATCGCGGGCGATAGCGATTCGGCGATCCTGTTCGATGGCGCGAGTTGCAGCGTCAGCGTCGGGATGCAGCTCGATTTTCCGGGGACGGCGCCGTACTCGATCGAAGCCTGGTTCTCGAAGACCCCGGGCGGTAACAACTACCAGAATCTGTTCTCGCGCGAGACGCGCAACGTGAACCCGATCGACGGCTATGCGTTGCTCGTCGCGAAACTGCCGCCCGCCGGTCTCTATCTCGAGCGCGTGGTCTCCACACAAAACCGACTGACCAATCGTTTCCTCCCGGTGGACAACACGACGATCCACGCCGTCGGGGTCTACACGGGGAGCGAGATGCAGCTCTGGCAAGACGGCGTCCTCCTCACGACGCTGTCCGACACACGCGTGATGGCGACCTCGAACGCGCGGGCGCTGATCGGCGCGGGCTTCGACGCGTCGATCTCGCAGTTCTTCAACGGCACCCTCGACGAGGTTGCGATCTACGACAAGGCGCTGACGATCGATCAGATCAAACTTCACCACGAAGTGGGGACTTTGGGACCGCGCGAGCAATAATGGCGCAGATGCGGATCTACCTCGTGCGACACGGCGATGCAGTCCCCGAAGAAGACGCCGGCAGCGATCGCGATCGTTGGTTGTCGCCGCGCGGCCGTGAAGGTGCGCGGATCCTCGGCCGGATCCTTCGCGAGCAACATGTCGAACCCGACGCGATCGTGTGCTCGCCGTTACCGCGTGCGGCGCAAACCGCGGAGCTGGTCGCTGCGGGCCTCGACTACCTCGGCGTGATCTGTTCGCTGCGATGTCTCGAGCCTTCGGCACAACCGCGGGTTGCCGGCGACGCGATCATGCGCGCAGGCCGCGCGGTCGTCGTCGTCGGTCACGAGCCTTCGATCTCGGCACTCGCCGCGCATCTGCTCGGGGCCGTCTCCGTACAGCCGTTTCGCACCGCCCAGTGTTGTGCGATCGAGGACGGCAAGCCGACATTCAGCGCACGCGCGGATCTCGATCAGGTCACGCCGTACATCATCTAGTCGCTGGGCCCTCGCGCCATGTCTCGACGACCAGATCGATCATCTGATCGCGATCGATCGTGAGGTAGGCCGCGGAGGCAACCGCGAGCGCGGCGAGCGTCGCATGAAGGCTCGCGCGCCGCAGACCGATCGCTCGACCGGCCGCGCGGGACCCGTCGAGGATCACCCCCGAGATCCACGCGACGATCACGCCTGCGATCGCGATCCACCGGACCGCACGCGCGACGAGCGGATTGCCGGTCTGCGCGATCACGATCAGCACGAGCGCGATCGGCACGAGGAACATCACTTCGATCGGTGGTCGAGCGAGCCGGCGCACCATCCCGCGCCAGGACGGCGACCCGCGACGCAACGCGACCCCGGAGAGCACCGCGAGCACGGCGAGCACACCCCACAGCATCCAGCGGAGCGCGCGCTTCCATCGGGCGCTCGAGAGCTTCGCCGCGAACTCGCGCCGCGATGAAGGATCCTGCACGCGGTCGATCTCCGTGCTCGCCCGATCGAGCTCGCCATGTCGCACGAGCGCTCGCGCGAGCTCTGCGGTCGCGCGCTCGTGACCGATCGGATCGGTCGCCGCAGCCTTCGCGCGTGTGAGCCATTCGATCGCGTGGTCGGCAGCGCCGTCGCGTTCCCATCCGCCCGCGATCACGAGCATCGCGTCGGCTGCCCGCGGATACTGCGGATGTGCCTCGATCAACGCCTCGAGCTCGCGCAAGGCCGATCTCGGATCGCCCTTCGCGACGATGCGATCGGCGAGCTTCTCGTGCTCCGTCGCGACCTGGGTCCATTGCCCCGTTGCGCCGGTGAATCGCGCGATCCGATCGAGCTCGCCGCGCGCTCGTCGTGACAGCTGGTCGTCGCCGGTGATCGCGATCGCCTGCTCGAGATCCTTGCGCGCCCGGTCGTAATCGCCCGTGCGCACCGCGAGCCGGCCCGCTTCGAGCCACGCATCATCGGTCCACCGCGTGACCGGCCGCGCGGCCCCGAGTGCCTCGTACGCGTCGATCGCACCCGCGTCGCCTGCGGCTGCGTGTCGCGATGCCTCGCGAAACGCGCGATCCCCGTCGCCCTCGGGATCCGCATCCGCGGCAGCGGCGAGCACGACGAGGACGATGACGGCACGACGCGACAAGGCAAGCAGCCTACCGCGTCGCCGAGCTCACGGCTTTGTCTTCGAGAACCCGGTCGGAATCGCGGTGCCGTCGGGACGAAACGAGTCGAGCGTGAGCATGTTGCGACGAACGTGAATCACGGCGGCGGAGTGCGTCATCTCCGCGTAGGCGTCCCACGGCACAGTGCCCGTCGGATACAGATCGGCGCCCGCGCCGCCGGCGATCACGTAGACCGTGCCGGTCGCATTGGTCGGCTGAATGGCCTGCCCGAGCAGCGGCTTCGTGATCTCGAACTGATGCTCGTGACCGTTGAGCACCAGATCGAGGTGATACTGATCGACGAGCGGCTGCCACGACGCCTGCAACGTCAGATCCGATCCGTGCAGTGTTCCCGACGACCACATCGGGCGGTGATGCAGCAGCATCTTCCACTGCGCGGCCTTGCTCGCTTCGAAGTCGGCGGCGATCGAGTCGCGGATCGTCGTCGTCAGCGTCGCCGGGTCGTCCGGCGTGTCATTGGCGACCGTCACGTGGGCGAAGCCGTAATCGATCCCGTAATTTTCCTGATCGCCGGGCAACGCGAACTGCGAGAAGAAGTTGATCGCGTTGTTCTCGTGGTTGCCGTTGACCATGATCACCGGGATGGTCGCGAACAGTTTTTCGGCGTTGCCGAGGAAGTCTTCCCACTCGGGTTGCGCGATGCCGACCGTGGTCGCGTCGCCGGAGAACAACATCAGATCCGGCGTGCGTTGCTGCAGCTGCGACACGACTTGCGCCCAGACATCTTGCCCACCTCGGCTGTCGCCAACATAGCCGAGCGTGACCTCGGCATCGGGATGCGCGCCGATATCGGGCGCGGTGTGGAACGTGTAGACCGGCGAGAAATGGCCGGTGGTGCCGACCTGATAGCTGTACGTCGTGCCCGGCTGCAGGTTGCACAGGTGTGCCTGGTGCATCCGAAAAATCTGGGTACCCGTCGACTTGTAGCCGAACTGAAGGCCATCGAGCGTCTGGGTGAGCTGAGCCTCGGGCAGGTTCGCACCGGCGCCATAACGAATGACCGAGCCGGTCGTCGTGTCGTCGGTCGTGCGCCACTGCGCGACGATCGATGTCTTCGGATCGCCCACGATCCCGAGGTGGACGAGGCGCGGTGTCGGATCGGTGCCGACCTTCGTGCCGCTCATCCTCAGAGGCTCGGCGCCCATGCGCGTCGTGAACGAGTAGCCGCAGTTCGGGACGTCGACCGTGCCGCCGGTCGGGGTGAACGTATCGTCGGCCGGCGCCGGATCCGATCCACAGCCGAGCACGAAGAGAGGCACGAGATAGATCGAGCGCATCTCGGCCTTTGTAGCAGGCCCGCCGGGGTAACGTCTCGGAAGATGCGATCGGTCGGTCTCCTCGTTGCGCTTGCAGTCACACTCGGCTGCGGTGGCAAACCGCCTCCGATCGACGAGCCCGATTCGGGCCCATTCGTCGACCAGGCGGGCTTCAAGCCGCGATCCTTTGGGGTGACCGTCACCGGCAAGGGCCGGCCCGTGATCTTTATCCCGGGCCTCGGCTGTCCCGGCGAGGTGTGGGACGAGACCGTCGCGCACCTCGGGGAAGCCGTGCAGTCGCACGTGCTGACGCTCTCGGGCTTCGCAGGTCGGCCCGCGATCCGCGGTGCGCTCTCGGCGACGGTACGCAAAGAGCTCGTTCGTTACATTCGCTCGAATCATCTGAAGTCGCCGGTCATCGTCGGCCACAGCATGGGTGGGTTCATCGCGTACTGGCTCGCCGCGACGGCGTCCGCACAACTCGGCGGCGTGATCGTGGTCGACGCCGGACCGGCGCTCGCCGACAACGATGTCGAGACCGCGAAGACGCTGCGCAATGCGTGGGCGCAGGCCGGCGATGACGAGCTCGTCGATCAGATCCGCAGCGCGTACTCGAGCATGACGAAGGATCAGAAGCGGATGGAGCCGATCATCCAGCTCGTCGCTAAGTCCGACCGGCAAGCGATCGGCGACTCGATCTACGAGATGGTGCGCACCGACCTTCGCGACAAGATGCCGGACATCACGGTGCCGCTGCTGCTCGTGCTCGCCGACGGCGGATATCAGAGCACGTACAAGTCACTCGCCCAGCCGATCCCGCATCACGAGGTCGTCGTGCTCGCCAAGACGAAGCACTTCGTGATGTTCGACGACCCGCCAGCATGGTTCGCGACGCTGGACAAGTTCCTCGTCGATCATCCGTAGACTTGCTTCGCGCGCGCGCCGCAGCGTTGCGGCCCGGAAGTAGCCGCAGATCAGCCGTAGACTTGCTTCGCGCGCGCCGCGAGTCCGGACGCGACCGACGTCAGCTCCTCGCCACCGACGAGCTTTGCGGCTCCGAACCGCGCCGCGAGCCGTCCGCGCACCGCGGGTACGAGTGACGAGCCGCCGGTCGCGAACACGCGATCGATATCGCCGGCGTCGACGCCCGCGCGCGACAGCACATCGTCGAGCACGCGATCGATCGCGAGCAGATCCTCCGCGATCCAGGTCTCGAAGCCTTCGCGCGTGATCGGCAGATCGAGCTCGACGGCGGGAAACGCGACATGCTCGGTCGGCGAATCCGACAGCCGAACCTTGGCGCCTTCGACCGCGCGATGCATCTCGAGGCCGAGATCGTCCTCGACGATCCGCAGCAGCTTGCCGACCCGCACGGGATCGACCGCGCCGCTCATCACCCGTTCGAGGAGCCGCTGCGTCGACAGCTCCTTGAGGAACGACAGCAAGTGCCAGCGCCGCAGGTGACCGTAGAGCCACGCGGGCACCAGCGCCTCCCCGCCCATCTCGACGACGTACTTCGTGCCGCGTCCGAGCGCCGGGGCGACCACCGCGTCGATCACGCGCGCATCGAACGCATCGCCCGAGATCCCGATGCCGCCCGTCGCCAGCACCTGACCGGCCGGCACGCGCACGACCGTGAAGTCCGTCGTGCCGCCGCCGAAGTCCGCGACGACGATCAGCTCGTCGTGATCGAGCCGCGCTGCATAGCTCGCGGCCGCGCCGACTGGCTCGTACTCGAACGTGACCTCGTCAAAGCCGGCCTTCGCGAGCGCGTCGCGCATCCGCGTCACCGCGCGCGCATCGTCCTCGTCGTTCTCGGCGCCCCAGTAGCGCACCGGCCGGCCGACGACGCACCGCGAGCCGAGATCGATCGGCGAGGCCGCGCGGACTTGTCGCAGGTACGCGGCGATCATGTCGTCGAGCTTCCAGCGCTTACCGAAGATCGTGGTCGACGAGAACGCCTTGCTCGCGAGGTGACTCTTGATCGACTGGATCAGCCGACCGTCACCTTCGGTCTCGAGGTAGCGCGTGATCGCCGGGGTGCCTGCGGTGAGCCGGCCACCTTGCTCGAAGAACAACAGCGTTCGCCAGTACGGTGCGCCACCGAGCGGCACCAGCGAGACCGTGTCGCCTGCGATCGCGACCGCAGAGTTCGTCGTTCCGAAGTCGATGCCGACGAACGTCATGACAGGGTTGTCGCCGGATCAATTTGAATTTACTAGCTATCGGGTTCTCGTTATCCTGTGGGAGCTGTTCGGGATGAGATGGATCGGTTCGGCGGCGCTCTGCGTCGCAGCATGCGGGCGGTTGGAGTTCGACCCCCGGATCGATGCCGCTCGGAATGGCGGGATCGATGCGCCGGCGGACACGCCCCCCTGCGCGTTTGGCCCGTGGCAAACACCGCAGCCGATCACGGAGCTCAACACCGCGACCGACGACCTCGGCGGACAGATCACGCCGGATGGCCTCGCGCTCTACTTCGACAACGGTCTGGGCGCGGTTCGCGGAATCTGGGTGGCCCGAAGAGCGAGCCGAGTCGACCCATTCGGACCCGCGCGCCGGCTCACCGAGCTCGATATGTCGAACGTGATCTCGGATCCGTCGACGACCGGCGACGAGCTCGAGCTCTACTTCGACACTGCCAGTGGTCCCGGCCCCTGCATCTGGCGAGCAACCCGAGCGAACATCACTGATCCGTTCGGCTCGCTGACCCGGCTCGATGCTCTTTGCAGCGGCAACGTCGCCGGCGCGAACATCTCGAGCGACGGCTTGACGCTCTACTACAACAGCCAGATCGGCGGTCCGGAGGGCGAGCTCTACGTGACAACACGTGCGTCGCGTGCAGATTCATTTTCGCCGGGCATCAAGGTTCCGGTGTTGGCCGGCGGCGCGGCGAAAGGTTACGCGGCGGCTTCTGCCGATCGGCTCACGCTGTATTACGAAACCGGGGTTACCGTCGAGCTATGGCAGGTGACGCGAGCGGATCGGGGCGCCGCCTTCGAAAACCCGATGATGGTCCCCGGCGTCGACACTGGCTCTGGTGACGAAGACGCCTCGATCACGGCAGATGGAACCGAGCTCTTCTTCAGCTCGAGCCGGGCTAACGGGATCGCGGATTTATACGTCGCGAAGCGGTCTTGTCTGTGACGTTGCGGCTTGCGCCGACCGCGGCAAGAAGCAGTGATCAGGCCGTCACCTTGAGTGACTTGGTCGGGCCGCCGGAGATCCCGGCGAAGAAGTCGTTGCCCTTGTCGTCGACGACGATGAACGCCGGAAAATCGACGACGTCGATCTTCCAGACGGCCTCCATGCCGAGCTCTTGATACTCGAGCACCGAGACCGCCTTGATGCAGTCCTTCGCGAGGCGCGCGGCCGGTCCGCCGATCGATCCCAGATAGAAGCCGCCGTGCTTTTTGCACGCGTCGGTCACCTGCTGGCTACGGTTGCCCTTCGCGAGCATCACCATGCTGCCGCCGTGGGACTGAAACAGATCGACATAGCTGTCCATCCGGCCGGCGGTCGTCGGACCGAACGAGCCCGAGGCGTAACCCGCGGGCGTCTTCGCCGGGCCGGCGTAGTAGACGCAGTGATCCTTCAGGTACTGCGGCAAGCCCTCACCGCGATCGATCCGCTCCTTGAGCTTGGCGTGTGCGATGTCGCGCGCGACGATCAGCGGGCCGGTGAGCATCAGGCGCGTCTTGATCGGATACTTCGAGAGCGTCGCGCGGATCTCGGTCATCGGCCGCGTCAGGTCGATCTGGATCGTGTCGCTGGCGAGCTCGGAATGCGTGACCTCGGGCAGATACTTCGCGGGCTCGGTCTCGAGCTGCTCGAGGAACACGCCGTCGCGCGTGATCTTGCCGAGCGCCTGGCGATCCGCCGAGCAGCTCACCGCGATCGCGACCGGACAGCTCGCACCGTGACGCGGCAGCCGGATCACGCGTGCGTCGTGGCAGAAATATTTTCCGCCGAACTGCGCGCCGATGCCGGTCGTCCGCGCGATCTCGAGCACCTGCTTCTCCCACTCGAGATCGCGGAACGCGTGACCGCTGGCGCTGCCCTTCGTCGGCAGATGATCGAGGTAACGCGCCGAAGCGAGCTTCGCGACCTTGAGCGTGTGCTCCGCGGACATCCCGCCGATCACGACACCTAGATGATACGGAGGGCACGCGGCGGTCCCGAGCGAGCGCAACTTCTGATCGAGAAACTGCGCGAGGCTTTTCGGATTGAGCAGCGCCTTGGTCTCCTGAAACAGCAGGCTCTTGTTCGCGGATCCGCCGCCCTTGGCCATGAACAAGAAGTGATACTCGTCGTCATCGGTCGCGAAGATCTCGATCTGCGCGGGCAGGTTCGTGCCGGTGTTCTTTTCCTCGAACATGTCGAGCGGCGCGACCTGCGAGTAGCGCAGGTTCGACGTCTGATACGTGTCGAAGATGCCGCGCGCGATCGCCGCCTCGTCACCGCCGCCGGTCACCACGTACTGGCCCTTCTTGCCCATCACGATCGCGGTGCCGGTGTCCTGGCAGCCCGGCAGCACGCCGCCGGCGGCGATGTTGGCGTTCTTCAGGAGCTCGAGTGCGACGAACCAATCATTCGCCGAAGCGTCTTTATCGTCGAGGATGTTACGGAGCTGCTGGAGATGTCCGGGCCGCAGTAGGTGCGCGATGTCGCGCATCGCGGTGCGCGTGAGCAACGTCAGGGCCTCGGGCGCGACCTCGAGGAAGGTCTTGCCCTTCGCGGTGAACGTCGACACAAAGTCGCCGGTCAGCTTCCTGTACGGCGTGTCCTCGTGATGGCCGATCGGCAGAAGCTCCTGATACGCGAACTGCACCATGGCGCGCAGCATAGCCGACACGGCGGCTCGATCTACGGCTACGGCAGTGGCTCGAGCGCGTCCAGGTCTTGCTTCGTCGCGGTGCGCAGCCACACCAGGTACTCGGCGATCGCATCGCGGTCGACGAGCGAGAGGTCGCGATCGAAGCGCGGCATCTCGCTTCGATCGGTGCCCATGTGCACCGGCGACTTCGGGTTGGCGATGAAGCTCGTGAAGTAGTCGCGGCTACCGATTCGGCCCAGGCCCGGCCCCGAGGCGCCCGCGACGCCTTCGTCGAGGCTATGACAGTCGCTGCAGGCCTTGTCGAACAGCAGCTTGCCGCGATCGCGCTTGAACGGATCGACGTCGGGCGCGCCGGTCTCTGCGTAGAGGATCTCGACGAGCGCGTCGAGATCCGGCGGCGGAAGCGGCACGGGCTTCATCGCGTCTTCGGACGTTCCGAGCTTGGTCTTGCCCCAGTAGTGATCGCCGCTCGGATCGGCCAAGAACCCAGCGAGCCACGCACGATTGCCGTGCCCCTGCTCGATGACCGGTCCCTTGCGATCCTTGCTTCCTACGTCGTGACAGCCGCTGCACCGCGCGGCATAGAGCGTCCGAGCGCGCCACATCGGGATCAGCGTGTTGATGTCCGCAGGTCCGCTCGCCGGCACACCGTACTCTCGCGCGCGCCGCCGCATCTTCGTCGCGAGTGCGTCGGCCGCGTCTTCCCGCTTCGTGAGGTCGGGGTCCGCTGCATCGCTCGCGAACGACGCGAGGGTCAGCACGCCGATCAGGCCGAAGAGCGCGAACGATCCGGCGACCCACGGTAGACGCTTTCTCGGGCTCAGATCCGAGCCGCGATCGAGCATCGGTAGGCCCGCCAAGAAGCCGAGCACGATCGCCGGCGCGACGAGTGCCGCGATCGTTTCGGCCGAGCCGGCGAGATGCCGCAGCTCGAACAGCCAGCGGAAGTACCAGAGTGGCCGTGCGTCGTACGCGGCGGCAGGATCTGCAGGCGCCGCGAGATCCGCACCGTGACGCGCGACGGTGAAGCCGACAAGGCATGCAAACGCCGCCGCCATCACCGTCACGTTGCGCACCGTCTGTGCCGGCCATCGCGGAACGCTCGGCCCCGGACGAAGCGCGGTGACGCCCTGGCGCCGCGCGAGGAAGACGTGCCCGATCGCGCAGAGCATCCCGATCCCCGGCAACACGACGATGTGCAGCGCGTAGAACCGGGTCAGCGTCAGGTTGCCGTACTCGTTGCCGCCGATCACGAGCTTGCGAATCAGCGGCCCGACGACCGGCGTCGATGCGGCGATCCCGATCTCGACACGATTGGCCCAGTAGCCCGCCTGATCCCAGCGCAGTACGAAGCCGGAGATCGCAAAGCCGAGGATCAGCAGCAGCAGCACGATGCCGAGCCACCACGTCAGCTCGCGCGGCTTCTTGTACGCGCCGTAGAACGCGGTCTGCACGAGGTGCATGCCCGAGATGATCACGAGCGCAGAAGCACCGTGATAATGAAGGCCGCGGACGAGCCAGCCGAGCGACATCTGATCTTGGATGTACGCGACCGATGCCCAGGCGTTGGTTGTCGACGGGCTGTAGAACGCCGCGAGCGCCGTGCCGGTCACGGCCTCGACCGCCAGCATCAGCGCGAGCACCCAACCGAACACGTACGCGAACGATGGTCCGCCGACGACAAGCGCCGTCGTGCCCGCGCCGAAGCCGGTCCGCGCGGCAAACCACTGCTTCAGCTTCACGCCGGCTCTCGCGATCCCGTGTCGAGCTTGTAGCGGACCCAGGTGAGCTGCAGCCGGCCGTCCTTGATCTCGATCGGAAGTGGATCGAGGTCGCGCTTGGCCGGGCCGCTGTTCGCGACGACCTGTCCGTTCGCCGTCCACCGGCTGTTGTGACACGGACATAGAAAGCCGGCGTTCTGCAGGTCCCAGCCGACCGCGCAGCCAAGGTGCGGGCAGGTCGCGGAGAGCGCTTCGATCTTGGTGTCGGCCGATCGCCGGACCCACGCGGCGCCGAGCACGACATTGCGGGCCGTCGTCCACGCGTCGTGCACGACCGGCGCGATCACGTCGACCTTGCGCCACTCGGGGCCGACCCGCAGTCGTTCGGCGGCGCCGACATCGATCGGATCGGAAGGCGTCGTGACGGTCTGCTGATTGGTGGGATCGAGCACGAGCCGGATCGCGGGCGCGACCGCGACAAGGCCGATCCCGCCTCCGACCACACACGTCGCGCTCTTCAGGAAGCTCCGGCGGTCGGGATCATCAGCCATCGATCGCTACGTTAACAAAAGGCCGGTACATCGGCCCGAGCGGATCGTGGAATTGCGAATTCCAGATTCATCGCCAAACCCACCGGAACCTCGACGAGGATTCGAGCGTTTTCGTTACAACGAATCGTTGCAGCTCGAGATCGAGCGCACAGACGAGCGGTTAGCCCATCGTGCGTTCTTCGCGCTCTTGATCTTCTTTGCACTTGATACAGAGCGTGGTCTCGGGGCGCGCTTCGAGGCGCTTCTTGCCGATCGGCTCGTCGCAGATCTCGCAGACCCCGAACGTGCCTTCCTCGATCTTCTTGAGCGCGAGGTCGAGCTTCGAGAGCAGGCTCTTCTCGCGACCGCGCAGGCGGAACTCGAACGACTGAAGATATTCGCTCGACGCGAGATCCATCTCGTCAGGGAGGTCGTTCGTGTCGAGCGCCATGTTCTCGACGGAGAGCATCTGGCGCGCGCGCTCGAGAACCGACTTCCGCTTCTCCTCGAGCAGCTCCTGAAACTTCTTCAGCTCTTTCTTGTTGAGAGCCTTCGACGAGGTCGCGGTGGTGGTGCTCATAGGGGCCTCAAAGGGCGCGACAGGATAGTGACGCCGACCTACCCTGGCAACCCCTTCCCACGAGATCAGTCATCATACATTCGGCAGCGGCTTGACACGGTGTAGGTAACCCTACGAAACTAGCTGGCGTATGGCCGGCTCGGATAAACGCAAGCAGTCCCTGTACTTTCCCGAAGACATGCTGAAGGAAATCCAAGACGAAGCGACCCGGCAGGACCGGTCCCTGTCGTGGATTGTTCAGAAGGCATGGAAGATCGCTCGGAAAGAGATCATGAAGTACCCCTCGGTGAATGAATTCCCGGGCGAGGAAGACGAGAAAGAGATTGCTTAGGAGTTGAGCGATGCAGACGGCGTGGGGGTACGCCGTCTCGCAGCTCGACGGCAGTCCTCTGTTCTACGAGTCCTGGGGTGAGCGAGGCGCGAAGGCGCCGGTGCTCTTGTGCGATGGCATCGGATGCGATGGCTACGTCTGGCGCTACCTGCGCGCAGACCTAGCCGATCGGTTCGGACTGCACCCTCATTATCGTGGACACGGACGAACGGCGCCGCCGCGTGACCCGCAGCGCGTGACCATCGAGGATCTCGCAGACGACGTCGCGTGCGTCCTCGACGATGCGCTCGTCGACCGAGCGGTGCTGATCGGACATTCGATGGGTGTCCAGGTCGCGCTCGAAGCGTATCGCCGTCACCCCGACCGGGTCTCGGGCCTCGTGCTCGTCTGCGGCGCTCCGTCGCATCCACTAAGGACGTTCCGCGGCTCGGCGACACTTGAAGAACTGCTCCCGACGATCCAGAAATGGATCCTACGCGTGCCCAACGTCATTAATAGAGTGACCCGGCTGCTGCTGCCGACGCGCCTCTCGTACGAGGTCGCGACGCGGCTCGAAGTCAGGCGCGAGCTCGTCGAGCCAAGTGACTTTATGCCGTACCTCGAGGGAATGGCGCGCATCGACTCGCGGTTGTTCGTGGCGATGCTGTCCGCTGCAGGCTCCCACTCCGCCGATGATCTGTTGCCGGCGATCAAGATCCCGACGCTCGTCGTCGCTGGAGAGCGCGACGGCTTCACGCCTCCCGATCGAAGTCGCGAGATGGCAGCGGCGATTCCAGAGGCCGAGCTGCTCGAAATCCCCGACGCATCGCACACGGCGCCGATCGAGCAACCCAAGATTGTCGACGAGACCATCCAAAATTTCATCGCTCGACGAATTGATGGGATCATTTCCGGAGTGACGCCGGGGTTACAAAAATGACCGGTCGATCGACATTTCGGCACGGGAGTGAGATGTCGATTTCTCGCTGGTGGGGTAGTTGAACCCCAGTCGGTCATGCGGTGAAGGATATTCGGAGATCGCTCCGTTTCGACTGTTACTTTCGCAAGGCTTCGCGCTGATATTCATCGCTTTTCCAAAAACGATCAGGCAAGGTCGCGGTCCATCGCAGCGCGTCCTTCTGGGGGAAAACAAAGGCTCCCGCTGCGAGACCAGGACAAAGAAGACATGGAAACCGACAAGTCAATGACACGCCCTGTCCTCCGCCGGCCAGACGACGACAACGATGGGCTCGTCGCTCTTCCGCCGGTCCAGTTGGTTCGCGCACGCCTCCGGGCTTCCGTGAAGGAATTCGCGATCTCGCAGCCCGGCCGCCGCGCTGCCGCGCTCGCGGCGGTCTGGATTGCAGCCACTGGTTGTGAGGCAGACCTCAATCATTACGATCCCGAAGAGGCGCTGCGTACCTACCGACTCATCGAGTCGGAGCTCCGCGCCGAGCTGCGGATTGGCCTTGGCCGTGCGATCACGAACGAGCCGCACGCTGCCACGCGCAACACGATGATCAGCATGCTCGAGCATCTCGAAGAGCTCGAAGCCGCTGCCGTCGCGCCGCGCCCGGCACGCCGCCGCCGCCGCCGGTAATTATCCGCCCGCAGGCGGGCAGGGAACATTCAGCTGTAACCGCGAAGGAGCCCGGCATCGTGCTGGGCTTTTTTCGTTCTACCGTTGCCGTGTCCCTTCGGGACACCGACCGCTTTAAGACCCAATGAGGGAACGCGCGTTCGGCGCTTCCTCAAGGGTTTCGGCGTGGCCGGTGTCCGCCGACATCCGGACGCGTGAATCCGGCTCTCGGACGAGCGCGTGGTCAAGCTCGTGTAATTGCGTCGTCGAGAAACGGTCTCGGGATTGCTGCAGCGCGCAGCAATGTCATCCGCAGACCGACCAACCACAGTGCCGGCACAATCGGCACTGCGTCTGAATCACAAGCACCGAACCGCACTCCGGGCAGCCCGGCGGAGCGGCGACGACCGCGGCACGAGCACCGGTGACGAGCACCTGGCCCTCGCGGCTACCGTCCCGGTACACGGTGATTCCCTTGCAACCGAGCTCGTACGCCAGTTGGTACGCAGCTTTCACGTCGGCGGCGGTCGCGTCTCGACGGAGATTGATGGTCTTGCTGACCGCCGCGTGGACGTACCGCTGGAAAGCGGCCTGCATCCGGACGTGGGTTTGGACATCGACTTCGTGCGCGGTCGGGAACCGGCGCTGGATATCCGCGGGAACGGCGCTGTCGCCGCGGACGCCGCCGTGCTCGGCGACCCGCGCGAACAGCTCGGGAGATCCAAAGCCGCGCTCGCCGGCGATCCGCTGAAACATCGGATTGACCTCCGTGAGCTCGGCACCGTCGAGGACATTGCGGCGATACGCGAGCGCGTACAGCGGCTCGATGCCGCTCGCGCATCCGGCGATGATGCTGATCGTCCCGGTGGGAGCGATCGTGGTCGTGGTGGCATTCCGCAGGGGCCGGCCCGCCTCGGCAGTCGCTTCCCAACGCGAGCCGCGCCACGCCGGAAATGGCCCGCGCCGCTCGGCAAGAGCGCGGGACGCAGCGAGCGACTCGGTCTCGAGGAAGTCAGCGACCCGCTCTGCGAGCTGCAAGGCCGCGTCGCTGTCGTAAGCGATCTCGAGCGCCGCGAGGGCGTCGGCCCAGCCCATGATGCCGAGTCCGATCTTACGGGTCGCTTTGGTCGCGCGCTCGATCTCGACGAGTGGGTACCGGTTGGCGTCGATGACATCGTCGAGGAAGCGCACCGCGTCGGCGATTGCAGTCCGGAGGCGCTGCCAGTCGAGATCGCCGCCGGCCACGAAGCGCCCGACATCGATCGATCCGAGCGTGCACGACTCGAACGGCAAGAGTGGCTGCTCGCCGCAGTTATGGACGAGCAGGCCGTTCGCGAAGAAGTGGCTGGTGGTGGGCTCGGTGAGATCGAAGACGGCCTCCTCGCCTTCGCGGACGATCGACGCGACGGCGGTCCAGTCTACGAGGTCGGCGAGCCGATCGCGGGAGACATCGAGCGTGCCTGTGCGGATGCAGCGGATGCGATCGCCGCGCGTGAGCTCGGCGGCAGCCACATCGCCGCGATCGGTGGCGACCCGGTGCTCCGCTGTAAGTCGCAGCTCGAGTCCATCGCGGGTCTTCAGCCGATAGATCGTTCGCGTGCCGGTCGCGATCACCTGCGAAACGCGCCGGAACACGAGCGTGGATCCTTCGAGCGTCGCGATGTGGGGCTGGGTGCCGACGAGCTCGCGGATGGGTACGGCGCCGCGGTCTTCGGTCCACACGAGGCTGTCCCCGGTGACGCATGGGTTGGTCGCTTCGATCGCACCGAGCTGGGGGGTCGGCTGGAGCTGATTGATGCGATCGATGAACACCATGCCGGGATCGCCGACGGCCCAAGCGGCATTGGCGATCGCGTCGAGCACTTTGCGCGCGTCGAGCTCGCCCGAGACGGCGCCGGTGCGCGGATTGACGAGCGGGTACGTGGTGCCCGCGGCGACGGCGGCCATGAAGCTGTCGGTGATCGCGACCGACAGGTTGAAGTTGCGCATCCGGGTAGGGTCGAGCTTGATCGCGATGAACTCGAGGATGTCCGGGTGGTCGACGCGCAGCATGCCCATGTTGGCACCGCGACGAGTGCCGCCCTGCTTGATGGCCTCGGTCGCCACATCAAACACCTGCATGAGCGACACGGGACCGGACGCAGTGCCCCCCGTCGACGACACGAGATCCCCAGCGGGACGGAGGCGCGAGAACGAGAAGCCGGTGCCACCGCCTGTTTTCTGGATCTCCGCGGCCCAGCGCACGGCTTCGAAGACGCCGGTAGTCGAGTCTTCGACCGGCACGACGAAACATGCCGCGAGCTGGCCGAGTGGTCGGCCCGCATTCATGAGAGTCGGCGAGTTCGGCAGGAACTCGAGGGAAGCCATCATCCGCTCGAATCGAGCCCGCGCGGTCGCGACCTCGTCGGCGGTGTAACCGAGCCGCATCTCGACAGCGGAGACGTGCGCAGCGACCCGCCGAAACAATTGTTCCGGCGTCTCGACGACCACTCCGTCCTCGCGCGCGAGATAGCGAGCGCGAAGAACTTGGAGCGCATTATCGGTGAGCGTCGCCGCCACGTTCGCACCGTACGCTCCGTCGCCCAGGCACGCAACCGCCCGAAAGGTCGCGTCGCGATCCTGCTCTTGGCGCTGCTTGCTGTCCTGATCGTGCTAGCGGCGCGCGCGGATGCGGCACCGTCCGATGACGAGATGGACGAGCCGATCGAGCTCGCACCCGTGACAACAGGCGAGCTCCAGCCGCCGGCGCCCGTGCCCGTGCCCGTGCTGATTCCCGTGTCGGAAGCCGAGCTGCGTCGCGTCTTGGCGACCGCGCCGCCGATCTCTGCGGTCGTCGCGGCCGCCTACCGCACGGCAGGTCTCGATCGCGATCCCACGCCGAGCTGGAACGTGCGAGCTCGGCTCGCAGGGCTCATCCCGATGTTCGGCGCGCGCGTGGGCAACAATTCGTCCTGGCGAGACGTCCCAGATCCGACGATCGGACACGTTCTCGTCTACGACGTCCGCGCCACCTGGCGACTCGAACGCCTGCTGTTCGAGCCCAACGAGCTGAGGATCGCGGCGATCGCGACGAGCCGCCACCGCGAACGCCGCCGGCTCGCGGCCGACACGATCCACGCGTATTACGGGTGGCTACGAGCGCAGGCGGCGGTCGCTCGCGAGCCGCGGTGGACGCTCCGTGTCCAAGAGGTCACAGCGGAGCTCGACGCACTCACCGATGGGTGGTTTTCTGAGGCGCTCGCCAAGCGTCCAGAACATCAGTGATTCCGAACGACGCAGTGCGTCCGGTTTGCGGACACTACCCGAGCGCCCACCCAAAGCCTCCTCGGGAAAACTTGCCACTGCCCCGCCTGGGTTGCCAAGCTTATGCGGGTGAGTAGTCGATCCGAGCGAGAACATCAGCGCTTCGCGCACGAGGCCGAAGTGACGTTTCACTTCGGCAAGAAGAAGATCGCGGGCCGCACCCACAATCTGTCCCGCGGTGGTCTATGCGCCGATCTTGCCGACGCGATTCCGATGGGCGTCACGGTCGATGTCGACATCGTGCTCGTGTTCGATGACGACATGCAGTCCGAGGCCCTGCGGATTCCCGGGCGTGTCGTGTGGTGCACGCCACTCGACGAAGCGCACCAGATCGGACTGTCGTTCCTTCCGCTCGATGCAGAGCGGACCAAGTACCTCGCGCTGTTCCTCGGCTACCTCGACAACACGAAAAAAGAATCGGCTCCGCGCAACCAATCGATCGACGACCGGTTCCGGTAACGTGCCTCGTCGTGCTGTTCTTCAACATGTTTCCATCGACGTCGTAGAACACCAGCGGTCCACGGAGGTGGCGGTGCGCCTCGAGCACTGCGTTCACCTCGTCGCCGACTGGGATCTCGCGCGGCTTGCCTGACTTCGGCGTCCCGACGAGACCACTCACGACGTTCTGCTTCACCGTGGCGTTGCATTGCGCCTCCGCGGGAATATGTGAACACTCTTCCGGTGATTCGGCACGTCGTATTCATCGTGTTCGTCGCCGCGTGTTCGTCGCCGTCCGTCAATCACAGCGGCCAGACTGAACCTCGTATCAAGGAGTCCGTTCTTGGCGTCGGGGACGTCGTCCGGATCGTCGTCTGGCAACAGAAGGAGCTCGAGACCGAGGCAACGATCCGACCCGATGGCATGATCACGATGCCGCTCGTCGGAGATGTCAAGGCGGCTGGACTGACGAGGTGCGCACTCGAAGAGAAGATCAAGTCGGACCTCGCCGGCTTCACGGGCAAGACCGACGTCATCGTCATGATCCGCAAGTGGGCCGACCCATCGCTTCACGATCAAAGGTTCGATGAGAAGTCGTGGTGCGGCACCGAACCACCATCACTCTGAGCTCGCTGCTCGTTCGGCAGGCCACCGTTGTCACTCCATCGCGACGAGCCGCGACGCCGACCCATCCCAATCGAGCCACCATCGCAAGCTCCACGACACGACGACTGATCGCGCTCCGACGAAACGCGCGCCAGCCAGGTTCTCGTCGATCGAGCCGCCGATGTACCAAGCGTTCTTGTATCGCGATGCACTACAGTGGACATTCTAGCATGCGCTCCCGAGAGATTTTCGATGGGCTCCGAAAGCGGACTGGAATGCTTCGCATGCGCCACAGCGACGACATCAATCGCGTCGTCCACGACAACGTAGACGACTCTGTACGGGAACCGCTTCACCTTGGCGGAACGGATATCGGGCTCATAAAGGAGCGCGAAACGCAGCGGGGACGCTTCGATTTCACGGAGCGCGACATCAACTGCCGCGATGAAACGAACACCGCGCCCCGGATGGTCCTTCTCGCAGTAGCGAAAGTCGGCGGCGAACTCGCGCGCGGCTGCTGGTCGGAACCGATCACTTCAACAGGTCGCGCTTGATCTCGTCCCACGCAATTCCGGGCGCACCGCTCCGCGCTTCCCCAGCGCGCTTCTCGATCTCGTCCTCGTCGTCGATCGAAATTCCCGGCGGCGGCTCGAGGCTATCGAGAAGCTTGGCAGCGAGTTCCTCCCGCTCGTCTTCGGGAAGACGCATCGCTTCCTCGAGAAGTTTGGCGGCGGTCTCCATACCCAACAACTTACCGCGAGTTCATTGCGGTCGCTACGTTGAACTACGGCGCCGCATACTTCGCACGAGCGCACTCCAGCTCGTCGATGACCATCGCCGCCAACTCCGATGGCTCGATGACCTTTGCGTGGGGGCCCCGCTGAAGAATCCAGGAGACAACCGGCGTCAGGTTCTGCAGGTGAAGCTGAGCCGCCTGCGTCCTTCGGCAACGCGAGCAAGTTCCTGCGCGGGGTGCCAGACGCGACCGGCGACTAGCTCAGCCTTCTCGGCCGAGAACTCGACGACGACGCGCCGTGCGTTCGTAGGATCGCCGACGTGGACGCCGAAGCGCCGTGGAGCATGTCGTCGATCTTGAAATCGGCAGGGATCTCGAACGTGCGCTTGCGCAGGTGCTCGGCCTCGACGAAGCGCTCGACCGGGAAGACGCCGAGGCCTCGGCGCCAGTCGTGTAGATCGGCCGAAGCATAGCCCTCGCCCACACGGGCGCCGACGACGTACAGGCCTGCCGATGCATCAGGATCACGAACGGCGCGCGATCGCCGCTGCGCGCACGACTGCGCGAGTCCTTGTACGAGAACCTCACGATCTTGCGCGACAGGATGCCGGCCTGCAGCGCGTCGATCCGATCTTCTTTGCCGTCGTACGCCTTCGTTCCGCCATCCGGGACATATGCGAAGTGCTGACCGAGTGCACCGTGCTCTTTGCGCTCGCTCGCATTCATATCTGCTCGAACTTCGCGAGCACGGTCGTCGCGTCCTCGTGGAATCGCGTAAGTGCGCGAGCCGAAACGCGATTCTCGACGCGGCGTCGCGCGATCTTCGGACGAGATCACGAGCCCGCTCGCTGCGAGGAATAGAGCGCCCTTCATCGCGAGCGCGGCCTTGAACGCGACGCCGTGGTTGGCCCACGCTTCCGAGCTGGCCGAAGAAATATGGACCGAGGTCCGGTTGGGCGCGGCGCGTTCTTTGTCCGTTTCAAGACGCGGCCGGTTTGCGTTGGAGAGTAGCGGCGAACGAAAGCGCGCGCGTCGTGTAGAGAATCCGGATAAGGAACAAGTGCACCACTCTCGTCGTACACGCTCTGAAATCGAAAGCCGTGCTTGTAGAGAAACTCCACCTTCCGCCACTGCTCCTCGTGACCCTTGCTTGGCGCCTTGAATTTTCGATTCATGACGACGGCGAGTGATCCGCACGTCGGGCACTTCCGTTGAACGGAATCGCTCGCGCTACGCCTGAAACAGCGTCTGCACGAAAAGCAGGCGAATGGGTGGAGGAACTGGGCCATTCGAGCTCAACCCTACCGGCCTTCACCACGGTAAGTCACCTCGCGCTTCATGATCGGACTTGGCACGCCTTGGTCTTCGTTATCGGGCACCGCCGCATGAACGCAACCGCAGCGGTCGCGATCTCACCACTACGAGCCGTGACGCAGTCGAGCCGCGAGTCGGTGAAGGTTGCCGCGTTGGAGTCCGAGCCGTCTCGCGGCTTCGGCCCAGTTGTCGTCGCACTCGGCGATCGTCGTGGTGATCAGGTCTTGCGTGAACGCATCCACCGCCTCGCGTAGCGAGCGTTTCACCGCCGGTGCTGTGGGGCCACCCACGCGATGGTCGGTTGAATCGATACCCAGGTGCTCGTCGTGAATCACGATCGTGTCGTCGCGCCGTCCCTCGGATGCCCGAAGCGCGGCCCGCAGGATGACATGCTCGAGCTCGCGGACGTTGCCCGGCCATCCATGGTCGCGGAGTCGTGCACGGGCCTCCACGTTCAGGCGCAGTTGACCGACGCCAAGCTTTTGCTGAGCGCGGTCGAGAAAATGACCGCTCAATAACGGAATGTCTTCGCGACGCTCGCGTAGTGGCGGCACGTGCAGCGGATAGACGCTCAAGCGATAGAATAGATCGCTTCGAAAGCGGTGCGCACGGACCTCCTCGGAGAGGTCGCGATTCGTGGCGGCGACAACACGGATATCGACCCGAAGGGTCTTGTCGGAGCCGACCCGCTGCACCTCACCCGACTGGACCGCGCGCAACAGCTTGGGTTGAATCGAGAGCGGCAGCTCTCCGATCTCGTCGAGGAAGAGCGTACCGCCGTCGGCCACTTCAAACTTCCCCGCCCGATGGTCGATGGCACCGGTGAACGACCCACGCACGTGCCCGAACAACTCGCTCTCGGCCAGTGCTTCGGGCAACGCGGCGCAGTTGACGTGGACCAGCGGCTTATCGCGACGTCGAGACTTCACATGGATGGCGTGCGCGACCAGCTCCTTGCCGACGCCGGTCTCCCCCGTGATCAAAGTCGTCAGGTCCGACCCGGCAAGCATCTCGATCTCGTGGCGGACGCGCACCATGCCGGCGCTCATGCCGAGGAGCTCGCCACCGACGCGATCGAGGGCTTCGCGGACCAGTTGCCTCGCAACCAGTTGGTTCCGTACAGCAAGCTCGTCGAGGGTCTCGGCGAGGATCGTCGTATGAATGGCAGCGCCGGCCAGTGCCGCGAGCATGGCGACGGTCTCGTCCTTGACGGCATCGAACGCGGTCGGTTCGATCGCATCGAGAGTCAGGACGCCGATCACTTCGCCTTCGACGATCAGAGGGCACCCCATGCAAGCGTGCGCGCGCGACAGAACGTCGCCGCGGTTTGCGAACAGTCCATCGAACGGATCCGGAATCGCGACGTCGCCGAACCGAATCGGTCCATTTGCATCGAGGATGGCCGCGAGGCGCGGATGTTCGCGGGGCATGAACCGTCGTGCGATGGCCTCGCCACGCAGCCCGTCGACGGCGACCGGAACCAGGACCTCGCCCTCGAGACGAAGCAGCGCGATCGCGTCGCAAGAGATCATCCTGCGGGCGACCGCGATGAGACGTCGATACCGCTCGTAGGGCCGGAGGTTCGCAGACAGATCCAACGCGACCTCGAGCAGAGGTTCGAGCATGTTGTCAGATCGATATCACGCGCTCGAATCGAGCCCTCCGCGGTGCATTGTCACGTCCCGCGCGAAAGCACGCTCCTTGCAGCCGATCATGGCCATGCGGCAGGACATTCGGTTCGACGAAGAGCTCTCCAAGCTGGATGCGTCGCTTCGCTCGGAGGACAACGTGGTGGCGCGCCTGCAGCTTGCGGCGTTCGAGCTCCAGCTCTCCGGGTACGTCTCTGGCGAAGAGCGAGTGCTGTTTCCAGCCTTCGAGCGGCTCGATTCGACACCCCGTGCCTACACCGAGACGATGAGGAAGGAGCATGGGAGCATGCGATGCCTGGTGACGAGGATCTGGGCTGCGCTCGATCGCGCCGACCACCGCCGCGGGCTCGAGCTTGTCGGAGCGTTGCGCAGTGTGCTGCTGCTGCACGTCACCAAAGAGGACTGGTTTCTCTATCCGCCGCACTCGCGAGCTCGAAAAGCGCGACGCTGACCATGCGGCGAAGTCAGAGCGACAGCAGATACTGTTCGAGATCGGATCGTTGAGCGCCACTGAGACCGAGATCGAGCACCTGGTCGTAGTGCTCGACGACGTTCAACAGCGTCTGTGCGCTTCCGTCGTGAAAATAGGGCGGATGCTGCCAGACACCGCGAAGCGGCGTGGTCCGGTACATCCCCGTCGCGCTACGGCGTGCTTCATCAGCCGACATGCCAGTCTCCGATGCAGCGTGGAGCGTCGGCGCATCGGTGAAGCTCGCCCCGGAGTGACACGCGCTGCACCGGCCCTGGCCCTCGAAGAGGATCTTGCCCCGTTGCGCAGCTGCTATGTCGAAGCTTCCCGTCGGGGCAGCGGGCGGAACGAGCGAGAACTGATAATCGCGCAGCGCTGGCAACATCGGTGTGACGCGATCTGGATCCTGACGGATGTCGAGCCGCAGGCGATCGTCCTTGAAGTTGCCGTGACCGCCCATTTGCGTGACCGCGACGTAGGCGTTCCAGTACGACACCACGCCCTCGCCGGTGTACGTCTCGAGTGCGACGTTCGCCAGTCCGTAGGCCGGGGGCAACACGACAGGATGGCTCTCTTTGTCCTGGTTGAAGCGCGCGTCATAGCGACCCGCGCCCCAGCTGTTCAACGCGGCGACCGCGGCGGCGTTGTCCACGCCAAGCGATCCGGTGAAGCTCGGCAGGCCCGGCGTCAGAGCGATCACGGCGCCGGGGTTGAGGGTTCGGTTCGGCCAACCATCGAGCCGCTTACCGATACCAGGCGCTACGGAGTCGTCTACCGTCGAATGGCACATCGCGCAGGTGATGCCGATCTTCGTGATCCGCCCGCTCTCGACGATGCCGTGGACCCCGACCACCGCGTCGAGTGAGATCAGCGCAACGGTCGTCGCAGGATCGTGCAGGTCCGCCGACGCGAGGACATCGGCAGGCACGGCATCCGCATCGACTTTCAGCCCGACGGCGAGCGCGGTCGTCGGCGGCAGCGTCTGTACGAGGTCGTGAAGCCGGAGCGTGTCGGTCCAGAGCTGCTCGTCGCCGAACGTGTCGTGCCGGAAGATGCATTGCCCGTCGTTCGTAGCGCACGGGCTCTTGTCGGCAACCGGCGCGTCGCTGCTGCAGCCGGCGACAAGACAGCTCGCGACCAGCACACTCCGGAGGTAGGGATCAGTTCGTACAGACGATTGCGTTCGCATGCAGTGCTCCTTTTCTCAATGGAGCGACGATGCGAGCAAAACGTGACAGGCCGACGCTTGTGCCGCTTCATCGAACCGTGACCACGCCTTTCATCGTTGGATGCAAGCTGCAGCCGTGTGCGCGTCGAACGCGGGCTTCACGCCGAAGAGCAGTTCGCATCTGCATTCGAGATGCGCCGCCGGTGATCCGTGACACACAATCGTCCACGTTCAGCGCTCGGACGCAGCTCGGCGAGCGACGGATGCCAGTCGCACGCGGTTCGCAGGAACCGCGATCGCACGCAGGAAGTAGTGCTTGAAGATCTCGGCCCACGGTTGCTCGTGAACCGCAGCCGTCATGCAAGCAAGCCAGGCATCGCGCTCGGCTTCGTCGATCGCGAGGTGTTGATGCGCGGCCGGGATGGAGATCGGGCCGAATAGCTCGGCGTAGCGGTTTGGCCCACCGAGCCAAGCGCACAGGAAGGCCGTGAGCTTTGCTCGAGAGAGCTGCAGATCGGCCTCGTGCATGGACCGAATCGTCTGCGCCACAGGAAGCGCATCCATGTGCCGATAGAACGCTTCGACAAGGCAGGTCACGCCTTGCTCCTCGCCCGCAGCCGCGAACGAGGATGCTCCATCGCCATACGGCCGCGCAGCCGTGGGCTCACGCATCGGAATCCTCGAGAGGCTCTTCCTCCCACGCCTTCGACATGTTCATCGCACCGACCACCATCCCAGAACCCAACAACAGGAAGGCAAGACAGGCCAGGACATTGGCGAGGTCGAGCTCGCCGCCACTCGCGCCGAACATGAACAGGATCGCGCTCAGCGCGGGAAGGAAGATGAGACACAGAACTGCGGCCATCTCGACCCTCGCTGCGATGGCCGTGCCGCGGGTCCGCAGCCCCGCACGGGCTTGGCCTGCGTCTTGGCGCGTGACAGCTCGATCGGCGTCATCAACGTGACGACCGGCGGCTCAAATTGAGAACCCGATTCCTCGGCGGTCTACGCGCGTGTTGCACGACGCGACTTCCCGGACGGGTGACGACTTAGGAAGCGGGTTCGGATGCCGCGACCCTCACCGAGCTGCTGCTCGAGACCATAGAACTCGGACGGTCACTGATATCAACGCTTCACGTTCTTGCGCGCCCAGTCGCGCAGTCGCAAGAACTTCACGCCGTACTGCCTTTGCACGCCCTCGATGTCGGCGTTGTAGCCGACCTTGTCGAACCATTCGAGCATGATCGCCGTGTCCTCGCTCTGCGCGCGCACGGCGTCGATCGGCTGCTGCTGGAACGTGATCGGCTTGCCCATCACCTCGGACAAGATCGCCGCCGCTTCCGGCATCGTGATCGCGTCGCCGGCGAAGTCGATCTCCTTGCCGTTCATCTCCGCTGCCTTGTCGAACGCGAGAGCGCCGAGCTGACCGATGTCCTCGACCGCGATCATCTGCAGCTTCGTCGTCGGCTGCAGCGCGGCCATCAGCTTGTCGCCTTGCAGCGACCACGGCGCGAGCAGATTCTCCATGAAATAGACCGGCCGGAGGATCACGTACGACGGAAACTTCAGCGCGCGCACGGTGTCTTCGACGCGCGCCTTGTTGTCGAAGTGCGGGATGCCGGTCTTGCGGTGCGCAGAGCCAACCGACGAGTACACGTAGTGCTGCACGCCCTGCTCGCGCGCGAGCTTCGCGATGCGCTTGCCCTGCTCTTCTTCCTTCTCGACGCCGGCTTCCCATGAGTTCTGCACCGCCCATACGCCCCACGCGCCCGCAAGCGCAGTGCCGACCGACTTCGCGTCGTCGAGATCGCCGACGACGATCGTCGCGCCGAGCTTGCCGAGCTCGCGCGCTCCATCGCTGTCCGGTTTGCGTGTCATCGCACGGACGCGATGGCCGCGCTCGAGCAGGCGCCGCGCAACCGCACCACCTTGTTTACCCGTCGCACCTGTGACCAGAACCGTCTTGTCGTTTGCCATGCGCGCATCTTGCCCCGCGACCGTCCGGATGGCACGGCGGTGAGCGGAACAAGAGCGGACGAACTGACGGCCGGCGTCGTGCTCGCGCGTCTCGCTGAGCCACGCGAACGGCTTGCCGGGCTCGAGCTCGACGATGCGTGGGCGGAACGTCATCGCCGATCCGCTCGGTGGCTGGAGTCGCACGCGCAGCCGCGCATCGGGTGCGAGTGTGCCCTCGACGCTCTTCACGAACGCATTCCACGACGGGTACGCGGGAACATCGGCAAGCACGTCCCAGACGGTCGGCGTCGATCTCGATCTCGGTGTGAAGGTCGTGGGCCATGGCGACGAGGCAGATCAAGGTATCGATGTCGTCGACCGACCGAGCGGATCGCTCCGATTGTCGAGTCGACCCCGCGGCACCACGTTGCAGGTGTTCGAGTCGAGCGAGCTGATGTTGTCGTCGCAGCTAATGCAGCGCCTAGTCGTCGCGCCCGGTCAAACGCGCGTGCGCCTCGCGGACTACGACACCGCATGGGCGCAGACGCAGGAGCTCAAGGATCTCGGCAAGCACGTGGTCAAGGAGCGCGCGCAGGCGGTCCTCCAGCAAAATATCGCGGATCTCACCGAAGCACAGGAACTGCTCTACGCCAGCGACGAGCGCTCGGTGCTCGTCGTGCTCCAGGCAATGGACGCGGCAGGCAAGGACGGCACGATCAAGCACGTCATGTCGGGCGTGAACCCGCAAGGCGTGCAGGTCTACAGCTTCAAGACCCCTTCGGTGGAGGAGACCCACCACGACTTTCTCTGGCGCTGCGCGAAGGTGGTTCCCGAGCGTGGCCGCATCGGCATCTTCAACAGGTCCTACTACGAGGACGTGCTGATCGTGCGCGTTCATCCCGAGATCCTCGACGCTCAGCTCGGCGGCGCCGCGCGTGCCGCCTCGTTCTGGGATGAGCGCTACGCGGACATCCGCGCGTTCGAGCATCACCTCGTGCGCAGCGGGACCGTGATCCTCAAGTTCTTCCTCCACGTGTCGAAGCAGGAACAGAAGGCGCGCTTCCTCGAACGGCTCGACAATCCCGCGAAGCACTGGAAGTTCTCGGCCTCGGATCTCGCGGAACGCCGGTCTTGGGACAAGTACATCGCGGCGTACGAGCAGGCACTCGCGGCGACCAGCACGACGTGGGCCCCGTGGTACGTGGTGCCCGCCGATTACAAGTGGGCCATGCACGCCGTGGTCGCGGATGTCATCACGTCCGCGATTCGCGGCCTTCAGTTGCAGTACCCCACGATCTCCGCAGAGCAGCGCAAGGCGCTCGAGGCCGCACGCGCACAGCTGCGCGAGGAGTGATCTGCGTCGAACGGCGTAGCCGCCATAGGCCCTCCTCGCCACAGGCGGGGCGATACGGATCCAGCGAAGGGCGTACTCCGACGCTCGTCCACGATCAAGCGCTCCAGACCTCGCGCGCACTCACTAACGGCTGCCGGCGATGACTCGTGGCGGAAATGACTCCGCCCTTGGTGCCCGAGAGAAGCTGTCGTTCGCGGCATCGCCGGCGCGGACGATTACGTAGTCTGCTGCGCCTTCTTCGCGTCCGCCTGCATGCGTGCCTTCTGGATGTCTTGCATCATGCCGAGCACGAGGCGTGGATCGGTGAACACGTTGAGCTTCGGCGCGAGCGCCTTCGCGTAGCGATCGAAGTAGAGCAACTGCTTCGTGATCAGGATGAACTCGTTCGGCATCCGCACGCGGTGGCGGGTCGCGACGCGCTGGATGCCCGGCATGAAGTCGGCGTAATTGACCTGTGCAAACGACAGCGTCAGCAGCGGGCGATACGTCTCGCCGAGATCTCGAACGAAGCCCTCCATATCGAGCCCCGGCGGCGTGCCGGCCATCTCGCAGATGATCTCCGCGAGGCGTTTGTAGTTACCGGACGCGAACGCGATCATGTAGTCGGTGACGAGGTAGCGCTCTTTCTCGTCGAACCGGCCGACGATGCCGAAATCGAGGAAGCCGATCGTGTCGTCATCGAGGAGCATCAAGTTGCCGGCGTGAACGTCGCCGTGGAAGAACCCATAGAACACGACGCATTGAAACCAGGCACGTAGGCCGTCGACGAGCTTGGTCTCGCCGTCGATGCCGCGCGCCTTGATCTCGTCGAACCGATCGACGCGCAGGCCGGTGAACTTCTCCATCACCAGCACCTTGCGCGTCGTGTACTCGTGCTGCGGGACAGGAGCACGGATGTGCTTGTGACCGAGCTCCCGCATGATGTCGTTGAAGCGATCGAGGTTTGCCGCTTCTTTGCGAAAGTCGAGCTCTTCGGTGAGCGTGTTCGTGAAGTCGTCGATGATGCCGACCGGATTCGCGAGCTCCGCGTCCTTCTTGAAGCGCTGCACCCAGCCGGCGACCCGCCGCATGATCCGCATGTCGGCGGAGCACCGCGCGATGATGCCCGGGCGCTGGACCTTGATGACGACGGGCGTGCCGTCGCGCAGCTTTGCCGAGTGGACCTGCGCGATCGACGCGGACGCGAGCTGCTTCGGCTCGATGTCGATCAGATGAGCGGCTTTCTCGGCGCCGAGCTCTTTGTCGAGCGTGCGCGTCACGTCCTCGTACGGGAACGGCCTCACGCGATCGAGCACCTTCTGAAACTCTTTGACGTACGCATCCGGGAACATGCCGGACGACGACGCGATGATCTGACCGAACTTGATGAAGGTGGGGCCGAGGTCCTCGCAGAACATGCGGAGCAACATCGGCCGCGTCAGTTTCTGATATTTCGCGCCGCGGCCGGACAGCCTGAACCACAGCCAGCGCAACCGGATCAGATCGAACAGCCACAGGAAGAAGTACTTCGTCGAGATCAGGCTGAATGCCCAGATCCGGCGAGGCACCGGCAACGCGATCGTCAGCACGAGCCAGGCCCCGAGAGCCGCGAGTAGGACGTACCAGAACATGCGCGGTCATCGTAGCATCGTCGGCTACACTGCGCGCGTGCTGACGACGGTCACAGCTGGTCCATACACGATCCGCGGAGTGTCCGTCGGAGGCGTCTACACGTCGCTCGCCGTCCCGGAGCTCGGCCTCGTCTTCGACGCGGGGATTTCGCCGCGATCCGCGGGCGGTATCGATACGATCCTGCTGTCGCATGGTCATGCCGACCACGTCGGCGCCCTACCCGCGCTGCTCGGGATTCGCGCACTCCACGGCAAGCCGAAGCCGCCGCGGGTCGTGATGCCGGCCGAGATCGTCGACGATCTCCAGGCAGCGCTCGCCGCGTTGACCAAGCTGCAGCGGTTTCCGCTCGCGATCGAAGCGATCGGCATGAACCCGGGTGACGAGCTCGCGCTGCGTCCCGACCTGATCATCCGTGCCGTCCGAACGTTCCATCCCGTGCCTTCGCTCGGCTACGTCGTCGTGCGGCGAGTCGCGAAGCTACGCGCCGAATTTCGCGGCCTGCCCGGGCCGGAGATCGCCGCCCGCCGCCTCGCCGGCGAGGCGATGCTCGAGAACGAAGATCGGCTCGAGCTCGCGTACGCGACCGACACGCTCGTCTCGGTGCTCGATCACTCGCCGGAGCTCCTGAAGACCCGTGTGCTGATCATCGAGTGCACGTTCCTCGACGATCGTAAGTCGCTCGAGGCGGCGCGCGCCGGATGCCATATCCACCTCGACGAGATCATCGAGCGCGCGGAGCGGTTCGAGAACGAGCACATCGTGATGATGCACGTGTCGCAGCTGTACCGGCCCGACGAGGTCGCCGGCATCCTCGATGCGCGCGTCCCCGCGGCGCTGCGCAACAAGATCATCCCGTTTGTCCCGAACGGAACGAGCTGGCCGGGCTGAGATGACCGCCGACGATGACGTGATCGCACCCGAGCTCGGCGATTCGCTCGATCTCCATACGTTTCAGCCGCGCGAGTGCGCGGACGTCGTCGAGGAATACGTGCGCGCCGCGCAGGAAGCCGGCATGACGCGCGTCCGGATCATTCACGGCAAAGGCGCCGGTACGCTGCGGCGGATCGTCCACGCCGTGCTCGACCGCCACGCCGCGGTCGCGAGCTACGCGCTCGACGAGACCGGCAACTGGGGCGCGACGATCGTCGAGCTACATGCGTCCAGCTCCGACGTCTCGTCCTGACGCTGCCGTGCTCGCGGAACCAGAACCGCAAAGCCGCAAAGGCAGAACAACGGACGAGTCATCGCGCGACCAGGCTAGGGACATTGCCGCATCGGGTGTCGACGAGCAGGACATCATGATCGTTCTCCGATCTGGTCTGTTTTGCATCTTTGCGGCTTTGCGGTTCCGCTCTGGCGCGTGGAAGACCCTTGGAGCAGTCACGCACCGATCGTCGCGATCAGCAGGATCGTCACTTCACCGATCGCCGCGGCACTCGCGACGACCGGAGCGGTCAGCCCGTGATCGCGGCGTTGCGCATCGATCCCGAGCACGAACGTCAGCGCTGCCGTGATCGCGAGGGCTGCGATGCCGGACTTGCCGAGCGCGAGCACCGTGACGCTCGCGACACCGAGGCTGAGCGCGGCGGTGAGCCAAGCCGGGGAAGGCGTCGAAACGAGCGATCGCGGCGTGTCGTCGTCGACGATCGGATCACCGATCGCTTGGAGAAACACCGCGGCCCACCGGCCGACGAGCGACGTCGCGACGAGCACGCCGAACCAACGCGAGGGAGGCAACGCGGCGATCGCGGCGGCGCGAACGAGCGTGAAGAACACGAGTGCGACGATGCCGGCCGCGCGGGTCGGATCGCTTTGCGTGCGCGCGATCCGCTCCGCGAGCCCACGTTCGACGATCGCCGCCGACGCGAGTGACAGCATCGCGAGCCCGACGAGCGACGACACGGTGGTCGGCATCCCGACCCAACGCAGCAGCGCGGCGACGAGATACGCGAACACGCCGATCGGCGCACCGACCGCGACGATCCAGCCCGGTGCACGCGTGTCGTCGCCGACTTCGACGGGCCAGCGCCACGGGGTCGAGTGGACGAGCGCGACCGCACCGCCGTAGAGCGGACCGAGCCGGCGCTGCCACTGTTCGCGGGTCGACATGCCTTGGTGCGCGGAATCATACCCGCGAAACCGCGTGACGCGCAGCGAGCGTTAGATCGTCGGCTTGTCGGCGTGCCGGCGGTCGGGCGCGGCGACGATCGAGGCGCG
>JAQBQF010000149.1 GCA_028287115.1 Myxococcales bacterium
CCACGTGACCACGCCAGCGGTGGCGACCACGCCGCGATCACGCTCGTCGAATACGGTGACTACGAATGCAGCTTCTGCGGGCGCGCGTATCCGATCATCAAGAACATACGGCGCCTCCAACTTGCCGCGACGCTCCACTGAAGATGCCCCCTCCTCGATTCCGGTCATTGTCGGATGACGAACGAGCGCTCGTGATCGCCGAGCTCGCCAACTAACCGCATATGCCGTGCAGCGCGCGCGCGGTCCCGGGGTGCACGTGATCGGGACGTGCGCGGGGACCACGACGCAACGTACGCGCAACGCTTGGGCGCGAATGAGGCGGTCGACGTAGCGGCGGATCAGGAGCGCGCGACCCGGCACGGCGTTACTGCGAAGTTCATGCTGGTCGACGTCCGGACCGAGCCTCTCACCCGGATCGCGGCGTTGCTCGACGCGCAGCAGCTGACGACGAACGTCGGGACCGTGCTGCCGCTCGCGGACGCCCGGGTTGCGCACCAAAGGCTGGGGGGAGGATGCGACCGCACCGTCGTGGAGAGATCGTGCTGGCGGTGCGTTCGGATTCGATCTCGCTGTCTCGGGGGGAGAGCCCGAAAATGCGAAACGCCCGGTTCACTGAACCGGGCGTTTCCATTGAGCGGGAGAAGGGATTCGAACCCTCGACGTCAACCTTGGCAAGGTGATCTCGGACCCGTGATCCTCGACGGTTCGCGCGTTTGAAAGTGCAGCAATTTGCAGCTCGGAGCACGTCGGTGGTGTGAAGTGGTGTGGAGTCGATTCGCGCAGTTGGCACCGCCATGTCGGGCACATGGTACGGTCAGATCATGTCGATCAACGGGGCGCGGCGCGCAAGCACGAGTTCGATCGACATCTCACCGATCCAGTCGATCATCGCTCGTGTCGTAGAGCGTTGGCAGCCGCTGCAGATCTGGCTGTTCGGGAGTCGTGCTCGGGGTGACGCTCGAAGCGATAGCGACTGGGATCTCCTCGCGGTCGTGCCGGACTGCCCCGAGCCGGCCGACTTCGATGACCCCATGACGGTCTGGCGGGTAAAGCGCGAGCCAGGGGTTCCCTCCGATCTCTTCGTCTGGCGTGCGTCAGACTTCGGCGAGGATCGTGACGTGCACAACACACTCGCCTACTCGGCGAGCCACGAGGGCATCCTCGTCTATGAGCGCTGAGCTCGTCATCGCCGGCTACGTTCGGATCGCCAAGCAGGACCTCGATGGCGCTCGGCTCCTCAACAGGGGCGCGAACCGAAATGCCGCCTACCTGTGCGAGCAAGCTGCAGAGAAACTGATCCGCGCGGTGCTCACGTCAGAAGGGATCCAGGCCGGCATCCGCCACGAGCTTCCCGACATGGTCGCCACGATCCCCGACGCGAATCCGGTGAAACCACTCCTTCGTGCGATCCAGGACCTCGACGTGTACGCGACCGCATTTCGTTATCCGTCTCCCAAGGGACGCGTCAAGAGCCCACCGACGCCTACTGAAGTCGACCAGTACATTGCGAAGATCGAGCTCGCACTCACCGAGCTCGCAGCTCGCTTCGCGATCGATCTTTCGAGCCTCGACGGTCCCGCAGGCAGCGTTGGGCCGATCCGCTGAGCTCCCGCGTGCGACAATCAGGGTAGGAGTCCCGCCGCCGTCAGCTTCGCGTGAAGCACTCGCGGCACCCGTGACTCCATCTCGATGTCTAACCGGCCTCTGCTCTGGCGGACTCGCCAGTTGCCGACGAGCCGGAGGTCGCCGTGGAAGCGCTCGCGCTTGCGGGCGACGAGGCGATCGAACCACGCGAGGACCTCGGCGGGGATCCGATCAGGTGCGAGCTCGGCGCGCATTTCGGCAACTCCCCCGTCCTCGGAGCCGTCGAGCTCCTCGGTCACGACCAAGTTCCACACGTTGATCGCGAACCCGAGCAGGGTGCGCATCCGATGTTCGTCGACGCCACACGGAGCGGTGTCGACCAGCGGCCGCACGAACTCGAGCAGCGTTTCGGAGAGCTTTCGTCCGGCGCCTACCGCGCGATCGAGGTCGAGGTGCGGGATCGGCTGCCCTATCTCGTCGAGGCCGAGCTCGCGGCGGAGCTGGACCGGATCGAAGCCGTCGACGGGCTTGCGCGCGTGGTGGTGCTCCATGTCCTTCAAGAGTAGGTGGACGTCGCGCCGTCCGTCCGCGTCACGTACGGCTTCTCGCGGACAGCGGCCTGCGAGCTTCGGGAGAGGCGAGTCGAGCCACGCGCGAAACGCGTCGAGCAAGGAGGCCGAGGGCGAGTCTGTGGCCTGTGCGTCGATCGTGACGGTCTTACCGCCGAGCATCGTCGGCAACTCCTCGCGTGTGCGCTTCTTCCACGTTGCGAGGCTGCCGAGCACGTCCCGCACGCGATCCGCGAGCGCTTCGGCGCGTTCGATCGAGTTCGTGCTGACGATCAAACGAGTGGGCGTGAGGCGCGCCGAGCCGACGATGGTGTTCTTCCACCAGGCGTGGACCGCGTTGCCCGGGCGCGTGAACGTGAGCCTCGCGCCCTTGCGGTCGCGTTCGTCGACGAGCACGCCTTCGAGGGCCACGAGCTTCTCGAGTACGGGCTCGAGGGCACCTCCCGCGACCGCAAAATGGTCTTCGATGGTCGCCACGTCGTGGCCATCGGTGTTCGAGAGCCTCATCGGTGCCGCGGCCTTGCGCTCCGCGGCGGCGAGCTGCCCGTGCCACAGCTCGATCAGACGAACCGCGGCTGCCCAATCGCCGTGCATGAGACCGCCGTCGCGGAAGCTCGCGATGATTTCATCCGCCGGGGCGGGCGCGAGCAGGGATTCGTGCATACCGCAGAACACGGCGACGTCGTGGACGGTCACCCGCGCGAGAACCGTGTCGCGGGGCGCGAGGACCTCCGAGCCCATCACTTCGTGGACGAAGCAGCGGTCGCCGCTCAGCAGATCGACGGCCTCCACGCCCCTGCCGTGCTCGACGCGCAGGATCTCCCAGACGCTCAGGCGGGTTGTGAGCTGGAGCTCGATCCACTTCCGATCGTCGGCGTCCAGGCGCGCTCCTTGCGCGTGCAAGAAATGGGCGGCGAGCGACTTACCATCGATCGGCCACGCATACGCGAGGAGAGGATCGACCAGCTGCCGTGAGACCCTGCGCGCGCTGAACGTGTCATCCACACCGCGCGCGATCGCTTCGGCGCCGAAGCGGCGCGCGCCGAACACGAGGATGTCTCGCACGATGCGCTCGTCTCTGGCGTGGAGCGCCGCCCTGGGTGAAGTGTGGGGCGGCGGAGCCTCGACCGAGCTCAGGTGGCAGCGTTTGAACTTCTTCCCGCTACCGCACGGGCATGGCTGGTTCCGGCCGACGCCCTCGAACGCCGATCGTGTCGCGTCGCTAGGTTTTGAGGCCCCACGCGTGGCGTGTGCGACGACGGTGTGCTCGGCGCCGAGCGAGCGGCCGCTCGCCTGCCGGCCATCCTGGGCCAGGGCGGTGACCGCTCGCAGGGCGGCGACCAATGCAGCGATGTCTTGCTCGCCGGCCGGGCCGGGCTTGCCGCGCGTGCAATGAAACACGAGCGGCGCCCCGGCTACCCCGGTCATCTCGTGCACGGCGTCGACCGCGAACGAATCGTCGCGCGCGATCAGCACCGTCGTGCACGCGATCGTTCGGGCGGCTTCGGGCCGCCCCTCCGCGGCCAGCGCCATCACCTTGTCGATGCTCCCCTTGTGATGATAGAGCGCGAGCCCGAACTCTTCGCCGGCCTGGCCCATGACACAACCCTCGACCTCGCGGCCATCGGGCTCGAACCGGATCGCGATCGCTTCGTCGGGCTCGAACGCGTTCCATGGCTCGGAAGCGGCAAATTCGATGGTCGCCACGATCAACTCGACGACGAGCTGAGGCGCCACGTGTTCCATCACCGGCCCGTGATCGAAGCTGACCGCGAGCGCGGCCTTGATCGCGAGCGCCTCGGGCGGAAGCTTGCCGACCGCGAGGCCATGCTCGATGGCGCTGCGCGACAGCGCAGGCTCACACACGAGCGGCTCTCCTCTACTACTCCTGCGCCGCAGCGCGGCCAGACCCTTGTCGTCCGTCGGCTCGAGGACAACGTCGAGCCCGGACTCTCCAAAGGCCACGTACGCGCTGGCAGAGCCTTTCTCGAGGTCGATGGGACCGATCTTCATCGCGTGACGCATGTCGTGCACTTGATAGCGCGTCGGCCTGACAGCCTTTCGCTCGCTCTCGCCTGCAAGACTCAGCGATACATGACCGCGGTCGGCTGGCTGTTGACGGCCGGGGATCTCGTGCGTGCCGAACCCTCCGATGCTCTCGAGCTCGACGTTTCCGAGCTGTTCGGTGACGAAGTGGACGAATAGCGCGCGCAGATCAGGCTGACCCACTCGTCGCGCGGCTTCCGAAAACCGATCGAGACGACTGCTCCGCGCGTGCGCGCCGCATCGTGATCGTCGAGCACGCGACGGAACCCGAACGCCCCTTGGCGATCAGGTGGAAGAACGCTGCTCGTGCAGCGGATACGGCCACGCTGTACCACTTCTCACTCAATATCCCGTTACATCCCGATCGGGATCCTTTGATCGATCGGTCGGCACGGGTCCGGATCAGCGATCGCCGGTTATCGGTCGGGATCTGAGGGCCCAACCATTGCAGTATCGCTTGTTAGTGCGACCCGTACCTTTCACCGGTGAAGCATGAGTCTAGCTCTCTCATATGATGTCGTTGTCATCGGAGGAGGCGCTGCAGGAACAGCGGCTGCAATCGGCGCGGCGAGCGCCAGTGCTCGGACCTTGCTCGTCGAGTCCGCCCCGTTTCTTGGTGGGGCGGCCACCCTGAAGAACGTGCTCACCTACTGTGGTCTCTTCACGAACCACCAGAGGAAACAAGCGGTGTTTGGAGTTGCCGACCAAGTGCTCCAACAGCTACGTGGGATGGGCGCAGTCTCGGAGCCCATCCAGTTTCACGGAGTGGCCGTTCTCATCGAGCCCGAGTCCGTGAAATACGCCTTGGACCAGCTCTGTAAGCGTGCGGGCGTTCAGGTCAGTTTGCACACCATGCTCCTCTCCGCCACACGCAACAGGGATCACATCACCACCGTCACGCTCCACGATCACAATGGGAATCACGAGGTCAGCGCGAAGGCATTTGTCGACGCCAGTGGAGAAGGAGACCTGGCCTTCTTTGGGGGAGCCTCCGTCCGTTATGGGAACCACGGGGCGGTCCAGGCGGGGACGTTGAGTATGCGTCTTGGCGGGATCACGGCAGATGCCGATCTCTCGCCGGCCAGCTGGAGAGCAGCCATTCAGCAGGCGAATCAGCGTGGAGGCGAACGGCTTGTCTCCGAGCAAGGGCTATTCTTCCGCGTTCCCATCACAAACGACGTGGCGACTTACTTCATCGATGAGAAATACGACGCTCGAGATGCACAGAGTCTGACCGAAGCGGAAGTGGATGGGCGAGAACAAGCCAGGGCCTACTTGCAAGCCATTCGCACTCTCCCTGGCTGTGAGAACGCCTATATCCTGGCGACTGGCCCCGAGATTGGAACACGTGAGTCACGTCACGTGGATGCGCTTTATCAGGTTACGACACAGGACGTCGAGGAAGGAGCGCACTTCGACGATGTGATTTGCCTCGGAGCGTGGCCGATGGAGTATCACGCCGAAGCAGGGCAACCGACTATATGGCGAATGGTCCACGAGAATGGCGCCTATGACATTCCATTGAGGACGCTGTGCAGCAAAGATACTCCCAACCTGTTCGTTGGAGGACGTCTGACGGATGGTGATAGTTATGCAGGCGGTTCACTTCGTGTCATGGGGACGTCCTTCGGCACAGGACATGGTGCTGGTGTGGCTGCGGCGCTCTATGCGCACTCAGATGAGAGAGACTATCTCGCTGTTCAGAAAGAGCTCGTGCGTCAGGGCGCTCATATCAGGCTTGACCAGGAGACTTGACAGCATCGGGGACATCACCGACCTCATCGTGGCTTCCGCGTCAAATACTTCCAGGCCAGTCTTACATGCTCACGCGCCGCTGCACCCAGCGGCAGTTCCTGCTCTGTCCGGACAAGGAGACGAACGATCTCGACCTCGGCCTGGCGGGCAAGACGCTACGCATCCCGCGCGACCAGGCGCTCGCGTTCGTCGAACGGCTGTACCGCAGCGTTGCCCGGCCTGGCTACACCGAGCGCATCGGCTGATCGCGTGCGCTTTTTGTGCGACTAGCCCGTCTCCCGAGGCTC
>JAQBQF010000177.1 GCA_028287115.1 Myxococcales bacterium
CCGGGGGCGCGGTCTGCGCCCGCACCGGCGGCGGCGTCGGCGCGCGGACGGGAGGTGGCGTCGGGGTGCGAACGCTCATCGCCGGCGGGGTCACGGGTGCGTCGTGAAACTTGAAGTCCGACGGCGCCGGCGCGCTCGACGGTCCGGGTCCGCCCGGGCGAACCGGTGGCAGCGTCCCCGCGAGCAGATCGATCGTACCGAGGCTGCCTTCGGGCGCGGGGCCGAGCAACGAATCGAGGTTCGTGCGTGCCGACTTGGCCTCGCGGCCGAGCTTGTCGATGGCGATGTTCACGGAGCGTGCGATCGATCCGAACTTGCCACCGTGAATGTCTTCGCTGAGCCGTTCCTTCTCGCCCTTCGCGAGCTTGACGGCATCACCTGCGAGTCGCTTGAGCGGGCGATCGGCCTCGACGAACATCAGCATGATGCCCATGCCGAGCGCGACGAGGAACGCGCCACCGACGAGGATCCACGGGAAGTTCGCGAACGACAGGTCGCCTTGGCTGACGACCTTGAGCGTGCCCGTGAAGCCGCGCGCTTCGGGACGCTTGATCAGCACCGAATAATACGCCTGGCGCTGCTGCGCCTCGCCGGGAAGCCGCGCGACGATCGCCGTGTAATCGTCCGTGCCCGCGTGGAGCTCGAGCGGATGATTTGCCTGGCAGTCACGGGTCAGGTCGCCACCTTTGAGCGTCTTCAGCGCCTCGACCATCGGCGCGTGATCGAGCGCGACCGTCTTGCTGCTCGCGACATCGGCGTTATCGAGGAAGAAGCCGATATCGACGTTGAGAGAGGAGACTAGCTTCTGTGCGAGGTCGTTCGTGATCTTGTGTCCGATCACGACCGCGCCGACGTACGCGACCGGGGGATCCCGCTTGACGACCGGCGAAGCCGAAACGAAGTACATCGTCCCGTTCTGCGCCCACAGATCGTCTCGCAGATAGCCGGCGAGCGCGTCGTCGACGAGCGGACGGCCCGCGTAGACATCGCCGAAATCGTTCTCGTCGAGCGAGACCCGCGCGACGACCCGGCCGCGGCGATCGATCAGCATCGCGAAGTCGGGCTTGCGGCCCTGGATGCCTTTCATGAGATTTTCGCCGATCGAGCGCACCTGCTTCATCCGCGACTCGTCGATCGAATTGAGATTCGACGCGGCCTCGAGCGCGCCTACCACTTCGGGCGCACGCGAGAACGAGCCCGCGAGCTCGACGCGGTTGCGCGCGTCATCGGCGAGCAAGATGTCGACGACACCACATGCGACCGCGAGCCGATTCTGTTCCTCGTTAACGAGCGTGCGCTGGGCAGGGCGCGGCAGCGTCAGCGCGATCGTCAGCGCGATCGCACCGGCGAGCGTGACCAGGAATACCCAGATCTTCGACAGGAACACCTAGGGCCTCACTTCTTGACCGGATATCCGGCCGGGACCTTCGGGTTGAAATCAGAGCGGCCCTTGTTCGCGACGTCGATCGAATCGTCGGGGCGCTCGAGCCAGTTATCGCGATACCAGATCTTGAGCTTGTAGTTACCGGCCGGAATGTCGGTGATCTCGAATTTCCCGGACTCGTCAGGGTACGCGATGAACTGCGTGTTGACGACGACGACCTTACCTTTGAGATGAGGCGCATCGCGATCCGTGATCGTGAACACCTTGCCGGCGTCGGTCACGCGGAACGACTTCGGGCCGGTCGGGTTGATCACGCCGACGAGCAGCTTCGGATCTTCGAGCGCGACGAGCGTGCGCGCCGTGCGAGACACGTTCTTGATCACGATTTCGGCGCCCGCCGGAGCCGCGACGATCGGCCGCGAGAAGGACTCGCCCACGAGCTCCCATGTCACCTGCGGCGGCGACACCGGTTTCTCGTCGCCCTCGACGACGATCACCATCTGGGTCGTCGGATTATAGGGGCGCACGGTCGCGAGGGGATTCTCGACGCGATCGAGAAACCCGTGCGTCGCCGAGGGCGGTCGCTCGGGCGTCGGCGGGAGGTCGAGCTTGCCGATCAGGACTCCTGCGCGAGCCGGGCTTCCGCCGAACGCGGTCGCACAGACAACAACCAGCCAACCGAGACAGACGCGCATGAGCCGGGATCGTAGGCCGGGCGAGCGCCGGGGAGCAAGCTACGTGGCCGGAATCGTTGAGTGGGCCGTTCGCACGCAACCGAACGGGCCCGTGGTCGATAGGTGCGAGATGCAGCTACGCCCGCTTCGCGTTCCGGCACCGCTGACTTGCGCGATCGTGCTGGCGGCGTTGATCGGCCTCCTCCCCCGGCCGGGCCATCGCGTGTTGCCGGCCGGGACGCAGGCCGACGATCGGATCGCCGATCGCGTGATCGGGACGGTCGGCGGGCCGGTCGTGCGCACCTCGCGGGGCTTCGCCGGCCCGCTCTATAATGACGGATCGACGATCTGGCTGTGGAGCGAGGCGCCGCTCCAGTCCGGCGATCGGATTGCGGCGACCGGCAAGCTCCGCACGCCGCGTGGCCTGCTCGATCCGGGAGTTCCGGACCGCTCCGCGATGATCGCCGGTCGCGGTGCCGTGTGGGAGATGTCCGCGACTTCGATCGAGCACCTCGGCGAGGATCTCGATGTCTCGGCGCGGATGTGGCGCTGGGCGTTTGCGACCCAAACCTCTTGGGTCGCGGCGATCGATGCGGCGAACGACGACGACGTCATCGGGCGTGCGGCCTTGCGAGGCATCGTCACCGGCGAACGCGGCGAGGTCCCGCCGGAGCTCGATCAGCGGTGGCGAACCGTCGGCATTTATCACGTGCTATCGGTCAGCGGGCTTCACCTCGCCGTGGTCGCGGGCCTCGCGTTCGCACTGCTGCGCCGGCTGATTGCAGGATCTCCGTTCGGCGGGCGGATCAGGCCGGCGCGGTGGGCCGCACCGCCTGCCCTGCTCATCGCGATCGCCTACACGATGATCACGGGCGCGCAGCTCGCGACGTTGCGATCGCTCGTCGTCGTCGCGATCGTGCTGGTCGGGCAGATGCTCGATCGACCGCTGCGCCTCGTCGATGCGCTCGGTGTCGCGGCGATCCTCGTGCTGCTGTGGCGACCCGACGATCTCTACGATCCGTCGTTTCAGCTGTCGTTTGTCGCCGCGCTGACGCTCGCGCTGCGCCCGGCGGCGCCGCGTGCCGAGGGCCTTGGCGCGCGAGCATGGCAGTGGGTCTGTCGCGGCTTTGTGACCTCCGCGTGGGTCGCGATCACGACGGCACCGATCACCGCCTATCAGTTTCACCAGGTGGCCGCGGGCGGCGTCGTCGGAAACCTCGTGCTGACGCCGGTCGTCGAGCTCGTCGCGCTGCCGCTCGGGCTCGCGGGGCTCGCACTGGGCTATGCGAGCCCTGCCATCGGGCAGGTCTTGCTCCATGCCGCCGCGTGGATCGTCGCGCGGATCGATGATCTTGCCGCGCTCCTCGCACACCGGGTGCCGGTCGGCTCGATCTCGGTCGCGAGCACCGCCGCCGCCGTCGCGCTCGTCGTGGTGTCGGTCTGGCTGGCCTCGCGACCACGCCGAACGCGCGCGGAGCTTGCCGGATGG
Organism: Myxococcales bacterium; assembly: GCA_028287115.1. Taxonomy (GTDB): domain Bacteria; phylum Myxococcota_A; class Polyangia; order Haliangiales; family Haliangiaceae; genus JABFXX01. The sequence continues at coordinate 3,548 of JAQBQF010000177.1, forward strand.
CTGGCGCTGTGTATGACGTGGACGCTCGCGCGATCACCGGCGCCGCCCGGCATGCTTCGCGTCACGTACCTCGACGTGGGCCAAGGCGATGCCGCGGTGATCGAATTGCCCGACGGCGCGGTGTGGCTCGTCGATGCCGGTGGGATCGCGAACGCCCGCGATCTCGCGGCCGCGAGCGCGCCGGGCCGTGCGATCGCCGGCGTGCTCGGCAACTACGATCACACCTCGATCGATCTCGCGATCCTGTCGCATCCTCATCCCGATCATTACCTCGGCTTTGCGGCGCTCGCGGAGTCGACGCCGATCCGAGAGCTGTGGACCGTCGACGAACGCATGCTCGACGCGCCTCCGGATCCGCGGAGCACCGTCCCTGGCTTCTCTGCGATCGCGGCCGCCCTCGCGTCGCACGGCACCGCGATTCGCCATCCGCCGCTCGGGATCGTGCGCGAACAGGCAGGCGCCGTGCTCGAGGTGTGGGCGCCGCGATACGAGAGCGGGACCGGTCCGCCGTTCGAAGCCGCCGATCCGGTCCGCACGGTAAACGACAACTCGCTCGTGATCACGCTTCGCTATGCCGGGCGGGTGCTGCTGTTCGCGGGAGACATCGAAGTCGAAGGAGAACAAGCGGTCGTCGCCGCCGGCCTATCGCACGCCGACGTCGTCAAGGTTCCCCATCACGGGAGCCCGACCTCGTCGGGGGCCGCGCTCGTGACGGCGACGCACCCGATGTTGGCGGTGATCTCGTGCGGTGCCGGTAACTCGTTCGGATTCCCGTCGATCGCCGTCGTCGAGCGGTGGCGAGCCGCCGGTGCCCAGGTCGAGCGCACGGACCTCTCGGGGGCCATCACGGTGACCGTCGATCTCGGCGGTGTGCTGAGGGTCGACCGTTTCGCCGCCGACTCACCGTGACACCGCACGAGATCGTGGCGATACTTGCGCCTGGTGGCGATTCCTGCACGCGATCGAGAGGCCGTCGATCAGGCCGTGGCACGCGGCAGCGAGCTGCTCAAGCTGGGCAAGCTCGACGAGGCACAGAAGCAATTTCGGTCGGCGCTCTCGCTCGACGCCGAGAACATCAAGGTCCTCGCGCTGCTCGGTCTCTGTCACTTCCGCGCGGCTCAATTCGCAGATGCCCGCCCGCTCTACGAAGATCTCG
>JAQBQF010000189.1 GCA_028287115.1 Myxococcales bacterium
ATTTCTTCATCAAGAACGATCGCGTCACGTTCATCGTGCAGGCGCCGACCCGCGTGATCGGCGTGATCCCGCAAGGCGGCAACGTGGTCGACGCCGTGCTGACCGACGGCACCAAGCAGATCGTCGATGATCACTTCGGCGAGCTCGGCCTCATCTATCTGTTCGGCCGCACGTGCGAGCCGGATCATCTCGAGATCGTGCGCGACGGCTCCGCCGGCGGCGTCGCGGTCCTGCGCTCGATCGGCAAGAGCGGCAACGACGACTTCTTGAACCTCAAAGGCATCGGCCCGATCTCGGTCAAGCCCAACGTCGACCCCGATATCGACGACGGCGTCGACTGCGCGACGACCTACGTGCTCGCGCCGGGTTCGAACACGCTCGAGGTCACGCACTCGCTGTTCAATCCGGGCCCCGACAAGGTTGCGGGCCCGCTCGGCACGCTCGCCGACACCGGTGGCAACACCGAAGGTTGGACGAACACCCGCGGGTTCGAACGCGCGAACATCGACGCACTGTTCACGCTCGATAAGCCCACGCCGAGCGACTACGTCGTCTACCAAGGTCCCGGTGTCGCGTACGGGATCGTTCCGCGTCACGACAAGCCGACTCCGCACGCGCAGGCGTTGGTCGCCGGCGTCTCGATCCTGCTCGACGGCGACTCGTCGATCCTCGACATCTTGAACCCGCGCGACTTTCCGTTCTTCCTGCAGATGAGCCCGAGCACCGGCGCGATGCAGCGCTACGATCTCGTGGTCGGCCGCGACGCCTCCGATGTCGACGCCGTGTGGCGCACCGGCAACAAGGAGACGCTGCAGACGGTCTCGGGCCGCATCGACTACGCCGGTGGTGGGGCCGCCTTCGGTGCTCGCGTCGGATTCTTCGTCGACGGCAACCAGAACGGCCAGCTCGACGGCGACACGGTCGACCTCGACGCCGACGGACAGGTCGATGATCATGCGATCGCCTACGCAGATGTTGCAGCCGACGGCACCTACAGCGCGCAAGTACCGACTTCCGCGGGCAACCTGTTCGTCCGGGCCGAGGTCAAAAATGTCGGGCGTTCGCAGGTCGCGCCGCTCGCCGCCACCGTCAACCTCACCGTGCCCGCTCCGATCAAAGTCGATTTTCAGATCCTCGACGCCGACACGAATCAGCCCATCCCCGGGCGGCTGCTGGTCGTCGGCGACCATCTCGCATTTCCGGATCAACGCATGTTCGAGACGTTCGATCGCTCGCCCGGCGTGGTCACGCACCTCCACGCGATCCGCGGCACGACGGTGGACGTCGGCGACGGCGTCGATCCGCGGCTCCTGTTGCCAGCGGGCGGCACGTATCGGATCTACGCATCGCGCGGCACCGAGTGGTCGATCGACTCGCAGGCGGTCGCGAGCACGGCGACCGCGGTGAACCTCACGTTCAAGCTCAAGCATGTCGCGCCGACGCCCGGCTATTACGCGACCGACTGGCACGTCCATCAGGTCGGCTCGCCCGACTCGCCGATCCTCTCCGACGAGCGGATCAAGAGCGCGGTGTCCGCCGGCGTCGAGATGTTCGCGGTGACCGATCACGACTACATCGCCGACCTGCAACCGCTGGTCGAGCAGATGCACCTCGAGCACGTGCTGCGCGTGCTGCCCGGCATCGAGGTCACACCGTTCGCGTACGGCCACTACAACAGCTGGCCGATGCAGCCCGACACCACGTCCGCGAATCATGGCGCGATCGATTGGGCGCGCGGCGCGACCGCCGGCCTCGCGATGACGCCGGGTGATGTCTACGCCGCGATGAAGGCGCGCGGCGGCAAGATGGTGCAGGTCAATCACCCTCGCAACACCGGTTTCTCCGAGTTCCAGGCCGCGTTCACGCGCGCGAACGTCCAGTACGACTTCGCGAACCGCACGATCTTCGGCGACTACATGAACGCGTCGATTCCGAACGACGATCTCCGGCTCCCCGGCGAGACGTTGTGGAGCGATCAGTTCAATGGCCTCGAGATCTGGAACAACTTCAACATGCTCGATTCGAACGGCGACGGCCTGCGCGAGAACCGCTCGCTCGATCGCGTCATGCGCGACTGGCTGTCGATGCTTTCGCTCGGGCTCTACGTGACACCCGCCGGCGACAGCGACACGCACACGACCGTGTCCGATCCGCTCGGCATGCCGCGGACGCTCGTGCGCGTCGCGGATGATTCTCCAGATGCACTCGCGAACGGAACGGCGGCCGACGCGGTCGTCGCGACACAGGTCGGCACCAATGGCGTCCCGCGCGACGTCGTCGTCACCGATGGACCGATGATCGACGTCAAGGTCGCAAATGCGCCCGCCCTCGGCCGGGTGATCTCGGCGGTCAACGCGCCGGTCACCTTGACCGTGACGATCACGTCCGCGGATTGGGCACCCTTCGACACGCTCGAAATCTTCGCGAACTCGACACCCGATCCGATCGACAACGGGCACGGCAGCGATCTTCCGAACGCCGATACGAGCTTGACGCCGCTCAAGTGCTACACGAGCCGGCAGCTCGCGAGCCTCGCTCCGAAAGATCCGTGCAAGCAGGCGTCGCTCGCGCCGGAAGCGATGGCGGTGGCTCTCGCGACCGTCTCGGGCAGCGGCAGCTACAAACGCTACGAGGCGACCGTGACGGTGACGCTCGATGCCAGCGACATCACGACTCGCGCGGGAGCCACCGGCAAAGACGCGTGGCTCGTGTTCCGAGCGCGCGGCGATCGCGGCATCTTCCCGCTCCTCATCAAGAGTGACACGGTGAGCGCCGCGACGATGCCGGCGTTGCTGAGTGGCGACAAGCTGCTGATCGACGCCGCACTCACGGGGCATGGTGTCCCAGCGGAAGCGGTCACCGCACCGGTGTTCGTGGATTTCGATGGAAACGGCTACAGGGCACCGTTTGCCCCCTAGCGGCGGTTTGGTGAGATTCGGCTCGCCTCCCGCACACGCTTGGTCATGCTATCAAGGACGTAGGTAAGGAATGGACCAATCGATCTGGGAGCTCTTGAGTCACGGCGGCGGCGCGATGTGGGTCGTGCTGGCCTTCTCCGTGATCGCACTTGCGGTCGGCATCGAACGCGCCATCGCCCAGTGGAAATTTGTAACCCGTGCCCGCGCGCTGGGCGAGCAGCTGACGAAGTGTCTGCAACGCGGCGCCCTCGAAGAAGGCAGGTCCGCGTGTGAACGGTCGCCTTCACCGATCGCCGACGTGTTCCTCGTGGGCTACGCGCGGCTCGGCCAGTCCAAGCCCGAGCACGTCGTCACCGGCGTGCACCGCGAGCGCATGCGCGTCAACCAGGATCTGCGCACGCGCCTGTGGATGCTCGGAACGATCGGCGCGACCGCACCGTTCGTCGGTCTGTTCGGCACCGTCGTCGGCATCATGGGCGCGATGGGCGGGTTCAAAGGCGACGAATCGGTCAAGTTCACGCAGGTCGCCGATCCGATCTCGCAAGCACTGATCGTCACGGCCGCCGGCATCTTGGTCGCCGTCGAGGCGGTCATTCTGTTCAACTTCTTCAGCCAGCGCGCCAATCGCATCGCGACCGAGATGAAGCTCCTCACCGACGAGTTCCTCGAGCTCCTGCTCGAAGCGCCACGAGATGTCCAGCCGAGCCGCGGCGCGAAGAAGCCCGAAGGCGAAAAGTCCGAGAAAGCCGTTACCAAAGGAGATGGCGATGGCTCTCGGGAAGCTGCCTGAATCCTCGGACAGCGAAGGCGATGAGGGCGGCGGCGAGTCGATCTTTGCCGAGATCAACATCACGCCGCTCACCGACGTGTTCCTCGTGCTGCTCATCATCTTCATGGTGAGCGCGCTCGCCGTGCAGGTCGAGGCGCAGAAGAAAGCGTCGGTTCAGCAAGAGAAGGCCGAGATCGAGAAGAAGTCCGGTCTCAAGGTCAACCTGCCTTCCGGTCAGGCGCAGGAGATCGATCCTTCGAAAGCCTCGCTCGTGCTCGTGATCCCGATCCAGGGCGACATCAACGTCGGCGGTAAAGTCATCGCCGATTCGGAGATCGACAACTTGCTGCGCGCCGCGTTTGCGCGCGACAAGAACACGCAGGTCGTGCTCAAAGCCGACAAGGGCGTACAACACGGTCGGGTGGTGAACATCATGGAGCGCGCGAAGCAAGCCGGGCTGACGCGTCTCGCGATCGGCACGAGTGGGGGCTAGTCCGCCGCTTCGCGCTTCTGCTCGCTCCGCTCCGCTCCGCTCCGCTTCTGCTGCTCATTCCGCTCCGCGCTGCTGCTCATTCCGCTCCGCGCGGTTTTCTCTCTGCACTCCGCGCGCGCCTCAGTGTTCCTCGCCCCTCCCCGCAGCGGATCCCTCGCGCGCGCATTCGGGTGAACGCGAACACGCTCGCTCGCGCCGCGGTGCTGGGCCCGTTCGCTCGTCCGCGATACGACCGTATCGGGACTTCACGGCTGTGCCGTCTACGACCAGGGCTTGCCCTCGAACGACCCGGCCGTGACAGCCATCTCGCTCAGGACCCACACCTGCGGCGCAGCGCTTCGCGTTGACGATCTCGCGATCACGCACCGTCGAACGTCGCTTTCGCTCTGCAAGGACATGACTCGCTCGAGATGATCGCCGACGTGATCGAAGTGCGTTCGTTCCAGGTTGATGTGCAGCACGAGGCTGCTTCCGACGCGTGCGGTGGGAACTGCCGGACGTCAGATCACTGAGGAGGTTGCCCGAACAACGCGACGATCGCTCGCGCCGCTTCTTCATCGAGACCATTGAGCGGACTGACGCGAACGAACCGCGCGGCGAGCGGGCCCATATCATAGCCATCGTCCACGATCGCCATGTCCTCAACAGCCACTTCGTGATCGGCGCGCCAGGCTTCGATCTCGCGCCATCGTGCCTGGCCGAGTACTGGCGTCGTATCCAACAGCAAACAATCGATGCCCGCTGCACGCAACTCCTCTTGCAAGTGCTGTAGCTCGCGATCGCGGCGCCAATCGGAGGCCAGCACGAGCTCGGCCTCGGTCAACCGAAGCACCTGACACAACCGCCGTGCCAGCTCGGGCTCGATCCAGCTCCGCAGACCCACCGACTCACCCGGATGAAAGCCCGTGCGATTCAGGACACCATCCACGTCGAGGAACAACACCCGCACGGGAATAGTCTATCGCGCTAGATCGTGATCGAGTGGAATCGGCACGCCGATCGCGCGCAACACAGCGCGCTCGACTTCACGCAGCCGAGCTGTCGAGAGCGTTCCGCCGAGCGATTCGAGATCTAGGTGGTCCTTGTGCAGGTTCGTTATCTGCTCGCATTTCAGGACCGACACCGCGGGCACACCGCCTTCTCCTTTCCGCAACCGTACGTGGGTTGGCGCTGCGGAGAGTACCGTCGAGCACGGGATGACCAGCGCGTCTGTGGCGCCACTGTTGCGTACGTCAGGCGAGATCACGAGGACGGGGCGGCGCTTGTCGAGTCGCGCGTAGTAGATCTGGCCACGACGAGGGAACGGAGTCATCTGCGTGGCTTGCTCGCTCTTGATCGAGGTGGCGCGTCGTACGTGATCCGTCGCGCAGCGTTCGTCGTTGCGCGTGCGATCGCTTCCTCTTCCTGCTTCGCGTCGCCCGTCAGTTCTGCGTAGTACGCGGCGGTTGCGTCCTCGATCGAACGCGCTGCTGCGTGACTCGCGGCGACACGGAGCCAGGTTTCGGCGAGGCCGCTACGGGTCGAGTGCGTTCGCGCGGCGGTGCGATCGAGCGTTTTCACGAGATCCGCGGACAGGGTGAGACTGACCTTGAGCTTTGCCGCTGCCATCGTATGGACCATCCTACCAATCATCCTACCTCCCGGCCATTGCGAGCTTGTACGCCGATCATCTCGAGCACGTGGTCGGGATCGACGAAGCGCCGGTAGCCGATCACGCGTGCGTTGTCGGGCAAGGCGTCGTCGTTCTCGCAGCCGCGAAGCTCGTCGATGCAGAAGATCACGTTCTTGATTCCGGCATCGTGGTAGCGCGCGAGCTTGCGCGCGAGGTACTCGGTGGTCCAGAAGCCGACGATCTCGAGGTGCCACCGCACACCGGGTAGATCGACGAGGAGATCGGGGCAGACGAGCCGAATGCCCGCGATGATTGGAGGCGGGATCGCGGTGACGGTGAGCCGCGCGCGGCGGACGAGGTCGCGCGCGAGCCGAGCGCGCACGGAGGACTCCGAGAGCTCGGCGGGCGGAGCGGGGAGGAGGATCGGCGACGCGAGGTGGACCGTGTACGGATGCGTTGGTGATTGCGCGGAGAGCTCGAGCTCGAAGCGCTTGCAGCCGGCGAGAAACGGCACGAGGCCGGCGATCGCGCGGCCGTAGACCGCCGTGCGATGAAACAGCGCGAGCGGTCCGACGATCTCGAGGATGGTCTCGCCTTGGGTGCCGACCGAGACCGTCGACAGCAGCCCGCGCGCAGAGGCGGCCCGGATGATCGCGCCCGCGTCGCCCCAGATCCGCAGCAAGATCGACTGCGCTCTGCGTAGTGCGCGCTGGATCAGGTGAATGTTTGCGAGCGCCGCGAGCTCGAGCTCGGAGGGCCTGCCGGCCGGAAGCTCGACGGGACGCTCGCGAGGCAGATCCGACCACAGTGCGATCTCGACCTGGTGGTCGGTGATGCCGAGCGAGCCCGCGGCGGATGCGATTCGTGCGTTGCGCATCCCTGCATCGAGCGCCGGCGGCCCGAGCACGAGACCGCGAGCCCGCCTCGCGAGTTGCGCGTTGCGGCCACCGCCGCCGAGCACGCGATGCATCGCGCCCACCACGGCGGCGAGCTGGTTCGAGGTCACGGGTAGGCGTTCCAGTCGATCGAGGGCGACGCGCCACGGCTCGCCGGCGACGCGCTCGACGATATCGACCGCGTTCGCGATCCATGGCAGATCCGTGTCGTCGAGAACCGCCAGCGCGCTCACGACGACACCTCGGCGTTCGCGAGCTCCGGTGACGCGGGCCAGCTCGGTAGATCGGGTTCGAGGCCACGCCTGCGCCGGCTCACCTGATCGACTTCGACCGTCGCCTGCACCGCGAGCTCGTAGACCCGCGCGCGTTTACCGGGTCGTGGCCGCAGTACGCGCCCGATCCGTTGGACATGACGGCGTTCGCTCGCCGTGCCGCCGACGACAATCGCGACCTCGGCGTCCGGCACATCGAACCCCTCGTCGAGGACGTGCGAAGAGACGAGCACGGGCGCATCTCCAGCGCGAAACCGTTCGATCATCGCGGCTCGCTCGGCCCGGCCGATGTCGCACGTCACGGGCATCACCAAGAATTCGCGCGCGATCGCGTAAGCGCTCGTGTTGTCCCCCGTGAACACGAGCACGCGTTCGCCTGGATGGCGCGACAAGATCTGGTTCACCGCAGTGCGCTTGCCCTTCGGATACGCGAGCACCGCGCGCGATGCCCGCCAAGCAGCGAGTGCGGCTCGGCCTTTGATCGTCCGCTGCGAGAGGCTCACGAACTGCTTCCAAGACGAGCCCGGCGCCTCGCGCTGGAACGCCGCGAACGCGGTCGCGAACAGGCTCCGCTGCGTGCGGTACTCGAGGCGCTCCGCCGGATCGAGCGTCACCGAGACCGTGACCACGTCGTAGTCCGCGAGCGAATCACCGACGAGATCCGCGACCGACAGGCCGTAGACCACGTGACCGACGTGTCGCTCGAGCGCCGCAGCGGCGGTGCCGCCGGGTGGCGTCGCGGTGAGCCCGAGCCTCGCGGGTGCGACGAGCATCTCGAGCACTTCGGCCGGGCACCAGGCGCCGACGTGATGCGCTTCATCGATCACGACGAGCCCGAACCGATCGCCGATGCGCGGGGCCCAGCTGATCGCACTCGCGTACGTCGCGACCGTGATCGGTGCGATCCGATGCTCGCCATCGCCGAGCCTGCCGATCGGATGCGGCCAGCACAGCGACAGTGCGCGCGCCCATTGATCGAGCAAGACTCGCGTCGGCACGAGCACGAGCGTCGCGACGCCGAGGCGCTCGATGGCAGAGATCGCCGCGAGTGTCTTACCCGAGCCCGTCGGTAGCGCCAACACGCCGCGATCGCCCGCGCCGCGCCATGCTCGAATCGCCGCTTCCTGATACCAGCGCAACGGCGGCAGTGCCCACGGACCCGCGATGCGCGGCGTGTGAATTTCGTCCGTGAGGGCGGTGTGTCCGGCCGAGAGCCGGTCGCGAAGGCCGGACAACTGCTCGGCGGGAAGCCGCCATGCAGCGAGCTCTTCATCCCACGTTGCACCCCGAATCTCCGACGGAGCCGCGCCACCTTCGACGCGGTCGATCACCAACGTTCCACGATCAAATCGAATACGCATGCGAACAGCGCCAGCAACTGCCGTGCCGCTCGATCATCACGGGCAGGGCGCGTTGGCCGCCTTCGGTGTGCCCGCGTTCGTGCCGTCTCCAAACGGTGTCGTGCCGGCGCAGAAGCTCGCCAGCACATCATTATCCGTGGTGGTCATGTGTGCCGGAGCGAGCTGGCGCGAGATGCCGTCCGCGGTCGTTGTCCAGGTCACGCGATCGAGGACCGTCGTGCCGTCGAGGACTTCGACATTGCCGCCGCTGTTGACCATCGTGAACCCGAACGTCGCATCGACCGCGGGCAACATCGCATTCACCACGGGATCGGTCGACCTGGCGAACAGCGCGAATGCACCGGGTGCGAGACGTTTGCAGCTCGCGGCGTGAATGACGTCGGGCGCGCGGGTGTCGTTGTCGCGGTCGCGGCCGAGCTCGTTGAGGTCGAACGGCGTCGTGCCGATGTTCGTGATCTCGAACCACTCGCGCTTGGTCTCGTCGCCGGCCGGATTGGGCATCACCTCGGTGATCACGAGCTTTCCGGCCACGGGCTTGGCGATCGCGCGCATCGTGCCCGCGTCGTCACACATCCCGGGGCTCGGTTGCGACGTGCAGGTCGCGTTCTGCGCCCCCGGCGAGCCGAAGTCGCCGGCGCCGTACGCCATCGTCGAGTCACAGAAGTTGGCCTCGAGATCGTTCGCGATCGGATCGGTCAGCGAAGGATCGAGCTGGAGCGACCGCCCGCTCGTCGAGCGCGTCCAGCTCACGGCATCGAGCACCGTGGCGCCGACCGCAAGCTCGAGCTCTCCTGCGAGCGCGAAGCTGAACGTTCCGAGGACGAAGCCCGGCGGGACGCCACCGTTCATCGCGGCATCCTGGGTTCTCGCGAACACGACGTAGCTCCCCGCAGTCACGTGGATGCAGTCCGGCGACGCGATCACATCCGGGACCGAGCCCGCGCGACCGATCGCGAGGCTGTTGAGATCGACGTCGCGGAGCACTTTGATCTCGAACCATTGGCCCACCGCGGCGCTGACCTTCGATGGGTTCGCCATGATCTCCGTGATCACGAGGTCTCCGACCTGCGGGACGACCGCGTCGCGCAGCGCGATCCCGTTGTTGCACTGGCCGACCAGCGCCGGCGTGCAGTCGTTGTCCTGCCCGGGCGTTCCAAAGTTGCCGGCGACGATCTCCGACGCGTCGCTCTCGCACCAGTTCGCCGGATCATCGTTGAACAACGCATCCGGCGGCTTCGCATTGCCGAGCTCTCGCGAGTGTCCCGGTTTGATCAGGTCATACGTCGCGGTATCGATCTCGGTCGCTCCGCAATGCAGAGACAACGTGCCGCCATCGGGGCTATCGAGATCGCCGAGCCCGGAGCCGTACACGTAATCGACGTACGGGGCAGCCATGTTGCCGAGCGTCAGGTACTGGCCGGGGGCGATCGCGAGCGGCGGCATCGCATGAGACATCGGGGCCGAGCCGTCGATCCGGCTGTGCCCCAGCGTCAGCCCTGCGAGGTCGACGGGTCGATCCGCGGCGTTATAGATCTCGAACCACACGGGCCCTCCGGACGTCCCGGCCGCGAACACCTCGGTCAGCACGATGTTGCCGAACTGCAGCGGCTCTTTGCACGCCCCAGACGGCGCCTGGGTCGTACCGCTGGCGCATCCGGTCGCGAGCACGAGGAGCAAGCTTCTCATTGGCAATCGATGAAGACGACGTGGTTCGGATCGCCTGCCGGATCAATGTAACAGCAGCCGTGACGGCCCGGCAGGGTGACCTGCGTCGTCGGATCGCACGTGACGGTGGCGCCCTTGAAGGTCGCCGTGCAAGCGACATCCTCTCCGAGATTGCTCATGTCGACGCACGGGGTCTGGCAGGTCGCGGTCGCCGGCAGTCCCCAGGTCGAATCACACGTCTGAAACGCGGCGAAGTCGTCGGCATCGATCGCCGCATCGACGGCGTGATGCGCCTTCGTACTCGGGCCACAACCGATCAGCGCGGCGATCAAGACAAGCTCGCGACCGCGCACCTAACCTGCTCCGAGCACGATCTTGCCGTCCCAAGCGCCGCAGTGCACTCCACCGGCTCGCGGGACATCACAGCGGCCCGCGTGCACGGGGAGCGCGCCCTCGTTCACGCCATCGAGAACGGAGAGCGGGATCGCGAGCTCGATCACCCACTCTTCGTCGTCATCGGTCTCCTGATCGAGCGTACCGTCGAGATCGGCGCCGGTGCGGATCGCGGGAACTGCCGGCGTGAGATGCCCTTGCGGGTTGATGTCGATCGCGAGCTTGCCGATCGTCAGATCGAACTTCTCCGACGACCGCACGTTCTCGTCAGCCGCGTAGAGCGTCACGTACAGGTGATCGGCATCGTGCAGCAGGCGAATCTCGGAGAACGGGCGCGCGTCGACACCGTTCAGCTTGAACACCTCGCGTGCCGCCGTGCGATCCCAATCCGGCTCCTCCCACTCGCCATCGAGCTCGATCTCGCTGTGCGTTGCCGGGACCGTCACCGCGCCCGGGACATGGATCGGAGGCTTCGTCTTACCCCTGCAAGCCATGCAGGAGACGACAACCAGGGCCAGGATCGTTTCAGTTCGTCGGCGTGCCATCGGCGCGGACCACGAACGAATCGAGCTTCGCGTGAGTTTGGTAATCGAGCTCGGTGAACTTGATCGCGCCATCCGCGCGGCGCTCGACCATGCCGTAGCCGTAGCTGGTCTGACTTACGAGCGGCGCACCACCATTGCCGACGATGACCTCTTTGTTCGCAGGGACGTGCAAGTACGTGTGCTGGTGCCCGACGATCAGCAGCGTCAGCGGATGCTTGTTGATGATCGTCGTCGAAGGTTTCACGCCGGGGGCAGTCGTTGCGGTCGTACTCTCGTGACGCGCGACGAACGTGTAGGTCGTCGGTTTCGCGAGCGTCGTCTCGAGCCACGTCGCTTGCGCGGGCGTCCACGCGTTACCCGCGACGACCACCAGCTTCGCGGTCCACGTGTTCGCCGGCCCGTGAAAGTTGACGACGTAGTACGGCGAGTTGAAGCCGAGCGGCTGGATCATCCGATTCATGAACACGGTGAAGTTCTTCGTGCTGCCGGTCGTCGTGCCCGGGCCGCAGTTCGAGGTCGTCGCACCGGTGCACTCGTGGTTGCCGAGCGCGTAGTAGACCGGGCCGGTGAACTGCGCGCGCGCGTTCAGGTACATGTCCATCTGCGGCGTCGCCTGCGTGCCGTTCGTGCGCGCGAACATGTAGTCGCCTGTCGTCACGGCGAAGTCTGGCTTCGGTGACTCGGCTTCCATATCGGCATAGATCTTCGTGATGATCGTCTTCGGGTAATGCGACGTGCCGTCGATCCCGGCGGGACGCGTGTCTCCGACAATGCCGAATCTGAACAGATCCTTCGTGACCTGCAGATCGAGCGTGCCCGGATCACCTGTCCCTGCCGTAGGATCTCCACCGCCGGTGTCACTTCCGGTACCGGGATCCACGGTGGGATCCGTCGAGGTCTCCGCGAGGCATCCGACGAGAGTGCAGAAAGAAACAACCAAACTGGTGCGGCCCAACATGGACGGCACCGTATGGCGACTCTCGCGTCCGTTGCGACTGACACCCGATAGCCGCGGGCTCGCGGGTTCCTCGTCGAGGCTTGACCCATTTTACCTCGGATAGATGAATGCCTCTTCATCTTGATCCGCCGGGGTCGTGTGCTGACGACTACTTGCAGAATCGGGCGCGCGGTGACGATGTAGGAGAATGGTTGGTGTGGGTGCGACTTGTGCGATGGGCTGACAGTCGCAAACCCGCCGCCCTCATCGAAACTTCATGGCGCGACGCGCGTCACCTTGAAGCCGCGCGCTTGCAGCAGTGCCACGACGCCCTTGTCGCCTCGCAAGTGATCGGCGCCCACCGCGATGAACACGTGGTCGGTCTCGAGAATCTTTTCGAGCTTCGGGATCCAGTCGCGGTTGCGCGAGAACACCAGCTGCTCGTCCATCGCGTCGATCTCGGCCTCGGTGTAGCCGGCCGCGAGCATGTCGGCGCGCGCGTCGGCGTCGGTTCCCGGTGTGTCGTCGGTTCCCGCGCAGTACTTCCCGAGATCCTTCGAGCTCTCGTACTCGAGCTTGGCTCGATCCTTGGTCTGCGCCACGGCCGCGCGCAGCGCACGAACGTCGAGGAGCTTCTCGATCAGCCCGTCTTGGAATGCGGACGTCTCGAGGCCTCCGGTGGGAATCTGGGCGTCTTTCACCTCGCTCTGGATCTCCATATCGAGCATCGAGCTGATGTCCTCGTACTCGACCATCATCATCAGCAGCGCAGCGGAAGGCCGGCCGTTCGCATTCGCCTGCGCCATGTCGGCGCCGACGAGCTCGGCGTAGTGCTTCCACAGCTCGGGTCCAAGCGCCTTGTCGATTGCGATCGCAGCGTGATGCTCCGGACGACTGTCGTCATCGGGCGAGATCTCGAAGACCGCGAGCTTCGCGGCGTGAAGCTCGTCGCGCACGTTCGCAGGAAACTTCGCGAGCGTGACCCCGACATGGCGCGTCCCGAGGATGTGCGAGACCTTGCCCGCCTTCTCGATCGCGTAGAAGTAGGGCTGCGTGACGCGGGGGCAGATCTTGTTGGCGTGGGCATGTCGCTCGACGAGCGTCGGCTCCGACGAGACCGGCGTCGCATTCCACGGATCGGTCGCGCTGCCTTTCGCCGAACCGGCTGCATTCGTCGCCGAACCCGTTGGCGTGCGCTGCGGTTGCTCGTTCGAGCCGCGGCACGCGCATACGATCGCCACCACAACCGCGCACCACTTCATGACCGGCAGCATACGCGAACGCGTGCGCACGATGCCGCGTTACTTCGCCGGATCGAGCACGGCCCGAACCGGCGCGATCCGGCCGTTCTCGGACCACGACGACCACAAGCCATCGCGCAAGCCGCGCATGAACGCGATCGGCGTCGTGCGATCGAGCTCCCAGAGGACGATCTGCCCGCTGCGTGTACCGATTGCGAGCCGGTTCCCCGAGAACGCCGACGAAAACACATCTTCGCCGACGTACAATATCTGCTGGTCCTTGCAGCTCGCGTCGGTGACCCGGACGCCACCGGTGTAGGTCCACAGAGCGCGGGTCGCGTCGGCGGAGTAGCCGACGAGGTTCGGCAAGTCGGAACCGCAGTCGGCCTTGGTCTTGCCCGTGTCGATCGACCAGCGTAGCCGCGGCTCGGTGTCGATCGCGATGTCACCGCCGATGAAGTCCGCGCGGGTGAGTTGCTGGTTCGGCAGCTCGAGCGCATGGAGGCGTCGCGCGTGGACGAGATCCCAGAGCTCGACGCGCGAGTCGTTATCGTTGCTGCCTGCGAACACGGCCTTCGTGCCATCGGCGCTGATGCGGGTCAGATGTAACGACGGATCGACCCGGAGGCTCCGGACCGGTCCTGGCTTTGCGGTCGCGATGTCGATCGACATGATCTTCGTGCCCTCGCCGCTGCTGACGTAGAAGCCGGTGGTGCCGTCTGCCGTGAGCCCGGCTCCGTGCCAATCCGAGGTCTCGCCGGCTTCCCAGCTCGCGAGCGGCGCCCAGGTCTTGCCGGTGCGTTGCCATCGCCGCAACGCGCCTCGGCTGTCGATCAGCGCGAGCCGGTCGCCGGTCAACCGGAGCACACCTCGGTCGCCGATGTGGAGATCTGGGAAGTTCGCGACAACTTCGAATGTCGACGCATCCCAGATTCGCAGATCACCATCTTGATAGCTCGCGACGATCAGCCTGCCGTCGTCAGAGAAGGCGAGATGCTCGATCCCAGGCCCATTGGCTGCGGTCCAGATCGCCCGATGAGCGCCGTCCTTCGCATCCCACACATGGATCGAATTATCGGCGCCCGTCGAGTAGACGAGGTTACGCTTTGCGTCCCATGCGACGGCCGCCGTGTGCCACGGCGTGGCCCGCTTCCACCGCGCATGCGCCTCTCGCGTCACGTCGACGACGCCGACCTCCTGTTGCGTCCACGATCCCCAAGCGAACGCTTTGCTGTCGCGCGACCAGGCACCGCCGGCGAGCCACAGCTTCTCGGACGAGCGGGTCTCCGTGAGAGCGGGCCAGTCATAGACCGTGACCGGTTCCATCGAGCTCGCACGCAGCAAATGGCTGCCGTCGGGCGAGAACCACACGTCCGCGCCGTAGCCTTCTCTGAGAGGTGGCAGCTCTTTGACGAGCTCTCCGCTCGGGATCTTGAACACGGTGGTGTGGCCCTTCTGAGAGGACACGACGACGTGCTCGCCGCCCGGATGCAGTGCGACGCCCTCGACGCTGCCGTCGGCCACGTCGAGCTTGAACGAGCCGAGCTTCGCGAGCTGTTTGCCGGTGGTCGCATCGAGAACGTAGACATGATTCGACCCTGAGGCGACGACGATCTTGTCGGTGACGGCGAGCCATTTGATCTCGCCTTCACCGTCGAGGCGCCACATCGCCGCGCGCTTGCGCGTCGCGACATCCCACACGCAGATCACGCCGCCGCCCGCCGAAACCAGCCGCTTTCCATCCGGCGCAAATGCGACGGTGACGTTCGCGAACGTCCCTTGCATGTGACCATCGAGCACGCCGACGAGCGGGCCCGGACCGATTCCAGGCTTCGCCTGACCAACGGCCCAAAGATAGATCCTGCCGTTCGCGCCGGTCGCGAGGAGCTCGCCCTCTGGATCGATCGACATCGAACCGGCCGTATCGGGATGCCCGTCAGCCGGTGGATCGAGAGCTGCGACTTCGAGGACGTTCACGACATCCCTCGCGACGACGAGCCACGTCCCGTCAGGCGTGAATCGGCGCATCGCGCCCGGCTCGGACCGCGCAACCACATCGAGCTCCGGCATGCCGAGCAGCACGTTGCCCGCCGACAGCAGCGGCTTCGCGGGCCCGGCATGGAGGGGCTCGGATTCACGCCGAGCCCCGGGGCCGAACGCGAGGTGCGCTTGACCCGCGATGTAGGGCCGATACGCGAGGCGCTTGCCGGTCGGATCGAACAGCCAGACCGACCCCGAACTTGAAACGGCCGCGATGAAGCGGTCGTCGATCGCGACATCGCGAAGCGCCTCCTTGTCATCGCCGGCGGGCAACGTTGCTACACGGGCGCGACTGGGAATCGAGAACAAGATGACGCGATCGATCATCGCGACGACGGCGTGATCGCCACGACACGCCACCGGACCCTCATAGCCGAGCGGCCCGTCGACGACGAGCGTCGCGATCTCGTGCAGCTTGTCGTCGAGCAGGCGCGCGCCTGGAAGCTTGGCGTCACCGACGATCCAGGCATTGCCGCAGCGCGCGATACGACCCGAAGCGCTGTGCAGGTCCGAACGCGCGATCTGCTTGCCGCTGGTGTCGAACAGCTCGACCCCGACGTCCTCGTACGCGAGCGCGACGAGGTTACCCGGGCCGAATGCGAGGCCGGCGACTCGATGATCGTCGAGGCCGATCTCGCGGAGCACTTTCCGCGCGGCGCGGTCGATGAGCGAGGCTTTACCAGACTCGCCGGCCGTTACGATCAGCGTCCCGTCTGCCGACAGGTCAAGGAATTGGGCACCGGCGTGGCGCACGGCAATCGCGTGATGCCGCGGAAGGTGGTTCGGCGCGGTGACAGGAGCCCGAGCGGTGATCGCCGGCACCAGCGGGGGCGATACCACCAGCTTCGTGTCGTGGTTGCCGCGACACGCCCAGAGGAACGCAACACAGATCCAGATCGATCTCACAGGTGAGATGTAACTGATCGGCCGGTCGAAAGTGTTCCTGAATCGGTCGCGCTTTGCGACGACGGCGACGCGACCTCGAACGCTGTTACAACTTTCCGTGCGACTCGGGAGACCCTGCGGGCTCGGGATTACTTCGCAGGTGCGATGCGCTCGATCCAGCCGGCGAATGCAGTCGCGAACTTCGTCACGGAAACGGTCAAAGGAGCACGCCACCCGGCGCAACACCCGCATCGGGACCGGGCATCGCCGTGCCGCTCGCATCGCTGCCCGCCGGTGGCTCGACCGGCAGTGCTGTTCCGGCGGGCGCCGCCGGATGCGAATCCATCGTCGGCTGCGCGGCGGCGCCGGCGGCGTGGATCCCGGAGGGTCCGCTGTGAAGCTCGTCGGCGAGCCGCTGGACGAACGAGCCCCACGCGGCGGCATCAGAGGCGTGGCGCGGAGGTTTCGCGGCGGCGACTTCGAACTGTTTCGCCGCTTCGACGAGCGTCGTGGTCGCGGTGCGCAACTTCAAGGCGGCGCGCCAGTACTCGACATCACCGAGTAGGCGTTCGATCTCGGTGCGTTGCTTGCGCCGCTCCGGCGCGCGCGTGAGCAGCAGCGCTTGATCGAGTTGCTCGGCGGCGAGATCGATCGGATTCGGTGGCGACGATGCCGCACCCGCGGGGATCACCGGAATCGACTCGAGCAAGTTGTGCGTCGCGAGCAGCGTGCTCGCTCGGTCCTGCAGGATCTCCAGGTACCACTGCTCGAGCTCTGCGGGGTTATCGGTCTCGCGCGGCTTGCACTCCGCATTCGGCGGCAGCGCGACGGGCTTCCATTCGGGCGCGGTCAGCGTCCGCGAGCCCCACGGCGGAAACGACCGGCCTTGTTCGGCCGACACGTGATCGGTCGCGCACACGAGCAGGTAGCGATCGGAGTTCGCACGCCCGAGGAACACGAGCCCGGCGATCGTCAGGCCTCCGAGGATTGCCGCCGCGGACACGACGATCGTGCGACGGCTGCGGTGTTTCTTCGGTGGCTCGTCATCATCGTCGTCGCTCGCGAAGCGGTCGACGGGCGCGGTCGTCGCGCGGCGCTTGGGTGGCGGTCGCGGCTTCGCGCCGACTGCATCGCGCAGCGCTGCTTCGCTGTACGCCGGTGGCAAGATCGGCTCTTCGGTCGAGTCTGGGGCCCGCAGTGCGCGAAACTCCGACGGATGCGACGAGATCGGCGGAGACTCGCTCGACGAAGCTGACATCCGGCTATCCGGCGCGGGCGCGCCCCACGTGCCCGCGGCGCGAGCCGCCGGATCGGGCTC
>JAQBQF010000203.1 GCA_028287115.1 Myxococcales bacterium
CTCGAGAGTTTCCTTTGCCAGGTTCGGAAGGAATTCGAGCATCGGGGTAAAGCCCTGCTCCTGCTCGACGATGCGGTGGATGGTCATGTCGTCGACGCTGTATTCGGTGCGCATGGCCTGACTCCCTGGGGTTTTTGCCGGCTGCCGGAATCGTAGCGCCCCAGCGGAGCAAGGGCAAAAGCATTGCAGTCGTCCGCGGGGCGATGTGCGTGTTGCAGTAGGCGCTTTTCAGTTGCAGGTTCTGTCTCCCTTCATAACCGGGATCAGTGTCCTTCTTCGTCATCGCAAGCATCCCGGCTTGGCGATGGCGCTCAGGTCAATAGGCAATTGCGTAATCAAGTAGTCTTCGAAGAGCTATCAGAAGCTTAATTGCGGTACGAGGGATCCGTCGCATCCAGCAGCTTCATCTGCGCCGGCCAGTCGAGGTCCCCCAGCCGCCGCCCGGGGCGCCAGTACTGCGCGGCGGTCTTCTCGCAAATCTCCCGTGGCGGCATGCTGTAGGGCTGGCCGGTACCGAGTACGAGCAACTGCGTTTCGCACGAGCGCACGAGGTGAAACATCAGGTGGAACGCCTCGCCGCAGTCCGCGCCCGCGGTCAGCAGCCCGTGGTTACGCATGATCAGGCACTTGTGGGGCCCCAGGTCCGCGACGATCCGCTCGCGCTCGTCCAGGTCGTCCGCGATACCTTCGAAGTCGTGATAGCCGGTGTGGTTGTAGAACCGCATGGCGGCCTGGTTGAGCGGCAGGAGCCCGCAATCGAGCGCTGAAACGGCCTGGCCCGGCACCGTGTGGGTGTGCAGCACGCAGTGGAGGTCACGGCGCGCCATGTGGATCGCGCTGTGGATGACGAAACCGGCCCGGTTCACCTTGTAGGTCGTCTCGTCGAGGATATTCCCGTCCACGTCGATCTTGACCAGGCTCGACGCCGTGATCTGCTCGTACCGGAGTCCGTACGGATTGATGAGGAACTGGTCTTCGGTGCCCGGAACGCGCAGCGAAATGTGATTGTTGACGAGGTTGGTCCAGCCATGCTGGGCGACCAGCCGGTAGGCAGCAGCGAGCTCGACGCGGGCCTGCCACTCCTCATCTCCGACCCGCTGGCCTATGGACGGTGTCTCGAGTGCATTGCGGACTGTCATGCGGTCCTCCAGTCTTTGACCACCCTCTCCCTATCCGCGACTGTATCGCCGGCCAGGCGAGCGGTCCATCGTACGATGTTGGATGAAAATTCCCTTATACCCACACGCGAAGAATCGCGCCGGGACGGCGCTCCTCCGAGCCGCGATCAGGGGCTGACGACGAAATTCAGGATGCGACCGCGCACATAGATCGCGCGCTTGAGCTCCTTGCCTTCGAGATAGCGGACCACGTTCTCGTCGGCGCGCGCAAGCTCGATGACGCGTTCCTCATCGGCATCGGCGGGGACTTCGATGCGCCCGCGCATCTTGCCGTTGATCTGCACGGGAATCTGCAGCGTCTCGTTGAACAAAAGCTTCGGGTCGTATCGAGGCCAGGGTACGTAAGCGAGACTTTCTGCGTGGCCCAAGCGCTGCCAAAGCTCTTCGGCCAGATGCGGGGCGAGCGGCGCCAAGAGCAACACGAACTGTTCGGCTAGCGGCCGCGGCAGGGACGGCCACTTGTTCGCGGCGTTCGTGAACTCCATGAGCGCTGCGATCGCGGTGTTGAAGCGCAGTCCTTCGAAATCGTCGCCGACTTTGGCGATGGTTTGATGCATGAGCCGCAACTGGTCGGGCGTCGGCGCGCGGTCCGACACCGCTGCGGCAAGCTGATCGCTGCGATCGTCTACGATGAGCCGCCAAGTGCGGTTCAAGAAGCGATACGTGCCGTCGACACTGCGCGTGCTCCACGGCTTGACCTGATCGAGCGGGCCCATGAACATCTCGTACAGGCGCAATGCATCGGCCCCGAAGCGCGCCACGATGTCGTCGGGGGTCACGACGTTACCGCGGCTCTTGCTCATCTTGTAAGCGCGTGCGTCGACTGTGATCGCGGGATCGGTGCGCAGCACGAACTCGTCGCCGTTCTTGACGACCTCCGCCTCGTCGATTTTCACGGCCGTAACGGCCGTTCGCGTGCGCTCGTCGATACCGCCGCGAACGTGGCGTGCCGCGACCGGCGCGCCGTCGGCCCCGACGTACTTCGTGTACTCGAGCTCGCCGAGAATCATGCCTTGATGCACGAGCTTCACGAACGGCTCGCGAGTCGAGACGACGCCCGCGTCGTAGAGCACCTTGTGCCAAAAACGCGCATAGAGAAGGTGTAACACGGCGTGCTCGGAGCCGCCGACATAGAGGTCGACGGGCATCCAATACTTCTCGAGCCTGGGATCCACGAGCCGTTCCGCGTTGCCCGGGTCGATGTACCGCAAGTAATACCAGCACGACCCTGCCCATTGCGGCATCGTGTTGGTCTCGCGGACGGCGGGTCGTCCGCTCGCGGGATCCACGGTGTTGAGCCATTCGCGGGCCGCGGCGAGCGGTCCTTGAGGTGAGCCGCTCGGCCGAAAATCCTCAAGCTCGGGCAAGGTTACGGGCAACGCTGCGTCGGGCAGCGCAAGCGGCTCGCCGTCCACGAACACGACCGGAAACGGCTCGCCCCAATAGCGTTGGCGCGAGAACAGCCAATCGCGCAACTTGTAGTTGATGTGCCTCGTGCCGTGGCCCTTGGACTCGAGCCACGCGATC
Organism: Myxococcales bacterium; assembly: GCA_028287115.1. Classification (GTDB taxonomy): domain Bacteria; phylum Myxococcota_A; class Polyangia; order Haliangiales; family Haliangiaceae; genus JABFXX01. The sequence goes on from JAQBQF010000203.1 coordinate 2,706, forward strand.
ATACGCGCCTTCGCGTCGACGACGTTCAATCCGTTCAGGAAATCACTGTTGATCGCGAGACCGTCTCCCGTGTAGGCCTCGCCCGCGAAATCCTGCGGCGGCTGTACGGTGCGCACGATCGGCAACGCGTACTTGGTCGCGAAATCCCAATCGCGTTGATCTTGTCCCGGCACGGCCATGATCGCGCCGGTGCCGTAGCCCGCGAGAACGTAGTCCGCAATCCAGATCGGAACGGCCTTGCCATTCGAGGGATTGAGCGCGTGAGCGCCGGTGAATACGCCGGTCTTGTCCTTCTGCAATTCCGCGCGCTCGAGCTCGCTTTTGCCGAGCGCCGTTTCGCGATACTTGACCACGGCAGCGCGCTCCGCGTCCGTGGTTACGGCGTCGACAAGCTGGTGCTCGGGAGCCAACACCATGTAGGTCGCGCCGAACAGCGTATCGGGCCGCGTCGTGAACACGCGAATCTTGTCGCGGATATTGCCCGCCACGGCGAAGTCGATCTCCGCGCCTTCGCTGCGCCCGATCCAATTGCGCTGCATTTCTTTCGTGCTGGCCGGCCAGTCGAGATCATCGAGACCCGCAAGCAGTGCGTCGGCGTAGGCGGTGATCTTGAGCACCCATTGCCGAAGCGGCCTGCGCACGCACGCGTAACCGCCGACTTCGGACTTGCCGTCGACGACCTCCTCGTTCGCGAGCGTCGTGCCGAGCTCCTCGCACCACCAGACGGGCTTTTCCTCTTGATAAGCAAGACCGCGCTCGAAGAGCTGCTTGAAGATCCATTGCGTCCAACGGTAGTAGGCGGGATCCGTTGTGTTGATCTCGCGATCCCAATCGTAGGAGAGACCGAGCGCCTTGAGCTGGTCGCGGAAGCGCTTGACGTTCTTCTCCGTCGTGATCTTGGGATGGGTTCCCGTCTTGATCGCATACTGCTCGGCCGGCAAGCCGAAGGCGTCCCAACCCATCGGGTGCAGCACGTTGTAGCCCTGCATGCGCTTGTAGCGCGCGACGATGTCGGACGCGGTATAACCCTCCGGGTGGCCGACGTGAAGACCTTCACCGCTCGGGTACGGAAACATGTCGAGCACGTAGAACTTCGGGCGCGTCATATCGGGCGCGCCGATGGCAAAGGTCTTATTGGTTTCCCAATAGCGCTGCCATTTGGCTTCGATCTCCCTGAACGGGTACCCGGCCATCGTCGTTCCTGCGTCGTGTCTCGAGGCGCGAGCGGTTGTCAAACCCGCTCGGGTGGCCGATCCTACGCGATGATGTCGATGATCGCCACGTACTCGCGCGGCGTGCTGCGCGCCGAGACGGACAACACACGCTGGCCGATGCTTGTCCTCGCTGATGATGAGTCGCGCGCCAGCGTCGTCGGGAGAAGTGACGACGTCGAGGCCGAGATCTTCTACACGGTCACGTTCGCGCGCAAGGCCGGAGATCAGGATCTCATTGAAGCGGAATCGCTCGTCGTCATGCGCAGCTACACGTACGACGAGACCCAAGTGCTCGGCAACAGCCGCGAGGACTCATCTTGCGGTTCTCGCTCGCCGATGAGCTTGCGCGGCGCGTCGTGCGGCGCATCGAGGCGCTCGCCGATAGCCGCGCTGCGCCCCCGACCCGCTGGCGTACAAACGTTGTCTCCAGTGCATTGCGGACTGTCATGCGGTCCTCCAGTGGTTGACCACTCTTTTGCCTATCCGCGACTGTATCGCCGGTCGGGCGAGCGGTCCATCGCACGATGTTGGATGAAAACTGCCCACGTCGTGACACGCGCTACAATCGATCCCCCCACCACTGAAACGCCAGGAGATCGCCATGTCGCTCGTTCCAGGCTTCCCGGACCGCGTCCACTACATCAATCACGAAAAGTGCGAAGCCGCTTTCGTGCAAGGCGGGCGTGTGATCGAGGACGGCGCCCTGACAGTGATCGCCAACCGCGGTCGGCAGCGCGGCGCCGAGATGCACGACATGACCAACCACGTCTTCATCATCGTCGACGGCGAGGCTGATTTCAT
>JAQBQF010000231.1 GCA_028287115.1 Myxococcales bacterium
CCACGTCGATGCAACACATGACGAACGATGAGCAATTTCCGACGGAGCCCGCCCGCGCGGGCGAGCCCGATCGCGCGACCATGACCCGTGCACTGCGCGACCTCGAAGCGGCACAGGCGCGTGTCGAGCGCGATGCGCAGCGCGTGTTCGACGAGACCCGTACCAAGCTCGTTCAGGATCTGTTGCCCGTGCTCGATAACGTGGATCGGTCGATCCGTGCCGGCGTCGAAAACGGCGATGCTCCGGCCGTCGTCGAGGGCGTACGTCTCGTGCGCGCGCAACTCGAAGCGCTGCTCGTGAGCTACGGCGTCGAGCGGGTGGAGGCCAAGGGCCGACTGTTCGATCCGAAGCTTCACGACGCAATTCACGTCGCACCGGTGCGATCGCGTGCCGATCACGGCCTCGTGATCGAACAGATCGAGCCGGGCTTCCGGTTCGGCGATCGGCTGCTGCGACCCGCGAAGGTCGTCGTCGGTCGCGCCCTCGCGTTCGCTAACGACTGACGCGCGCCATCTTCGTCAGCCGGTGATCGAACGTGAACCGCCCTGCCCTTAACGCCCCGATGCGTGAAAGTGCGTCGCGATCTGTGACGGCGTGAGCGCCTCGTCATAGATCGCGAGCTCGTCGAGCAGCCCGCTGAACTTGAAGAACTGCCCCGAGGATTTATCGCCGATGACGAGCTCGCCCAGGCCGCTGCCGATCGGTGCAGCACCGGACCCTTGATTGTCCGCGACGAGGACATTGTCGATGTACAGCGACGGGATTGCACCGTCGTAGGTCGTGACCACGTGCATCCAGGCATGAATGGGCGGTCCGCCGACGCTGACGTAGCCGAACTCGGTGTTGTTCGATCGTCGAGCGAACAGAAAGTAGGTGTCGCCGAGGTACATCGAGTACCCCTCGGCCGCCGCGGTAGACGTCCTCCGATCGATCACGAACCGAGTGCTGCCGAGCTCGGCGGGATTGATCCAGATCTCGAACGAATAGTGCGACGTGCCGACAAACGGAAACACGTCTCCGAGCGAGATGCGCGAGGCCTGTCCGTCGAAGCCGACACTGGAGCCGTCGCCGACCGCACTCGCACTACCAAACGTGATCGTGTCGCATGTACCCGTCACATTCCCGACGAGGCTTGCCACGGTCGGGCCGCTCGGTTCGTCGAACCGTAGATACGCGACAGGGTGATCTGCGAGGACCGCCCGCGCATACGGCGAGATCACCGGCGCACCGCCGCCGTCCGTGGTCGGCGGCTCGAATCCGATCCGGCCACAGGCGCTCGCTGCGCACGCGACTGCAACGAGCCAAGACAGACGCACGCTTCAGCTTCTCACATTCGGGCGGCCGGATGGCTCCGTCGATCATTTTGCCTGAAGCGAGGCTCGCCGCATCAGCTACCCGAACAGTCTGGGGACCGCGAGCATCGCCCGGAACAATGCCTCCGGCGTCCCACTCTCGACCCCGATCCGGTTGACGTCGTAGCAGTCGAACTTGCGTCCGAGCTGGTTCGTGCCCGTCGCGTTCGTGAAGCCGAGCTTGTAGCCCGCCTCCCTGAGCGCCTTGCGAATGTGCTCGCGGTCGGCGACCCGATGCCCGACGGGATACGAGATCGCTTCGACCGGCTCGTCGAGCTCGCGCTCGAGGTCGTCGCGGGACCCGCGGAGCTCGCCGACGAGCTGCGCGTCGGTGAGCGTCTGCAACACACGGTGAGCGCGCGTGTGCGATTGCACTTCCATGCCCGCAGCGCGCAATGCCCGAACGTGGTCCCATCCCATCAAGTGCTCGTTGGCGAGCGCTCGATCGAGATCATCGGTCCACGGGACCTCGGTCGCCCGGGCGAGCTCTTCGAGAAGGCGCGGAAGATCGAGCGCGAAGATGGTCTTGACCCAGCGCAGAATCGCTCTGATGGTCACTTGTCGCGCCGCCTCGTCACTCGTGTCGAAGCGCGACCATTGCGGATACCCGAGCTGGATCTCCGCGCGTCTGGTCTGCTTGACGAGGTAGTTGATCCGGTCCCACCAGAACACGCGCCGCTCGGTGATGTACGAGGTCGCGATGAAGAACATCGCCTTGACCCGATGCTTCCGGAGGATCGGCAACGCGGTGTCGTAGTTGTCGAGATATCCGTCGTCGAAGCTGACGAGGATTGGATTGCGCGGAAGATCGCCACCGTCGGCGTAGTGAAGGAGGTCCGACATCCCGACCGGCGTGAAATACCGCTTCACCGTGGCGATCTGACGATCGAATTCGGCGGGCGTCGAATCGACGACACATTCATCGAACAGATACGGCCTCCCGTCATTCGCGCGGATGCGATGGAACGTCAGCACCGGCAACCACGGAAACGCGGCACGTCCTCGGAGTCCGAGCATCAGCTCGGTCGCGCCAATCGTCTCGAAGAAGCTTGCGATGATCTGGCGTCTACTCATCCTCGTTCCGCGACGTGCAGACGCCGGACCCGACGCCGCCGCGAACAAACGTCGCGACATCTCTGATCGCCGTTGCCGATCGCGACCCTACTCCGCGCTCTCGACGCACGACGCGGCGGGCACCGGTGCGCCGTCGTCACGCCATCATGCGGCACCCAGGCAATGAGTGGAGCAACGCGCTACCGGTAGTAGCGGGCCACGAGCTGAAATCGCAGGTAGTCCGTACCTTGCTTCAGGTCGGCGCCGAGCTCGGCCCCGAGGTCGAGCTTGTCCAGCGAATAGAAGCCACCGATCGTCAACGGAATGAAGTCGGCGAACAAGAATGCATTCTGCGTCTTCGAGATCTTGATGTTCGCGAGGTTCGTCATCGCGAACGCATAGACCTTCGGTGCCGCTTGGACTCCGACGCCGATCGGGAGCTCGAGCGCGATTGCTCCGCTGTTATTGAGCCCGATGGCGAGCTGGTAGGGCAACGGCGGGAGCGCGAAGGCCTGTCGCGAGAGACTGACGGTCGAAGCCGGCAGCGCGGGCAATCCCGTGAACAGCGACACCTTCGGTGCGAGCCGGTAGCGAGCCCAGGCGCCGAGCTGGAGCCCGAACGACGTGCGCGTCGAGGTCTGCATCGTCACCGAGTCGATGGTGTCGGCGAAATCGATCGCGAGCGCAGCCGCAATCGCAACATCGAGCTTCGCCTTGTGGACCGCGCGATACGCGCCATGAAACGTCAGCGGACCTTTGACATTGCCGGGGCTGAGAGAGGGCGCGTAGTCGCCGCCGATCTCGATCTTGTCATCGATGCCGTACGTCGCGCCGAGACTCAATCCTACCGCGGTCGTGCTGGTGGTCGTGCCCGGCATCAGCCCGGGGAGCGTGAGCGCCACGGTCGAGAAGCCACCGTGAAATTCGAGCGAGTCCTTCGCGACCGTTAATGTTCGCTCGTCGATCGCGAGTGACCGCGCCGCGGCCGCGACGGTCACCGTGGTGTCCTCCGTGCCAGGGAGGGGCGCCGCCTCAGCGCGAACTTCGGTCGTCGCCTCGTCGGCGTCCATCTCGATCTCGTCTTCGTTGATCTTGGTGGTGGTCTTGTCCTTGTTTGCCTTCTTGCGGCCCTTGGGCGCATGCCCCTTGGACTTCTTGTCTTCGTCGGTCGCTGGTTCGCGGGCGGCGGGCTTCGACTTGATCGTCTCTTCGTCGGTCGCTGGTTCGCGGGCGGCGGGCTTCGGCTTGATCGTCTCTTCGTCGCTCGCGGGCTCGCGTAGAGCAGGCTTCGGCTTGATCGCGTCCTCGTCCTCGCCGCGGCGACCCTTGTCCTTCCCTCGCGCGCGAGCTTTGGACTTGGGACGGTCCTCGACTTCGTCGGGCTCGGTGTCCTTGGCCTTGTGTCGCAGATCGCGCCGCTTGTTCGGCCCGTTGTCCTCGGCATCTTCGTCGCGATCGTTGTCTCGGCTGCGCAGGCTGCGTCGGGGCCGGTCTTCGTCGGCGGCGTCTGTCTGTTTGTCTTTGTCGGCTTTCTTCCGCTTCGCCTTGCTGCTGCTGTCGTCCTCGTCAGCGTCCTTGGCTTTGCGCTTCGTCGTGCTGCTGTCGTCTTCGTCCGCGTCCTTGGCTTTGCGCTTCGTCTTGCCGTCGTCCTCGTCCGCGTCCTTGGCCTTGCGCTTCGTCTTGCCGTCGTCCTCGTAAGCGTCCTTGGCTTTGCGCTTCGTCTTGCGGTCTTCGTCCGCGTCCTTGGCCCTGCGCTTGGTCTTGCTGTCGTCTTCGTCCGCGTCCTTGGCTTTCTTCCGTTTCTTGCTGGTGTTGTCGTCGTCGTCGGTCTCCGCTGCCTTGTCCTGCTTTCGCTTGGCCTTCGTGTCGTCGTCGTCGGTCTCCTTGGCTTTCTTGTGCGAAGCCTTGTCGGAGCCTTCCTCGTCGTTCGTTTTGGTCTTCTTGTGCTTCTTTGGACGGTCCGCGTCGTCGTCGGCAGGCTTGCGCTTGGTCTTCGCGTTGTCGTCGCCCTCGTCCGCGTCGCTATCGTCGGTGACGGTGACCGCGTCGTCGTCGCCCTTGTCCTTGGCTTTGCTCGGCGCGGCGTGACCGATGCTCGCCACGAGCAACAGCATCGCCGCGGCGCACAGACCATGAGTTCGATGGGAAGACATCAAGGCGGACCTCGGTCGTCGGCTCCTACACCTCATCCTCGACGGTGAGCCGACGATGTTCAAGCGCTTGTCGCCGAACGGCGGTGATTTCGGCCCGCGCGTGATTCATGTCGCCAGCGTCGTTGAATTTGCACGCCATTCTCTGAGCCCTCGGAACCTCTCCCGCGCCCAAACGATGCCATTGCCGGGAGCCGACCTCCGGCGATGCCCAAAGCCTCTGACCCGCGGGCCGCGCCTCGGGCGATGTCAACGACGCCATGGTAACCGGACCCATTCAGATCGGGCCGTAGCCAGCGTCGGTTCTGCGAGTCGCGACGCTTTGACATCACGATGTCTCTCGGTTCGCGTGTGCGTCACGCCCACCGTGATCCGCGATACCTTCCGTCCGTGCCGGCAGATCCCGTAGACGTTTCTGCTCGCCGCTCGCTCGGTCTGCAGCTCGCGCTGGTCGTGATCGTCTCGCTTGCGGTGCTCGTTCCAGGAATCTCGAGCTACTCGCTCGTCGATCCGTGGGAAACGCATTACGGCGAAGTCGCGCGCAACATGCTCAAGGACCACGACCTGGTCCACATGCAATGGCCCGGCACCAACGAGCAGAGCCAAGCCAATGAAGGATTTCGCAGCAAGCCCGTCCTGACGTTCTGGCTCATGGCGGCGGGCATGCGCGCCGTGGGCCTCGCCGACCACGGCGGATATTCCGGCGAGATGGTCCACGACGGCCGCACGATGATCGCGCTCCGCCTGCCGTTCATCTTGTTTGCGGTGCTCGGGCTGACGCTGCTGTGGTGGATGCTCGCGCGGCTCGTCAGCTGTCGGGTCGCGTGGCTGGGCCTCCTCGTCGTTGGCTCGTGTCCGTTCTTCTGTCTCGTGGCGCGCCAAGGCATCACCGACATGCCGCTTACCGCATGCGTCATGGGCGCGCTCGCGATGTTCACGCTGGCGGTCGAAGACGGTGACCACCCGATCAGCACGGTGTTCACGCTGTGTGTTCCGCGAACCGAGCGACGGTTCGCGATCGATCAACGTCACGTCGTGTTTGCCCTGTGCGGCGGCCTCGTCCTCACGCAGGCCGCCTACTACGCGGCCTACTTCACGGCGTCACCGCGACTCGCCGTCGTGGGATTCCCCAATCCCGCGATCGTGCTGCCGGTGATGATGATCGTCATGCTCGGCGCCCTGTCGCGTGACGGATGGCTGATCGTGCGGTCTCCGCTCATCTTGATCGGCGCCGGTGCTGCGGCAGCGCTCGGCGAACGAGTGCCCCGAGGACCTGCGCGGCCGTCGCGCTGGCGCTCGCTGATCGACGGCGTGCTCGTGCCGTGGGAGCGTCACTCGCTCGATCGCTACATCGTTCGTGCACTCGTGTTTCCGATCGCCTGGGCCATGGGCCGGCGATGGGCGGCGACCAACGCCATCGCCAATCGGATCGTCGAGATGAGGCCGATCGTGTCGACGCGTCAGGTCTACTTGCTGTGGTGCTACGCGTTCCTCGGGCTCAGCATCCTCGCGAAGGGCCCACCGGGACTCGCCGTGGTGGGCGTGGTGGGAATCTTCTACATCGTCGTCACCGGACGCTGGCGTGCGTTCTACGAAGGAGCGTTCGAGCTCAAGCGCGGCCTGTTGCTGATGATCGTCATCTTCCTGCCGTGGCACGTCGCGATGTTCCTCAAGGAAGGTGCCGCGTTCATCAACGAGTACCTGTTCAATCACATCGTCGATCGCGCGGCCGTCGGAAGCGTCGACAAATCTTTTGGCACATTCGAGTCATACACGTCGCAGATCGGTCACGGCATGTGGCTGTGGGCGGCGCTGCTGCCGGCCGCGGTCGCCGCCGTGCTGCTGCGCACGCACACCGACACGCGCGAAGGTCGCGTGCGGTTCATGATGGCCCTGTGGGCGATCGGCGGCTTTGCGTTCTTCGGTCTCGTGCAGACGAAGTTCCATCACTACATCCTTCCGGTCGTCCCTGCGCTCGGCGTGCTGGTCGCGTTCTTCCTCGATGATCTGTGGACGGGTCGCGAGCGGCTGCATCCGCTCTACGCCGGGATCGGAATCGGGATCGTGCTCCTCGTGACGCGCGATCTGATCGGCGAGCCAGAGCGCTGGATCGAGATGTTCATCTATCGCTACGATCGCCCTTGGCCGAGTGGCGAGCCGTGGCAGGTCGATCCATCGGACGGGTTCCTGGCCCTCGGTTGCATCGCCGCAGTCGCCATCGCAAGTGCGGCGCTACGTTGGCGGCGCGTGGGAGTCGTCCTGCTCGGCGCCGCCGGACTCGCGATCTGCGTCTGGTCGCTCCAAGCGTACATGCCGATCGCGGGGAAGCATTGGGGCATGCGAGAGGCCATGCGCACGTACTACGAGCAGCGCACGATCTACGGCGAGAAGCTCCTCTACTTTGGACCGCGCGAGGTCACCGACGACTGGGCCGGTGTCGGCAACACGAAGTGGTTCGAGACGTTCGTGCCGGACAAGCTCCAGATCGGCCAGCCGATGACGATCGAGGTCCAGGTCAACAAAGCCGAAGATGATCGGATCATGTTGCAAGATCTGACGCTGATCGGCAGCGTGTCCTCGATCCGAGACCACGCGGTCGAGATCACGTTCCCGACAAGCGAGCGCGCGAAGCTCGAGCCGCTGATTCAACAAGGAGCAGGCGGTCGTCGCGGCCGGCCGCCGGTGGACGCCGTCGACGCCGACCGGCTGATCGTCTGGATCCTGTACTGGCGCGGCGAGCAGTTTTGGTCCGGCGGCGAAGTCTGGGATTCGCTGCCGGAGATGAAGACCACGTTTCAGCAACCGAACAATGTCGAGCTGACGAAATACCTGAACGATCGAGCTCGCGCTCCGCTCGGCCGGCGCTATTTCGTGATCACGGAATCGGGTCGGGTCGCGAGCATGCGGTCGTTACTGCCCACGCAACGCGCACGCGATTCTTTCGAGGTCCTCGACACGACCTCGAACAAGTTCTCGATCGCCGCGTTCTACCTGTGAGGATCAGCGAAGCCCGTCGAACGGGACAAGGTGCACGCCGAACAACAGCCCGAGCTGGACGCGATCGTAGTGCGCCACATCGACGGAGCTCTCGACCATGACCGTCACATGCGACGTCAACCAGACGCAAGCGGTCGCGTGTGCCTCCATCACGAACCACGACTGCACCCACGGCACGACATAGTTCGGCACGTCGGTCGTCGTGTACGTCGTGAGCTGGAGCCCGGACGCCAGCTCGCCGCCGAACATCACGGGGCCTGCCATCACATGCTTGCCGACGAGGAGCTTGGCCTGAACGATGTCGCCCTGCGTGTTGACCGGCATGGTCATGGTCGTTCCATGCTGGACTGACTGCGCGTTGACCGTTGCAGTTCCGAACTGCGCGTAATCGAGCTCCATACCGGCGTGAAAGCCTCGGTCGCTCTGGATCTGCGCGCGAAATCGCCAGCCGATCGCCGACAACACCTGATCGCCGGGTGCCGTCGTGAGGTGATACATGCCCGAGGTCGTATCGATCTTATCGGGCGTGTAGCGCAGCGCGGTCATGCCCGTTTCGAACCAAGCGGTCGGCACGCTGCAGCGCTCGTAGTTCTCTTCCGTCAGCTCGTAACAGCCGTGGCGCGCGTGAACAACCCGAGGCGCACCGACCAGGACCACCATTGCGACCACACCACGTAGCACCATGTTGCGATCATATAGATCACGGGCCCGATCCGTTCGAGAACAAAGCGGCACATGAAGTCTTAATCGGCGTGCCGCACGTGATGAGGTGTTGCCTCACGTGCGTCATCAATCGCTGATCGGGCGAGCCTCGTCGCGACGCCGGTGATTGCCGACGGCGATCTTTACGGAGTCACTCCGCGGAGCCAGCGATGCAATGGATGTTCCCATGCCAGCGATTCAGGCGCGCGCACGTGGACGCTGGTACCTACCGCAACGCGATTGCTGCGACGAGCATCAGTAGCCTCCGACGACCTTCATGTGACCGTTGTTGAGGACGTAGATGCGGCCCGCGTGATCGATCGAGAGCGGCGTATAGGCGGCGCCCACGGACTTATCGAGGAAGAAACGATCACGGATCTGGCCCGTGGTGATCGCATAGATGTTTCCGTCTTCGCTGTTGGCGTAGACCGTGCCGTCGCGATCGACCGCCGGTGCGTTGACGCACCACTCGAAACCGCTCGGGTGGTCGGACGTGCACCTCAATGTCCCATCCGGTTGCCGGTCACAGCTCTTGGTTTCGGTATTCTGAAACTGCCAGATCGGGCTCAGGGAGCCGTTGAGCTCCGTGAGGTAGTAGGGCCCAGGCGTTGGACGATCAAAATAGTGATTGTCCTTGAACACGATCCTCTCGCCAAACAGCGGCCATCGATGCTCCCCTCACATGAACGGGTGTGACCGGGCGATGCCGAAGCCTCTCGGCTGCGACGCGGGCTGACACCGAACCCACGCCGAACCTTGGGAGATCGATTCGCGCGCCGAGCCGTTGGCCCGTTCATGCGATTCATGCTGCTGGCCATCGGCCTGTCTTCTATTTGCGTGCGAACGCGCGAGCGATCGCGCGAGCGATTCCACGAAGCTCGTTCCACATCCGGCCCTCGTCGCGAAGCCGAGGCCCGCGATCTCCGCGATCTCGCATGCAGAACCTCGTCTCGAGGTGAGCGAGCCGCCCCCCGCGGATCTACCGCACCCGACGGTGCCGCCACCAGTTCGCAGAGCTGCCCCGCATCGTGCGCCCGAGCCGGTGCCGAGCGCGGACGAGCTACCGGTGCCACCGAGCAAGGATCCCAAGGAGTACGCGAAGTGGTTGCGCGAGCTCTCGGCTATCGAGCGCCACCAGATCGCGCTGTTCTGTCGCGCAAACAAGCTGAACTACGAACCGAGTTGCGGAGGCATCGGGCCGTTGCATGTGCCGCGGCCGCCCGCTCTAATTCCGCGGGCGAAGCGCGAGGCCGTCGATCCGGACGAGCCGCCGCGTGCGGCATCGCGTGAAGCATGGCTGGCGGGTCTCACGATGCAACAGCGCCAGTGGGTGACGAGCACGTGCGACCAAAACTACAACGAAGGTGAGCTGTGTACGGTCATGACGCCGCTGGTGGTGTCGATCGATAACCGGCCGGTCGAGCTCACGAGCGGCGGCAGCTTTCCGTTCGCGGGCGGTCAACCGATCGCGACCGACTGGCCGACGGCGGCGACACCCTGGATCGCGCTCGACCTCGACGGTGATGGGGCGATCGGCAGCGGCGCCGAGCTGTTCGGCAGCTACACCGTGCTCCCCGACGGGACCGCGGCACACGACGGGTTCGCTGCACTGGCCGCGCTCGACGCGAACCATGATGGCCGCATCGATCAAGCGGACCCGCTGTTCGCCTCGCTCGTCCTGTGGGCCGACCGCGATGGCAGCCACCGCAGTACTCGCGACGAGCTGACACCGCTCGCGAGCGTCATCGTGTCGATCTCGCTCGACGCGTGGATGGATCTCCGCTGCGATGCGCGCCGCAACTGCGAAGGACAGCGCGCAAGCCTCGTATGGCGAGATGCCGAGGGGGAACATACCGGTTCGGTCGTCGATATCTATCTGCCGTTTCGCTGAGCGCTCAGCACTTCTGCTTGACGGTGACCTTCTTCGTGAACAGGTGCGCGCCCGATGCATCGTCGATGAAGAGGTTGATGTCGAACGTCGCCAGGCACACCGGAATGTCGTCGGCTTCGAGCGTCAGCATCGCGGCGCTCTCGTCTTCGCCCTCTTCGTACTTGCCGGTACGAGCGTCGTTCTTGGTGTGGCCGTTCGAGTCGTCCATCGTCGGGTGGTCGTATTCCGTCCGGCCCCAGAACTTCGCTTTCGGCAACCGCGGATCGCTCGATTGAGCGAAGCACGCCACGGCGTAGCCGTCGAGCGAGCGCTTCTTCTTGTCCGGAAGATCGATGCGGTCGCCGTCTTTGGTGGCGATGCACGTGATGCTGGCCTTCAGCGGTTTCGGCTTGGGGCACGCCTGCTCGATGTGAATCGACTTGGTGAAGTAGGTCCCGCGATCGTCGAACACCGAACCGACGACGTCGAAGTCCTCGCACGCCTGGAACAGGACATCGCCACGCTCGTCGGGCGCGGCCGGCTTCATCACGATCTCGATGTCCTTCTTGAGGCCGGGATGGTTCTCGATGTCGGAGGTCTCGCCTTGCGTGGTGATCTTCGTCTTCTTCCCGGTCGACGCGTCCACCGCATATCGCACCGTGTGAATGTTGCCCATGAACGTGTCGTTGTTCTCGACGCTGAGGTGCAACGCGCACGCGACTGGTTGATCGAGGCGCGGCTTCTTCTTGTTCGGTACGACGTCCGAGATCTTGCCGTCGGCCATGACTCCACACAGGAGCTCCGCCTTCACCTTGCCTGCCTCTGCGAGGCCGGCGCCGCCCGCGATAACTGACGCGACGATCCATATACGCATCCGTATCCTCCAGCTCCAGCGTAACGCAAAGCTCGTGCCCTCATCGGGGGCGAAGGCGGCAAGCCGTCGGGGAGAGCACGGATTTTCGGGCGCAACACGGTCTCGAACGCGTTCGAGACACCTGCCTCGTCCGTTGCTGTCATGACGGTCAAGTAACCTCCACGGGTGCAGTTGATCGTGGCCGAAAAGCCGTCCGTCGCGCGGGATCTCGCGCGCGTGCTCGGCGTGCGCCCGGCGGGTCAGCATGCGTTCGAAAGCGACGGGCGCGTGATCACCTGGTGCGTCGGTCACCTGGTCGAGCTCGATGAGCCCGCTTCCTACGATGCTCGGTGGAAGACCTGGCGACTCGATACGTTGCCAATGCTGCCCGCGGAATTTCGGCTGCGTGCGTCGAATCACGCGGGCGATCAGCTGCGCGCGGTCGCGAAGTTGTTGCGCGACCGGCGGTTTACATCGGTCGTGAACGCCTGCGACGCAGGACGCGAAGGCGAGCTGATCTTCCGATACGTCTATCAGTTCGCGGGCGGCGGTCCACCGATCGAGAGGCTGTGGATTTCGTCGCTCACCGACGAGGCGATCCGCCGCGGTTTTGCGACCCTGCGGCCCGGCAGCCAGTTCGCGGCACTCGGCGACGCCGCGCGGTCGCGCTCCGAAGCGGACTGGCTCGTCGGCATGAACGCCACGCGCGCGGTGACGATCCGCGGGCGGCTGGCCGGCGCCGACACGCTGTACTCGATCGGCCGCGTACAGACGCCGACGCTGCAGATCCTCGTGCAACGAGAGCAGGCGATCCAAGCATTCGTGCCACGTGCGTACTGGGAAGTGCGCGGCCAGTTTCGGACCGCCGCGGGTGAACGGTTCGTCGCCGGCTGGCGCCATGGAGCGATCGCAAGACTCGGCACGGCGGCGCTCGCATCCGCGATCGTGACGCGCGACGGCGCGCATGGCGCAGCGATCGATCCGGCCGGGCCGTGCGTCGAACGGGTTCGCGCCCGAACGGTCCGCGAACCGCCGCCGCTGCTGTTCGACCTGACGTCGCTGCAACGCACGGCGAACCGGCGTTACGGGTTCAGTGCCGCGCGCACGCTCGAGATCGCCCAAGCGCTCTACGAGCGGCATAAAGTCATCAGCTACCCGCGCACCGACTCGCGCCACCTCTCGGGGGACCTCATGGCCGAGTTGCCGGCGCTGTTCGCGGCGCTCGCTTCGGTAGCCGAATACGAGCCGTTCGCGGCCGAGCTCGTCGCTCATCCGCCGCGGCCCAGCCGGCGCGTGGTCGACGATGCAAAGGTTCACGATCACCACGCGATCATTCCGACGGGCAAGCCGGTCCGGCTCGAAGCGCTCGATCGCGACGAGCAGCGGATCTTCGACCTCGTGGCCCGACGATTTCTCGGCGCGTTCTTTCCAGATGCTGAATTCGCGATCACGGAGGCGTGGATCCGCGTCGGTCCGGGCAATGCGCAGCTCCCACCGGAGCCGGCGCGCGCGCCGGAGGGCGAACCGCCCGTACTCGACACCTTGCCGCCGCCGCCGGATCGTTATCTGGCACGCGGTCGCGTCCGGATCGCAGCGGGCTGGCAGCAAGTGGCGGGTATCGATAGTGCGGAGGACAAGCGAGGCCGCGAGTCCGATGCAGACGCCGACTCGACCGCCGTGCTGCCGCAACTCGTGGAAGGCCAGCGCCTCGACGCTCGATTCGCCGCGCGCGACAAGCAGACCACGCCGCCCGCGCGGTTCACCGAAGCGACACTCCTCGGCGCGATGGAGTCTGCCGGCAAGATCATCGACGACGAGGCGCTGCGTCAGGCGATGAAGGATTGCGGCCTCGGGACCGCGGCGACACGTGCGTCGATCATCGAGACGCTCGTCAAGCGGCGCTACATCGTGCGCGAGAAGCAACATCTGGTGCCGACGGCGATCGGGATCGGGCTCATCGCAGCGCTGCCGGTCACGAGCCTGGGCTCGCCGGAGCTCACCGGTTCGTGGGAGCAACGACTCGCGCGGATCGCGCGTGGGGAGGAGTCGCGCGCGAGCTTCATGGCGGATATCGCGCGGTACGTCGAAGATACGGTCGCCGCGGTTCGCCGCTCGAGCCCGCCCGGTGCGCCGATCCCCGCGGCTCCAGCGATCTCGCAGATCGCACGGCCACAAGACATGCCGGCGCGAAGCGCGACCCGCGAGCGAGCAACGCCGCGCGCTCCGAGCACGACACGTGAGCGAGTCAAGCCGGTCGCTCGAAGCGCGACTCGGTCTCGCGCAACACCAGCAGCGATCGCGAAAGCCAAGGCACCGCCGATCGCGATCGAGTCACTCCCCTGCCCGCGCTGCCCGGGAAAGCTCGTCGCCGGTGCGCGCGGTTGGGGTTGCGGCCGCTGGCGCGAGGGCTGTCGCTTCGTCGTCTGGTTCGAGACCGCTGGACGTCGCCTGACCGCCGCACAACTTCGCGATCTGATCGAGCGAGGCAAGACCCGCAAGGCAAGGTTCGTGTCCGATCGCGGCGTCGAGCTCGAGGCGCGACTCGTACTCGATTCCAACGGCAACGTTCGGCTCGTGCCGGGCTGAGTCCTCGAGCTACGTCACTGGACTTGCGAGGCGTCTACTTCAATCCCAGGCTCGTGGTCAGCATCGCGGCGGCATGCTGCACGGTTCCCGTGAAGCATTTCCCGCTCGGGTGCGTGGTGTCGTAGTCAGATGCGGAGAACGTTCGGCCACTCGAGGCCCACTGCATCACCTGGCTCGTCCCCGTGACGTGCGCCAACCCGAACGAGTGACCGAGCTCGTGGGCCGCGGCCTGCGCGATCTTGTGACCGTTCGGATAAAAGCCGGTATCACCGGTACGGTAGACGAACGCGATGTCATCGCGGTTGCGATTGCCGCAATCGAGCGGAGCGATACCGTGGTGCGGTAAATAGGTCGGCGACACGATCAACATCTGGTACGGCGGCTGCGCCGGCCGCGTCGTCGTGAACACGATGTTGTACGGCGCGAACAGCTCGCGCAGATCGGCGACGATCGTCGTCTTCTCGGCAGCGTTCGTAAATGGGGCGAAATCGATCGAGGCCTGGCTCCCGAGATAGCCGACCACGTACGATTCGTTCGAAGCGGCGTTGCTGCAAGCTGCGCAGTTCTTGACGACCGGGCCGGCGAAGTTCACGAACACGACCTGCGGGTCTGTGGTGACGGCATAGGCGGTCACGGTCTGACTCGCAGGTACTTCGAGAGCGTCCTCCTCGTCGTCGGGCTCCCCGACTTCGCAAGCGCCAAGCAGGAGCGCGCAGCAAGTGACATAGGGGGCGACTCTCATCATCCGCTCGATAGAGCAGGAACAAGGCCAGCCGTAGCTACCTGAAATCACTCTGCCGCCCGGGGGCTAACGTCCCCGATGTCTCGCCAAGGTTGCGGACTTTGCTGTGCAGTCGCGACCGCGACCGGCCTGGCGCGGCGCGCTTTGCACGAGTGAGACGCCAGCTCAGGGGCTGGGCTCGATGTACAGCAGCTCGTCGCGACCGAGCGCACGATTGGACTCGAGCACGACGTAGCCACCCGCGAGCATGTGTGAAGGCTGCGGAGCGCTCGCGGCAACCCACGCCCAAGCCGGATCGATCGACGCCGCGATGTCTTGTACCGAGTTGTCGGCAGCGTAGATCGCCAGCGACGCATCATTGCGAATCGCAGCGACGCTCGTGCTCGCGAGTGATCCACCCTCGGCGATATGGAACGACGCCGCCGTCGAGATCATCTGGAGCGCGTGTGTCTGCGTCTGGATGCGATCGAGATCGACGCTGTCGGCACCCGCGGCGCCGGGATTCTTCAGGACGAAGAGTGCAGTCGCGCTGACCGCGAATGCATACATGGTGTTGGGCTCGAGATACACCGATGTTGCTGTCGCCGAGTCTACTCGGCGACGGACACTCGCGCTGTCCACGAAGTAGATCGACGGCATTGCGATCGCATCGTAGGTACCCGACGGGTCGTAACCAACACCTTTGACGTTGTTGTTCGCGTTGTCACGCGTCAACGCCCAGCTGCTCGAGACGTAGAACAGCCCGTCGCCACCGCCTTGCGAGTTCGCAGCGATCCAGAGTGCCGGGCCGGTGTCCGGTTGTGCGCCGAACACGAGGCGCTCGCAGTTGTCGGGGCCGGTCGTATCCGGGGCGGCTGGCCGATAATCGTGGACGGTCGTGGTCGTGTCCTTGGCCACCTCGATGATCGCGCGGCCCGCCGAAACCGCGAGCATCGCGGTGAAGGGGTCGTAGAGCGCGGCGACGGACGCGGGGGCGTTGCCCAAGGTCCCGGTGACGCCGTCGCCGAAGTCGAGGGGCTTGTATGGCACGACGCCTGTCAGATCAACGAGCACCCGTACCTTCCATCCGGCGCTCAATTGCACGTGCGAGCGAGGGTCGATCACATCGGGCAGCGAAACGGGCGTTAGAGAAAACAACTGGTCGCACCCCGACAGGACGAAGACCAAGACGATCGCGATGCGGGTCATCGCGGTCCACGTCCCCGTGCGGTCCCTGGCGCGATCAACCACGATGCCATCTTAGCTCGGCCCGGCTGCTGCCGGTGTCGGGTTTGCCACGGATCAGCCCCGTGCCGGAAGCTACGCGTGCGCTCGCACGATGCCGTTCAGCGGTCACGGCGAGGGCATCATCGGTGCGAGCGTTCCGATGATCGCCGCTGCGGCGAGGAGGCCGACCAAGGTGATCCGACGTTGCCGCACGATGTGCGACGCGAGCGCGAACGGATGGCCCTTGGCGCTCGTCGCTAACAGGATCGGCGCGCGCGTGCCATCGGAGGTGAGATGCAAGGCTCGCTCTCCCGCGGGTGTCTGGCGGGAGACGAGCTTGCCGCACGCCGCGATCTGTCCGCCGATCGGGACCCACTCCAAGACTGCTTTGGAGTCATCGGCTCGATCGGTCGCCTTGACCGTGGTTGCCCAGACGCACTCGATTGGATCAATGGCGACCGCGCCGTGCTTCGTCTCGATCATGAACGGTGCGCGTGCCAAGAGCGTCGTCTTCATCAGCTCGTCGGCGCGGCGACGGGCCATGTGTGTCTTGAACTGGGCCACGACGCCCATGG
>JAQBQF010000234.1 GCA_028287115.1 Myxococcales bacterium
GACGAGACGCGGAGCTCACGCGAACGATGCGACCGGGATCTCGATCGCCGAGCGATCCTCGCGCGCGATCAGCTGCGCCTTCGCAGCGACGCCCGGTAGGACGTTGAGCGCGAAGTACTGCGCGGCGAACTTCTTGCCTTCGTAGAACGCGCGATCCGGATGATCGGCCGCGAGTTTCTCGGCGGCCGCACCGGCGATCACGGCTTGCTCGAGCAGCAGCCAACCGATCGTCGTCTCCGCCATCATCTCGAGGAACCGGTTCGCCGACGAAGGCACCATCTCCATCCGGCCGCCGCCGAACCACTGCATGAACTTGCCGCCGCTCGCCGTCATCGCCTCCATCGCCTGCCCGAGCACGGCGATGCCGTCTTTGAGCGTCGGATGATCCTTGTGCTTCGCGACGAACGTGCCGACGTCTTTGCCGAAAGCCTGGACGTTCGCACCGCCGCGCTGCATCAGCTTGCGGCCGACGAGATCCATCGCCTGGATGTGATTCGTACCTTCATAGATCGAGAAGATCTTCGCGTCGCGCGCGTACTGCTCGACGGGCCAGTCCTTGAGATAGCCCGCGCCGCCGAATACCTGGATCGCCGTCGCGCAGATCTGAAACGCCTGATCGCTGCCGTAGGCTTTGATGAGCGGCACGAGCAGATCGACCTGGCCCTGGTGATACTCCGCCTGATCCTTGGCGCCCCCCATCTTCTCGATCGCGTTGACCCGATCGAGGTGCATCGTCAGCTTGACCGCGAGTGCACGCAGGCCTTCGACGCGCGCCTTCATGTCGAGCAACATGCGACGAACATCGGGGTGCTCGATGATCGGCACGCGCGGCGCCGTCGCATCTTTCCAGTGCTTGATCGAGCTGCCCTGCTTGCGCTCCTTCGCGTACTCGAGCGCATTGAGATACGCCGATGACGCGAGCGCGAGGCTCTGAATCCCGACGCCGATCCGCGCGTAGTTCATCAGGTGGAACATCTGCGACATGCCCTTTTGCTCGACGGTTCCGACGAGCTCGCCGACGCAATTGTCGTTGTCGCCGAATGCCAGCTGCGCCGTCGCCGACGCCTTGATACCCATCTTGTGCTCGATGCCCGTGGTCGCGACGTCGTTCGGCGCCCCGTCGGGACGAACCTTCGGAACGATAAACAGCGAGATGCCCTTCGTGCCCGGCGGCGCATCCGGCGTCCGCGCGAGCACGAGGTGCACGATGTTCGCGGTCATGTCCTGATCGCCGCCGCTGATGAAGATCTTCGTGCCCTTGATGTTGTACTTGCCGTCGGGCCGGCGCACCGCGGTCGTCGTGGCGGAACCGACGTCGCTACCGGCTTGCGGCTCGGTCAAGCACATCGTCCCGGCCCAGGTGCCGTCGATCATCTTCGCGAAGTAGGTCGCCTGCTGCTCTGGCGTTCCGAAGTTGAGGATCACCTCTGCCGCGCCCTGCGTCAGCGCCGGATACATGTTGAACGACGTGTTCGACCCGCACATGAACTCTTCGACCATCATCGCGAGCGTGAACGGACCCGCCTGACCGCCGTGTTTCTCCTCGACGGCGAGCGTGCGCCAGCCGGCCTTGAACAGCTCGCGCCAGGCCTCTTTGAAACCGGCGGGAACGCGGACCTGCCCTGCCTCGAGCTTGCAGCCCTCGGCATCACCGGATGCATTGAGGGGACCGAGATACTTTTGCGCCCAGCCATACGCCTCGTCGAGGACGGCGAGCACCTCGTCCTTGCCCCAGTTTGCGTACGGCTCCTTGCCGAGGAGGTCCTGAAGCTGGAACTGCTCGAACAGCAGGAAGGACACGTCGCGAAGATTGGACTTGTAGTAGTTCTGCTGCGCCATCGTCGGGGCTCCCGTTGATGAATGAACCGTCATTCATTTTATGGACCGACTAATGCGCCGCGTCAAGGCGGTCGGGTTATCGTCGATCTCGCGCGGCTGGCGGCGTACCAGAAGCTTGTAGCTGTGGACGCTTGCGTCTTCGCATCGTTGTACGGTCGACGCATGCTGAAGGACAAGGTCATCGTCATCACCGGAGCGAGTCGCGGCATCGGTGAAGCGATCGCGCGCGCGTGTGTCGAACAAGGCGCGAAGCTCGTGCTCGCCTCGCGCAAGCAAGCGGACCTCGATCGCGTCGCGAGCACGCTGCCGGCCGAGCGCGCGCTCGCGGTCGCGTGTCACACCGGAAAAGCCGACGAAGTCGACACGCTGTTCAGCAAGGCGGTCGAGCGCTTCGGTCGGATCGACGGCATCGTCAACAACGCCGCGACCAATCCGCATTTCGGGCCGCTCGTCGACACGCCGGATGCCGCGATCGACAAGACGATCGAGGTCAACGTGCGCGGCTACTTCTACTGCGCGCGCGCCTTCACGCGACACGCACGGAGCCGTGACGGAGGCGGATCGATCGTCAACATCGCGAGCGTCGCGGGACTCCGCGCGGCACCGATGCAAGGCATCTACGGCATGACGAAGGCCGCGGTGATCAGCATGACCCAGACGCTCGCGTTCGAGCTCGGCGCCTCGAAGATCCGCGTCAACGCGATCGCGCCCGGGCTCGTGGAGACCAAGTTCGCCGCCGCGATCGTCGCAAATCCGATGCTGCGCGATCACGTCGTGAATCGCACACCGCTCCAGCGGCACGCGCAGCCCGCGGAGATCGCCGGGGCTGCCGTGTATCTATTGTCGGATGCCGCGTCGTTCACGACCGGCTCGGTGATCGTCGTCGACGGCGGACTGACCTCCGTGTAAATCAGCGGTGACCGCCGCCGCCGTGGCCGCCGCCGCCATGGAAGCCGCCACCACCGCCATGGAAGCCGCCACCGCCGCCATGGAAGCCGCCACCGCCACCGCGGAACCCGCCACCGTGGAACCCGCCGCCGTGGAATCCCCCGTGGAACTCGCCGCGGTCAAACCGGTTGATGATGATCGGTTGCGCGTAGAAGGCACTCGGCCAGAACGGGTCGTACCACCAGTACGGGCCCCACGCGTCGTAGAAGCCGCCGTACCCGCCGTAGCCGCCGTAATACTCCGCCTGTTCCTCCAGGCGTTGGAAGTGCGCCCGGTCCGCCACCGTGCGCTGCGGCGTGTTCACCTGCCACAAGAAATCGAATCCCGGCAGGTGATCTTCTTTGCGCCGTTGCGCCGGTAGTGGGAAATAGAAATCGAGCGTGTGACGCTCGCGGCGACTGACCGTGATGATCGGCAGCGTGCGCGTATCGGCGTTGACGAAGATCGCCTTCGCGTGCCCGATGCCCGCGAGCTCGACCTCCTGATCGCGTGTATCCACCGTCCACGGCTGATCGTCAGATTCGTTGTCGACGATCATCCGAACGTGCAGCGTCGGAACCTGTCGGCCGTCACGAGTCCGAATGGTCCGGATACCCGTTGACGCGATCTCCACCGAGCCTCGTGGTGACTCCGGCGGAATCTTCACGACTTGTGCGGGCGCACCGGCGCGGACCACCGTCGCACCTTCGGGCGAGTAGTAATATGACGCGGCGCAGCCTACGAGTCCGAGCGCCGCGGCTGCGGCGGCGCACAAAGCTAATGAACGCATGGCGACCTCGCGATCACCATGAGTCCCCGGTGTGAGCTGTCAATCAGCGCAGCTCGTTGCGCCGGCGCGCGCGCCCTCAGACACCTGCTCGCTTTGCAGGAATCGTTCGGAAATGACATCGCGAACCTGATCGGAAGTCTCAGCGCTTCGCGAGCCCAGCCGTGATCGTCTGAGCGATCGTCGCGTCGGTTTCCATCGCCGCCGCCCACGCGCGTGCGACCTCGACATAGCCCGCATCGTCGAGGTCGAACTGTGCGAGTGCCTCGCGTGGCGCGAGTGCAGCGAGATCACGCAGCAATGCGATGTAGTCACTGGCACGCGCGACCTTGCTGCCCTGCACGACGACGCGGTCGACAAACAAGGCGGGCGGCCGCGCGGATTCGCCGAGCACGACGCCACCGCGAGAGCGGAACTCCTCATAGAACGCCTCGCGCGTCATTCGATCACCGAGGCGCGGCACGGGATCGCGCGCGAAGTAAGCTTGCTCGCGGATCATCATGGCGAACGACCGCGCGAGCGTCGCTTCGCGATCCATCGTGCCGATCGTGTCGCCGAGCACTGCGACGGCCGCCGCACGCGCACGCGGCGTGACATCGACCTGATTCTCCGACGAGAATCGAAATCTCACGGCTCGCAGCGCAGCGCGGCGGACCCGCCAGCTCGGCGCCTTCAGTTGCTCGACCGCGGCAGCGTGATCGCCCGCCTCGAGCAACCCGAAGATCGGATCGCGTGGCTTGCCGGCGGGTGGGCCCCCCGGCGGCGGTGTTCGCGCGTGCAGCTTCGCGCGGTCGAGTGTCGCCGCGAAGCCGGCGGCGTTGTCGGCAAGTGGGTTCTGCTCGACGGCGCGTTGCGCGAGTGCGATCGCATCGTCGAACTTGCCCTGACCTATGTATGCGCACGCGAGATGGTTCCATGCGCAGGTCTTCCACATCGCGTCGTCGCCGGCGGCGCGTAGGAGATGAGCGGCGATCTTCTCGCACGTCGCGTAATCGCCGACTTCGTCGAGCACACCGGCGTACGCGTTGAGCTGGCTCGCGTCGAACGCGTCCGGATCGAGCTGGTACGCGAGCTGGTAGGCACGCGCCGTTCGCGGATTGTCCATCGCCGCATACGCGATGCCACCGTACGTCAGCCATTGATCCGCGCGGACGTACCAGCGACTCGCGTAATCGAGGACGGCCATCGCCTCGGGCAGCTTCTGCGTCTGATACAGCACGCCCGAGAGGATCTGCGTCGCTTGCTCGCGCGTCCCGCGAATCAGGTGGTGCATCGCGTCGACGACCTTGCCCTGCCGTGCGAGTGCGAGGCCGAGATTGCGATGCGCCTCGGCGTTGTTCGGGTCGTATGCGATCGCCCAGCGGCCGAGCTTCTCGGCGCGCGCCGGATCGCCTTTCTGCAGCGCCTCGAACACGCCGGCGGCGACCTTCTCGAACTCCATCGGGACGTCGACATTCGAGAGCTTCCATGGCGCGGAGAGCGTGGCGAGCTGTTTGTCCCGCCAAGTCTCGTCCGCGGCGCCCATCCCGCTACACAGCACCGACACCGCCGCCGGTGCGCGGCCCTGTTCGAACAACACGCGCGCGAGCAGCACGCACGGACCCGCGCTCTTACCCTCGGCGAGGTAACACGCCGTGTGGAGCGCATCGATCGCATCGTCGACCTCGATCTCGCGCGCGGCGAGTTGTGCCGCGATCGCATCGGCCCATTCATCGACACCTGCGAAGCCGGTGTGCGAGGCGAGGCGCGCGGCTTGTGCGCTGACCTTCGCGGCCCAGCCTTCGCCGCGCTCACGATGCAGACGCGCCGCCGACCACGACAGCACGGCGGTCTCCTCCGGTCCGAGGATCCGTGCGGCGACGGTGGGATAGTCACGCGCAAAGCCCGCGACATCACCGCCGCTGCGCTCGTCGATCCCGAGGCTGCGCTCGACGGTGCCGAGCCAGCTCATCCCGATCCAGCGATCGACGCGCCGGAGCAGCGGGTCGAGCGTGCCGAGCACGGCGCGCGCCTCGCGATCACCGAGCGCCTTGCGGTGCTTGCGAACGAGTGCGAGTGCCTCTCCCGCGACGGTTCGCAGCGCACCGGCGATCGTGCTCGGTGCCGCCGTCGTCGCGGCGAAGTAGCGACCTAGCGCCTGCGCGGCCGTGTATGCCGCCGCTTGCGCGAGCGACGCACGATCTTCTTCGGACGCCTCGGTGAACGCGACCTCGAGCCAGCGATTGACGAGCCGATCGCCGCGCTTGAGCTCGTCGGCGATATCGAACCCCGAGGGCGCGCCCTTGCGAGCGGGCCCGAGCTCGATAAACAACGCGTCGATCGCGCGCCGGCTGCGCGTCTCGAGTGCGAAGCCTTCCAGCGAGCTCGGATCGAAGTCGACGGTCGTCGGCTTACCGAGCGCGCGCGCGACGAGCCCGCTCTTCGCGGCGATCGGCACGAAATCGGCGGCGTCGCGCGCCATTCGGCGAGCAAGCGTGGGCGCGCCGATCGCGATTCGCTCTGCGAGCGCCGCTTCGATCACGTCGATCGGCGCCGACGACATCACGAGACCGCAGCGCCCGATCGCCGGTTGGTCATCGCGGCCGGGCTCGGTCAGCTCGATGCGCCAGAGCTCTTCGATCCCGCGCCGCCAGTCTCCGGCGGCCATCAGCGCGCGCGCCGCCGCGAGTCGCGCGACCGGACCATCGAAGCCGCGGCCGAGCCCGAACTGCGCCCACGCGAGCGGCACTTCCTCTTCGCGGCCGAGTGCGACGAGCGCATCGAGGAAGATCGCGAGATCGACGTCGTCATCGGGCTCGATGCGGCCGAAGCCTTCGACGGCGCGTGCGTCATCGCCTCGGAAGTGGCCCTCCCGCGCGTAGCACCACGCGACCAGCCGCGGATCTTTGCGCCACTGATTGAGGGCGCGCGTCTGGTTCGGCCACGTTTGATCGCGGCCTTCGAGGCGATTGCCGCGCAGCGCGATCGCCTCGTCGAGACGCCCGACATTGAGCAGCGCGTTCGACGCGCGCAGATCGATCTGGATCTGATCGGGATACCAAGGCAGATGCGGATCCATGGGGCAACCATGCTGCCCCGCCGACCGCATGCTGCGTTCGAACCACGCTCCGATGCGACCGGTCTCTTTGTGGACGTCGAGCAGTAGCAGGTGAGCATGCGAGTTGTCGTCGTGAAGCTCGACGCCGCGCTCGAGCAAGCGCAGTCCTTCATCGGTGCGACCACCGAGATCGAGCGTCTCGCCGGCGGTCTCGAGCACGTCGAGGTTGCCCGGCCGGCACAGCGCGGCGATGCCGACGGCGGCGACGGCTTCGAGATCGCTCGGGACCTGCGCATCATCGACGGCCGGGTCGTGCTCGATTCCCGCGGCTTGCAGCGCGCCGTACGGCCGCGCCCAGGCAGGCGCTGCCGCGATCACCTGGCGCAACAGCGCAAAGTCTTTGCGCTGCGGCGCGAGTCGCTCGAAGCTCGCGAACAGCGCCTGCGGATGATGGGGTTCGACCGCGAGGATCAGATCGCCGAGATCCTCGCGGAGTGCGAGCTCGAGCACACGCAGCGCGTGCACGCGGAACGCGACGGGCAAGCGATTCGCGAGAGGCCGCGCGATCGAGGCGCGCCGCTCGGTCTCCGCAGCCGCGGGCTCGAGATCGAGCGTCGAGTCGATCGTGCTCTCGACCAGGCGATCGATCGCCTCCTCTCCGAGGACATCGGCCTCTTCGACGGCCGTGTCGGGCCCGAGCTCGTCCTCGACCTCGTCCTCGACGACAGCCAGGCTCCACGTCGGCTGCGTAGCGACGGGAAGCGACCACGCGCGCGCCTGCTCTGCCAATGCCGGCGCGATCACGCGCAGCACGGCGAGCAGCTCTTCGGCGGTCGCCGGATCGAACCGCTTCGGCAAGCCACCGAGACCGCGGGCTTGCAGCCACGAGCTGAGCACCTGCTGGATCTGTTCGCCGACGCTACGCCCGAGTGCCTCGAACGACTCGCGCTTGCCGTCGCGGCCAACGGTGTGCAACTTGACGACGCCCGGCCTCATACCGAGCGTGAGCTCGAGCCACACGACCTCGTCGCGCCGCGTCTGGCCGAAGAACGCGTCGTCGGGCCGCGCACCGCGACCGGCGTTCTGCGGCGCGAAGTGTCCGTCTTGCGGAAGCAGTGGCGTCGCGTCGGCATCGAGCACCGCGAGTCGCGGATGTCGCTGACACGTCTCGATGCACGCGGTCCACATGAGCACGGCGGCTTCGCGCTCGTACGACGCGTCCGGTCCCTCGACATCGACCTCGGGCTCGAGGAACGCGACGCGATGCGGTTTGGGCAGCGCCGGCACCTAGATGCCCTCCAGCTCGCCATTGCGGAGCCTGCGCGCGCCTTGGCGCTCGAGCTGCGCGATCGTTTGCACGAGGCACCAGTCGCCGTGCACGTAATAGTCGGTGCCGGGAAACGGTCCGTTGACGAGTCGCGCGCCCGCGGCCTCGATCGCGGCTATCAGCTTGTCCTTATCGACGTACTTGAACTCGCCGGCGAGATACACGGTCGAGCCGGGTAATCCGCGACCGAGCCGCCGCACGATCGCCTTGATCGGCTCGATCGAAGGCGTGTCTGATTCGGCATCTTCGGGTGCGGGCTTCGCGAGCGAGATCACCGCCCCCCGCCCTTTCGCGAGCGCGGCGAGCGCCGGGCGCGAAGTCGGCACGCGCTCGATCAGCCACTGCTCGTGCGGGCCGGGAAACGGCTTGAGCGATTCGTCGTCGACGATCTCCGAAGGTGGCAGGTCTTCGCCGAGGATCCGATCGGTCAGATCGGGCCGACCCGCGCGATAGCAGGCGAGTGCGCGCGCCGCGACGAGCTCCGGCGTGTGCAGCCGCGCGGTCGCCGCGAGCTCGAGTGCCGCGAGGGGTCGACCCCAGATCGCGAGGTGCAACGCGCCGAGGTCCGCACCTTGCAGCGTCTGCGACGCCGCCGTCAGCTGCTTGACGCGGCCGCGCCGCGCGAGATCTTCGAGGTAGAGATCGCGGACAAGACGTTGCGATTCAGGATGCGCCGCGACGAGCTCACGCGCTCGCGCAGGATCCTTCGCGCCGCGAACCATCCAGCCCCACATGCCGTAGAGGTAGGCCTCCGGATGCCGCGCAAACTTCGTCAGCGCACCGAGATCATCCGCGGCGGCAGCACACTTCGCCGCGCGATCAGCGGGCGGAATCACGGCCGTCGCACGCGCGACGCGGAGACCGCGCACGGTCGGCACGATCCCGCGATGCTGGAGATGCCACTTCGCGCGTTGCCGCAACAGATCGATGAACTTGAGCCCGCGCAACGCGTCTTCCAGCATGCCGAGCTTGGCCTCGCCGGCGAGCGTCACGACCATGAACAGCATCTCGAGCTTCTCGTCGATCGCGGCCTGCGCGGCCCGCGCGAGCAGCATCGGCACGGCCTCTTCGCCGAGCACCGCACCGACGAGCCGGATCGCACGCATCCGATGTTGCGGCGGAATATCCTCGAGACACACGAGCAGGACGCGCGCGAGCGCCGGTGACGCGAAGCACTCGATCGCCTCACCCCACAACCCTGGCGCGCGCGCGAACACCGCCGCGGCACCTTCCCACTGTACGTGACGCAGTGCCTGCGGCAGTTGTTCGCTGGCGACCTTGCCGGCGGTCGTCGCGAGATCGGCGAGCTTGACGAGCGTCTCGTCCGCGAGCTGTACGGCCTCGCTCGGCCATTGCGTCGACGGATGCATCGCACGGAGCTGGCGATAGCCGAGCGTCCACACCGCTTGCTCACGAACCGGCTGTGGCGTCGCTTCGTCATTCGCGAGCGCCGCGAGTCGCGTCACCGTCTCGACCGATGGAAACATCGTCAGCCACACGCAGCCACGACGCCGCAGCTCGACCGCATGTTTCGGGTCGAGCATCCAGTAGCCGATCTCGGCGAGCGAGGGGTCTGCACCGAGCCACGGCTCGCCCTCCTCGACGAGCCTCGCAAGCCGCTCGAGCGAGACGCCTTCGAGCACACCTCCGGCCGCCGGCAACGTCTCGAGCACATCCTTGATGCGATACCGAAATCCCGGTGGAATCGCGTCCAAGGGCCCAAGCTTGACCGGTAGGTCACCCACGGTGCCGAGCATAAACGGCCGTTGCCTCCGAACACCATGCGCGGCGTGAATGATCGCGGTACGGTCGCGTCCAAGGACTCGAAATGACGCGGTCACGGCATCTCCTCGCGCTAACAGCTGCTCTCTTCGTCGTCGCCGGTCCTCGCGCGCAGGCCGACGCGCCATCCGGATCAGTGAAAGGCACCGTGCTCTTCGAAGGCGAAGCTCCGGACCAGCCGAAGCTCAAGCGCGATGTCGATCCCAAGTGCTCGCAGGACAAAGTCGACGAAGCGATCGTCGTGACCAAGGGGAAGCTGCGCGACGTGCTCGTGCGGATCAAGAACGGCACGATGGGCAAGCACGACGCGCCGAGCACGCCGGTCGTGATCGATCAACGCGACTGCATGTACGCACCGCGCGTCGTCGGCGCGATCGCCGGCCAGAAGCTCGCCGTGCGCAACAGCGACGACACGTTTCACAACGTCCACGGCACGCTCGCGGGCAAGATGCTGTTCAACAAGCCGCACGCGCCGAACGACAAGGATCTCAGCCTCGACAACCCCGCGGAGGCCGGTGATGTCCTCGAGCTGCAATGCGATGTGCACGCGTGGATGCACGCGTACGCGGTTGTCCAGGATCATCCGTTCTTTGCGGTCACCGGCGAGGACGGCGCGTTCGAGATCAAAGGGCTCCCGGTCGGCGACTACACCCTCGAGGCATGGCATCCGGTTCTCGGCATCAAGACGATCCCGATCAAGATCGGCAAGCTCAAGCGCGGCCAGGTCTCGGCGCGGTTCTCGTACAAAGCCTCCGACCGCTAGCTGGAGCCGGTCTCGACACCGGGTATCCTTTGCGGTTGTCCGATGCTGCGAGATCACCAACGGTCGCGGCGGACGTCGCGGAGCCAGGCGTCGAGCGCGGCGATCGCCGGCGCCGGTGGATCGATCGGCACCGTCGCGGTCGGCCAGGCCTTGTCGATCACCTCGACGGCCGCAGCGAGCCGGGGGTTCCAGGTCGCGGCGTAATCGGGCTCTAGCAGCTCGCGTTCGCCGCTCGCTTTGATCGCGACCAGCTCCGAGGTCTCCGCCGGAACGAGGTCGAGCAGCCTCGTGACGTCGGTGACCATCTCTCCGGTCGCGAGTAGATGCTGCGCCGTCGCCGACAGCCGCAGCACGTAGAGCGCATGCTTCGCGGTCGGCTTGTCGCGGAACATCCGGAACTGGTGCGCGGCGAAGCCCGCGTAGTGCTTGATCACGCGCCTCGAGACGGTCGCCTTCACCAGCTCGCGCGCTTGCACGAGCAACGGATCACTGCCGAGGACGAGCTCCCCGAGGAGTCGCTCGAGGAAGTTGCCGTTGCCGCGGATCGCGCCGCGCAGCACGGGCGCGAGCTCGTTGCTCCCATAATCGAGCTCGACACCCTCGATCGTCACCATCACATCGTCCGGATCGGCGGTCGCCTCGAGCCCGACGAGCGTGCGGGTCGGCGCGATGTGCACGCATTTCAGATCGAGGTCACTGTCAGGCGACGGAAACCCGTAGGCGTGCGCACCGGAGAGATAGATCACCAGGTGCCGGTGCTCCCGCTCGCGTTCGGCGAGGAACGCGCGCGTGATCTGTTGTTGATGCGGGCCGAGCACGTCCCATGGGTCGGTCATGTGCGGTGAGATCACGACGATGTCAGTCATCGAAGCGCGCCTCCGGAGGCGGTGCCGCATCGCGGCCCCACGGTCCGGCTCCCTGTACGAGCCAGCGACGTGCGGCTTCTTCGCGCGCCTTGCGCAGCACGCGATCGGCGCGCGCAACGTCCGAGTGTTTCGGCAACGTGCTCGCCTGCCGCGCAGCTTCGAGTCGTGGCGTCAGCTCGCGCGCGAGGGCCATCACGTCGGACATCGGGACCTCGCCTCGCTTGATCGCGACGAGCGTCGGCCGCAGCTGCTCCGAGACGCGGACATCGGGCGGCTCTCCGCCGAGCCAGCGAATCGCGAGATCGAGCAAGCGAATCAAGTTGTACGCATTCTTGGGCCGCAGGTCGCGAGGCAGATCGAGCTCGAGCTTCGCGGCCGCGCGCAGAGAGACCCAATCATTTGCGGCGATCAGCCCCAGATCGTACATCGAACGATACAGCTGCTTGATGTAATCGCGGGCGCGACCGACCGCGTCGGCGTGCGTCGGCGCTTCCACGCGCGCCGAGCTCGCGAGCCGTTCCGCGGCGCCATCGAGCTCGAGCGTCGGATCATCGCGAAGCCAGCCGATCACCGTCGCGCGATGATCGGCGAGCCGCTGGTTGTGCTCGAGGCGATCGAGCTGCGACAGCGCGTAGCGGCCGAAGCTGCCGTAG
Source organism: Myxococcales bacterium (assembly GCA_028287115.1). Classification (GTDB taxonomy): domain Bacteria; phylum Myxococcota_A; class Polyangia; order Haliangiales; family Haliangiaceae; genus JABFXX01. The sequence continues at coordinate 11,982 of JAQBQF010000234.1, forward strand.
ATCTCGATCGACACGAAGCCATCGCGCATCGCGACGAGCTCGGCGCCGATCGGATCGGTCACCACCGGCGATGCGAACAACATCTCGAGCGTGTTCGGGTCTGCGCGCAACGCCTGCCGGATCGCTTTCCCGATCTCCCAGTACGTCTGCGAGCCATCGAGCGAGACGAGATCGAGCGGCGGATCGACGAGGCCGGTCGTCCACGGCATCGGCAGCACGAACACGCCACGGCGATCGATATCGGAGCCTTCCTCGGCCACGCCCCACGCGCGAGATCCGACGAGCGTATCGACGACGACGCAAGGCCGCAGCTGATCCCACGCGGCCGCCCGGCGTTGCGCGTAACGAGCAGCACCGAGCTTGCGCGGCGTCACCTCGGAGCGCAGATAGACACCGCGCTTGCCATCGATGAACGTCAGATGAACCTGTTCGCCTTCGAGCTGCGCGACACGTCCTGTCGCACCTTGCGGGCGGAGCTCTCCCTCGACGATTCGGTCGACTCGCGTCACGACCTCGGTCCCGATCGGGAGCGGCACCGCGCTCGGATCGAGATCTGCCAGGCCGCCGAGTCGCAAACCCATGACGAAACCTTAACCGATCGCTCGGGATTCGCCGCGATTTGCCAGCGGTGCTCGGATCGACGTCACCTATTCTCGTACGGTGAAGGTTTGTTACGCGCTCGCCGGGCTCGCGATCTCGTCCACCGTTGCCCGCGCCGAGGTTGGCGGCGAGCTCTCCGCCGGCGCGGGCGGCGACAGCTCTGCGACCCCGGGCTTTGCGACGACGAGCGGTTCGATCACCGCGAGTCTCAGCCGTCCCGCGACGGACATCTTGACCCGCGGCGCCGCTCTCGTCCCACCCGGTGAGCTCGGCGGCGTGTGGATCTTCACCGGGATCGATCCCGACGATCACGATAGCGCCGGCGTCTCCGCAGACGGCACGTTGCTCGTTCAAGCGGATTCACAGGCCGCGCGCACGGCCTGGTTCTCGACGCGCGCGTGGGCGCGTGCCCTCGGCTGGCAGCTCGAGGCGCGCGCACTGTTTCAGCCGACCGGCGATCTGCGCGATCGCTTCTGGCGGTCGGGCCGCAGCATCATGCAGACGAACGCGGCGATCGGCATTCCCGCCATGTGGTCCCTCGGCACGCGCGACTGGCAGCTCGCGGCCGGCGCGTTCACCGTCGATCTCGGCAAGCGCCTCGCGCACGAAGGAGCCGGCTGGAATGCCGCGGGCTTCGATCGCGACGTCTCGTTCATCAGCCTGAGGATCCAGACGCATTCGATCAAGCTCGATCTCTTCACGGGCGAGTACACCGAGCTCGGTGTCGCAACCTCGGTCGTTGGCGCGACGACGTACGGCACGAGTGCGACTGCGATCGACTTCGATGTCGCGGCGCTGACCTGGCGAGTCTCGCAACAGCTCGCCGTCACGATGCGCGGCGGCGTCGCGATGCGCTCGCCGATCTCGCCGTTCCAGATCACCGGCTCGGCCGAGATGTCGCAAGGCCCCGTGTCGACCACACCGGATCTCGGCATCGAGCTTCGCCGCGGCACGGCGCTCGATCCCGACACCAACGGCTACACCGCGTCGCTCGGCGTGGGCACGTGGTCGCGCCTCGACCCGACGGGCCACGCCGTCGACGCGGGCTATCTCGCGACCGCCGACGCCGATTGGCGAAATGGCCGCTATCGCCTCGGGGGCGCCTTGCAGCTCGGCCGCCTCCGTCGCGTGCTCCTCGGCGACGAAGCACCCGCAGACATGCTCCCCGTCGGCACGCGCATGGTGATGGGTCGCGGCTCGCTCCTCGCGGCGGTGCGCGTGACGCCGCAGATCGCCGTGACGAGCACCGCGTGGGTCGAGCGTTCGGACCGCGATGATCCGCGGTGGCTCGTGCCGGCGACAGGCGCGCTCGCGACGCACGCCGGCGCCGACATCACGGCGCAGTGGCGATTTCGCTAGTTACTTGCGAGGCGTCGTCGCCGCTTCTTCGGAGAAGTCACTCGGGCTACCGACAGCTCGCTTGCGAGAAAACGGCGGCGGGACACGCCGCGGCCTGGCGATCTTCGGTAGCTCGACCAGGCCGGTGAGATCCTCACACGTGGGCTCCTCGTCGTTTTCGAAGCCGAGGTTCGCGACGACGACCGACAGCGGGGTCGGAACCGTGTCGGCCTCCGGCCGTCGAACGAGCGCAGCCGTGATTCTGCGTGACGTCATGACAACCAAACAATGCAACGGACATTCCGTTGTCGACCGTGGTCGTCGGTTCGCAAGTGCGCGGGAACCCTCGGCCCGAGGTGTTCCGAGCTTGCACAGCTCCGCTCGAGGAGGTCTGTCCTCCTGAGGGAGAACTCCCCATCGCGCTAACACCGCTCAGTGCGCGACGGCGTCGACGCGGGCGCGAGCCCAACCGACGCGCTGCACGAGGCTCTTGTAATCGCCGTCTTGCGGCTTGTCGCCCCACTTGCCGAGCTCGGCCTCGGCGGACTTGAGCTCGTTCTGCGCGGCGGTCTGATCGATGTCCTTCGCGGGCACGGCTTGCTCGACGAGGATCTCGACTGCACCCGCCGGATCGACGCGCAGGTAGCCGGACGACACCGCGTATCGCGCCCGCGCCTTGGTACCGATCGTGAGGACGCCCGGCCTCAGCGCCGTCAGCATCGCGACGTGTCCAGGCAGCAGCTCGAACTCGCCCTGCTCGCCCGGCGCGGCGACGCTATCGGTCTCGGTGTGCGCGACGACGCCCTTCGGCGTCACCAGGTTCACGCCCAAAAACGTCGCGGTCGCCACGTTACGCCTTCTTCGCCATCTCGACGGCGTTCGCGCGAACGTCGTCGATCGTGCCGGTCATCTCGAAGGCCTGCTCCGGCAGATCGTCGCACTTGCCGGCGAGGATCTCTTCGAAGCTGCGCACGGTGTCTTCCTTCGTGCAGTAGATGCCCTTGCGGCCGGTGAACGTCTCGGCGACGTGGAACGGCTGACCGAAGAACTTCTCGATCTTGCGAGCACGCGACACCATCTGCTTGTCGTCTTCCGACAGCTCGTCCATGCCGAGAATCGCGATGATGTCCTGCAGATCCTT
>JAQBQF010000264.1 GCA_028287115.1 Myxococcales bacterium
CTGCTCGTCGGATCCCCAAGCTCGCGGCACGGGCTGCGCTCGTCGCGATCGCAACCGATCTCGTGTGCGGGGCGTATTTCATCGTCGGATTTCCGGGGCTCGGTGGTGCGTCGCTCGATCGCGGTGCTGCGCGCGCGACCGGCCTCAGCCACACGCTGAGATGTAGGTGTGACGGCGCGGCGGGGCGCCGTTGGCTTGACACACCCCGACAAGCATCCGATCCTCGCGAAGTAGTGCCTCCTCCGGAGCCTAGTGCGGGAGCCCCAACGAGGGTGGGCCGATACGAGGTGCTAAGTCACCTCGCGACGGGCGGCATGGCGCAGATCTATCTGGCGCGGCAGACCGGCCTCGGTGCGTTCGAACGTCACGTCGTGCTGAAGACGATCTTGCGCGAGCGCGCGAGCGACCAGCGCTTTGTCACGATGTTCCTCGACGAGGCCAAGCTCGCCGCGACGCTCAACCACCAGAACATCGCGCAGGTCTACGAGGTCGACCAAGCCGACGGCGCTTACTTCATGGCGATGGAGTACGTCCACGGCGAGAACGCCCGGGCGATCCTCGAGACGACGCTGCGGCGCGGTTGGACGATCCCCCTCGAGCTCGCGGTGATGATCGTCAGCGGCGCGGCCGCCGGTCTCCATCACGCGCACGAACGGCGCGGCAAGAACGGCGCCCCGCTCAACATCGTTCACCGCGACGTGTCGCCCGCGAACATCATGGTCGGCTATGACGGCAGCGTCAAAGTCCTCGACTTCGGGATCGCGAAGGCCGAGGAGCGCGCGACGAAGACCGTCGGCGGAACGATCAAAGGCAAGTACGGCTACATGTCGCCCGAGCAATGCAAGGGCAAGCAGATCGATCGCCGCAGCGACATCTTCGCGCTCGGCATCTGTCTCTACGAGCTGACCACCTTGCGCCGTGCATTCAAGGGCAACGACGACTTCGAGACGATGAAGCGGATCGTCGCCGGTGACGTGATCCTGCCGTCGGTCGCGGTGCCTGGTTATCCGCGCGAGCTCGAGGCGATCGTGCTCACCGCGATGGCGAACGATCCGAACGCGCGCTTTCAAAACGGACAGGAGATGATCGAGGCACTCGATGCGTTCGCGGTGCGCGCGAAGCTCACGGGATCAAACACGTCGATGGGCCGGTTCATGGTCCAGCTGTTCGGCGCCAGGCGCGAGCCGTGGGTCGAAGGCCCGCCGGGCGAAGGCTCCGATAGGACGATGGTCACGAGCTCGTCCAGCGATAACGTCGACGAGGAAAAGACGAAGGTCGTCGATGATCGGCAACATCAGCGCGGCGCCTCACCGCGCGGTCCGGTCGATCCGAACGCGCATCGAAGTGACGGCAAGACCGCGCCGATGCCGATGACATCGAGGCCCGCCGAGCCCGCGGATGTCTCGGCATGGGACACCGAGCCGGTGCGCCAAGGCGGGCGAGTCGCGCGCCCCGGGATGGCCTTCGAGCGAACGCCGCCGCAGGGCAACGCGCAAAATCACGACGAGCTCGACAAGCTAGACATGACGCTCGCCGGTCCGGCGGTGATGCCGCGCCGGACGCCTGCGGTCGGTATTGAAATCCTCGAGCCGCCGCGCCCGTCGAGCGAGCCCGGAGCCCGCCCGATCTCGGAACCGCAACAGCGCCCGATCGTGGACCCGATGCAGGTGCGAATCCCGGAAGGGACCGGATCTCGCCTGCCGACCGACATCGCGAACATCAACCTGCGGAACCAGCGCAGTTGGCTCATCCTGGCCATCCTCATGCTCGTCGGGCTCGTCGCGGGCGTGGCGATCGCGTTGCAAAGTGACGGGAGCGCCGCCGCTCCGACAACGCAACCCAGTAAGTGAACCCGCCCCACTAGCGGATCACGCTTGGGAGTGGGTTCGCGCCCGTGGCATGGTCGGCAGATGGCCACCGCAACCCAGAGGACCGAGCGTCTCTCGAGCTACAACCCTGCAACCGGCGAGATCGTCGGATCGGTTCCGATCCACTCGCAAGAGGACGTCGATGCGGCGGTCGCGCGGGCTCGCATCGCCGCGCAGAGCTGGTCGGCGCTGTCGTTCGAGGCGCGCAATGAAGAGCTCGCAGCGTTTCGGCGAGCGATCGCAGGGGCGGCCGAGGACCTCGCGACGATCATCCATAAGGAGAACGGCAAGCCCGAGCTCGAGGCCTATGTCGAGGTGATGATGGCACTCGGCCACATTCAACACGCCGCGGCGCGCGCCGAGAAAGCGATGGAGCCGCGAAAGGTGTCCTCGGGGATGCTCGCGAACTTTCGCGCGACGATCAGCTATCACCCCCTCGGGGTGATCGGGGTGATCGGGCCGTGGAACTATCCGATCTTCACGCCGATGGGATCGATCGCGTACGCGCTCGCGGCGGGAAATGCCGTCGTGTTCAAGCCGAGCGAGCTGACGCCGCTCGTCGCGCTCAAGGTCGAAGAGATCGCGCGCAAGACGTTCGCGCTGCCGGATCTGTTGCAAGTCGTCACGGGTGCCGGTGCGACCGGCGCGGCGCTCGCGCGCTCCGGCGTCGACAAGATCGCGTTCACCGGCTCGGCGGCGACCGGCAAACGCGTGATGATCGCGGCGGCGGAGCACTTGACGCCTGTGCTGCTCGAGCTCGGCGGCAAGGATCCGATGATCGTCACCGAGGACGCGGATCTCGAGAAGGCGGCCGAGGCATGCGTCTACGGCGCGCTGACCAATGCCGGCCAGGCCTGTATCTCGGTCGAGCGCGTATACGTCGCGAGTGCAATCCACGACAGGTTTGTCGACGAGGTCGTGAAGCAGGTCCGCGATCTCAAGGTCGGCGGCGATGATGGTCACCTCGGCGCGATGACGAGCCCCGCACAGGTCGGCATCGTCAAGGATCATCTCGATGACGCCGTCGCCAAGGGCGCGAAGATCCACACCGGCGGACCGGACGCGATCAGCGGCAACTATATTCAGCCGACGGTGCTCACGAACGTCGATCACAAGATGAAGGTGATGACCGAAGAGACGTTCGGGCCCGTGATTCCGATCGCGAAGGTCGGCTCGATGGACGAGGCCGTGAAGCTCGCGAACGACAGTCGCTACGGGCTCGGGTCCTCCGTGTTCGGCGGCAAGTCTGCGCGCTCGATCGCCGCGAAGCTCCGCGCCGGCATGACCTCGATCAACTCCGTCATGGCATTCGCCGGGATTCCAACGCTGCCGTTCGGCGGCATCGGCGATTCGGGGTTCGGCCGGATCCACGGCGACGAAGGCATTCGCGAGTTCACGCGCGTGAAGTCGACGTCCGAGCAGATGATGTCGATCCCGCTCAACATGATGACGTTCCGGCAGCCCAAGGACATGGCCAAGCGGCTGCGCGGGATGATCAAGCAGCTCTATGGAGAGGGCGTCGTGTCGAAAGCCGGCGACTTCCTGCGACGCCTTCGCTGACCGCCCTACATGTCGGCGTGTGAGTGTTGCGTGAACTCGTAGTCACGATCCGGGCCTCTCGATAGCCTGGAGTGAAGCGTCGGGTGCGATCGCGCGTCGGCATGGACGCTGCTAATCGCCAGACCCGGGGGAGCACTATGAGGATCATTTCTTCGCTTATGGTCGTGCTGGCCGGCTGTAGCACCAGCCATACGGATATCGCGGCGACCATGCGGTTCTCGGATCGCTCCGATGCCGAGATCGCGCGGATGATCGGAGCCGCGGGCGGCAACGACATGTTTGGTGCGGAGGCCCGGGTCAATAGCGTCGCCGATCCGATCACGCCGGATCCCTGTCCCGCGATCGCGATCAGCGGCAACACCGGGACGCTGACCGGCGGTTGCACGACCCACGACGGCATCGAGATCCAAGGCTCGGCGATCGTGACCAATCCGATCGGCTGGACTCAGATCGATCCGCAGTATGGAGCCGACACGGTCTACGAGCTCCATCAACTCGCGTTCGCGCAGTCCGGCTACACGCAGTCGTTCGACGGGAGTTTCCGGATCACCGATTCCTTCTCGACGTACGACGCGAACCTCACCGCGACTCAGCTCGGCATGTCCGTGCGCTCGCAGCTCTACTACCACTGCGATGCAGGCAACAGCACGTGCAACCTCGAAGGCAGCGGCGTCGAGCTGATCGGCATCGGCGGTGCGCAGGTCTCCGGTACGTTCTACGTCAACAACTCCGGCACCGCCGACTTCACGCTCGTTGGCGCCGATACGCTGACGGCGCACGTCGCCCAGGGCTGCGTGTCGTGGCAGATCTCCGGATCCGGACGCGCGAAGACCTGCCCCTAGCGGCAGGCGCTGTCGAGCTTCGGGCACTTGAACCGAACGTGGAGATGGTTCGCGTGGTTCGGCTCGTGCCGAACGAGGCCGGTGCTCGCGCCCCGATGCGGGTATTGGAACAGCGTGCCGAGCCGGTCCTCGGCGACCTCGTGGTCCTTGGCCCAGCGATAGAGGATGCCCTGGACGTCGAAGTCGAGGAACATGACTTGCGCGCCGCCGTCGGCGCCTGCCGTTGCCGCGAAGCCTAGAACGAGCGCGAGCGTCGCGGCGGGATCGATGTTCGCTTCGGTCGCGACGACAAAGCTGTCCGGATAGCCTTCGGGCTTCGCGTTGTAGATGAGGCCGATGTCCGCGTCGCGACCTGACTGATGCGAGTGATGCTCGGTGATCGCGCCGCCGGTTTGCGCGGAGAGATCGCCGATCGCGAGGACGTGCGTGTCCGGGAACTGCTCGCGGACGTCGTTGACGACGTGCGTGACAAACTCGACGGTCGCGCGCGTGCCGTAGGACCGCGAAGGCCGGCGGATGTGATAGCCCTCGCCGGTTTCGAGTTGTGCGGCCTGACGAAGACTGCCCGACCACGGTGCACCGACGCTCTGGCCCCGCAGCGGCCCGCGGATCACGAAGCGCCGATGTGCCGCTTTCGCGATTCGCTTCTTCTCGTGACTGAGCTGTCGCTTGTGCGGGCGCGCCGAAGCAGAAGCGGTCAGGGCGACGAGACAGACAGCGACGACGAGTAAGCGCATGTGTGGAAATTTGATCGTGACCGAGACGACGACATCGTTCCAGTTTTCAGTCGACCGCCGAAATCCTGAACACGGATTCAGTTGTTCGGATGCTGCCGGCAGCGTTGGCCGAGGAGCTTGCCGATCGGGGCGAGGTCCTCCTGGAGATCTGACGTGAAGTCGCTCCGCTTGAGCGTCTTCGCGGTCTCGACGAGCCTACGCAGGTCGCCGCACGCGCGATGCGCGAGCAGGATCGGGGCCGCGCCGCCGTTGTAGACCCGGGTTTCGGTCAGCGACGCATTGTTCGGGCGCTTACGCAGCTTCAGATCGGCGACGAGCTCGTCGATGATCTTGGCCTTGGCCGCGAGCTTCTGCTCGCGCGTCTGTTTGGACTCGTAGGCCGCCTTCAGCGCCTGGTAGGCCGACAGCAACCGCGCGGTCCGGGGCAGGTGGAACGCCTGGCCGAGCGTCCACGCGAGGTCCTCGGGCGAGCCGGGACCGAACCGCTGCGCGATCCAGTTGTCGGTGAGCGCGTCCGCGATATACGACGCGAAGCTCTCGTTGAAGAAGGGCTCGTCGGGGACGAGGACCGTCGCGTGGACCGATTCGTGGAGGATCACGTTGGCGAGGCTCGGGAGCGCGTCGTCACCGCCGCCGAGCATCGTCGATAGCACCGGATCCGGAAACCAGCCGCCGGTCGAGTACGCGGCGGCGGGGCGGACGATCGCGTCGTAGCCCTTGGCCTCGAGATCGAGCTTGAACCTCACGGCGTCGTCTTCGTCGAACCAGCCGAGGCCGGCGAAGCAGCCGGCGATCGGGAAGCACCACTTGACCGGCTTGAACGCGACCGGATCCGCCGCGCCGGTGAACCACACCGCGGCCGTGCGGCCGAGGGCCGTATAGGTCTGGTAGTTGCGGTGGATCTTGAGCCCGTAGCTGCGGCCGTACTGCTTGATCGCCGGAATCTCCGCGAGCAGCATCGCCGTGCGCAGCGGCGTATCGGTGTCGCGCACGACGTCGTCGATCGGTCGTGCTTTGCCGAGCATCTCGAACTGGCCGTGCGCGGCCTGCGCGACGTAACGCGTGTACAGGCAACCCGAGGCCAGCGCGAGGATCGCCAGCGCGATCGCTTTCATACCTTCGCCGCGATCGCCTTTGCGAGCTCCGCTCCGCCTTCGAGCTTTCCGGGTTTCCACTCGATGCCGAGCCCCGAGCCGTCGTCGTACTTCGGGATCACGTGGAAGTGGACGTGGAGCACGGCCTGGTGCGCCGCCGCGCCGTTGTTCTGCAGCACGTTGTATGACTTTGCGCCGGTTGCGGCGAGCACGCCTCGCGCGACTCGCGGCAGTGCGCGACCGAGCGCGGCGGCCGATTCGTCGGTCAGCTTGTCGAGCGTCTCGGCCGGTTGCTTCGGAATCACCAGCGTGTGGCCGCGCGACAACGGGCCGACATCGAGGAATGCCAGGACGTGCTCGTCTTCATAGACCGGGTGACATGGGATCTCGCCTCGCAAGATCTTCGTAAAAATCGTATCGGCCATGCAGCCGAGACTACCTCATCTTCGCTAAGGGACATCCTCCAGCGCCGCAGCGCGGTCGCCCGCCGTGACGGCGCTTCGCTCGTTACCGACACGCGTCGGAACACCGAGCGACGGCAGCTCCCGCGCCATTGCGCTCACGGCAAGGGTCACGGTCGCGGACTGGCCGCCGGCGCTCGCTTGAACGCTGACGGTACCGGAGGTCTTGGTCGTGTCGGCGACGATGCAGTTGCGAGTCTGCGTGCCTGCGCCCCTCGTCGATTGAACGCCGTCGACATTGTAGGACCAGGTCAAACCGACGACGTAGCGCGTCGCGTTGGTCGCCTGGAAGCAGACGATCTGCGAGCCGCTCGGCGCGATCTTCGTAGGTGGCGCGATCGCGGCGAGCGCATCCGCACTCGTGACCACGGTGAAGTCGAGCGTCGTTGCCGGCTTGTCGCCTGCGGCGACGGTGACCGGTACCGTGCCGGCGACGGCATTCGGGGCGTGGAACGTGTCCCAAGCGGTGCGATCCGCACCGGCGAGCGTCGCCGTCATCGTGTCGTCGACCAGCCGCTCGCTCATCGGACCGCTGGTTTCTTGGACCTGGCCGAACAACGCGACACCAACATCCTGCGCGCCGGTCGCCCACACGAGTTGCGCATCGACGGGGATCCGCTCGAACCCGGGATCGACGAGCGTGATCGTATCGAGCGCCGCGCCCGTGAGTTGCTTGCGATCGAACAGCGTGTTGTCCGCGGGATCGAGGACGCGGAGATAGTTGGCCCGGCTGCCGATCCCGGTGATCGTCGCGACCGCTCCCGTTGCGCCATCGAACCGCACGCCGCCGGCGCCGTCGTCGTCGACCAGGTACGGCAGATCGAGCGCGACGAGGAAGCCATCGCCCCGGTCGTACTGCAGCGTGACGTCCTGCGTGCCGCCGATCGCGGTGGGCGCGGGACCGCTAAGCGTGACGTCATCGGCGAGCGACCGGCCGATGAAGTGCAAGCCGTTCGGCGTTTTCGCCGAGCACACCTCGCCCGCGGGGCACTGGCCGGTATTGGCGCGTTCCCCGCCCGTGCAGGCAACAAGTGGCAGGACCGTGAGCGAATAGACAAGGCGCTTCATAGTTGGGTCGCGATCGAAGCAGAGGTCGTGCCACGAGTCCATCGCTCGAATTCCGAGCCGTTGGGCGCGTAACGACCAGATCTTGCCACGATCATCGAGACATCGATGTCACGGATCGAAGCGATAACCCGAGCCGCGCACCGTCACGAAGTGCTCCGGCTTTTCGGGATCGGCCTCGAAGCGTTTGCGCAGCTGACCGACAAAGTTGTCCACCGTGCGCACGGATCCCGCCGATTGTCCCCACACGAGACTGAACAGCTGCGAGCGCGAGAACACCTGCTTGGGATGCCGCGCGAAGAACACGAGTAGCTCGAACTCGAGGTGCGTGAGCTTGACCGTGCAAGCACCGCGCGTGACGAGGCGCTGCGCGAGATCGATCGAGACATCACCGAAGCTCAGCTCATCACCAAGCGGTGCCTCTACCGGGGTGCTGGTGACCTGTTGCGAGCGGCGCAGCACCGCCTCGATCCGGGCGAGGAGCTCCGCGAGCGCGAACGGCTTGGTGACGTAATCGTCGGCACCGAGCCGCAGCGCGGCGACCTTGTCGAACTCGCCATCGCGCGCCGAGACAACGATCACCGGGACGACATTGTCCGCTGCGCGTAGCGTCGCCAGCACTTCGAGGCCGTGCTTCTTCGGCAGGTTGATATCGAGGAGGATCAGCGCGAAGTCTTCTTCGAGGGCCTGTGCGATCGCATCCTCGCCGTCGCGCGCGATCGAGGTCGCACGGCCCGCGAGCTTGAGGTTCAACGCGAGCCCCGTGGCGATCGCCTCGTCATCCTCGACGATCAGGATCCGATCCGTCATGAGGTGGCTCGCTCGGCGATCGCCGCGACGGGCTCCAGCTCGACGCGTCTCTTCAGCCGGATCCGGAACTCGGTGTGCCCAGGACGCGACGTCAAGATCAGCTTGCCCTTGTGACCGCGAATGATCGCGCGGACAAATGCGAGTCCCAGCCCGACACCGGGTGCACCGGTATCGTAGGCCGCGCGGCCACGGTTGAACTGCTCGTAGATCGCGCGCTGCTCGGTGCGCTCGATGCCGCGCCCGTTGTCGGCCACGATGATCTCGATCCAGCGCCCGGCGCCCTGGGCGCGAATCGTGATCTGCTTGTCATCGCCGGTGTACTTCCACGCGTTGGTCAGCAGGTTCAGGACCGCGCGAACGAGGGTCGAACGATCGCCGGTGGTCAACAGCCCGGGCTCGATCGTCGAGCTGATCTTCGTGGGCCGGGTGAGCGTCACCGCATCGAACGCGGCGATCGACTCTTCGATCAGCGATGAGACGTCGACCCGATCGCGCGAATAGACGTGCCCACCTGATTCCAGGCGCGACAGCTCGAGCACTTTCCCGACGAGCGCTTCCAGCCGTTCTGTCTCGCGCCCGAGTAGGCCCAGCACCTCGACGCGATCACTGTCGGCGAGACGACCATCGCGCAGCGACTCGATCAAGAGGCGGATCGAAGTCAGCGGCGTGCGCAGCTCGTGCGACACGCTCGACACGAAGTCGTTCTGGACTCTTGCTAGCGAAGCGCCTTTACCGACAAAGATCGTCACGAGGATGTAGCCGGTGATGCCGCTGCCGGTGAGGCCGAGGACAAGCACGCCGAGGATCGCGGTCGTGAACGAAGGCTCTCCGATCACGAGTAGGATGATGCCGATGCCCGTCATCATCACCGTCGGGAGAAGGACGGCGAGCATCAGGACGACCTGCGCCCTGCGCAGCTGTAAGTTTGCCGGCGGAAACCGCACGCTGAACTATGACTGAGGGCTCGAAATGGAGCGAGCGCCAAGGGCGAGCTCGGGTTCGGGCACCTTCGCGGCAGGCTCCCGGATGTGATCCGGCACCGCGTGCAGATCCCAAACGAGCCCGACCGCGGCGAGCGCGCGAAGCACGTAGTAGGTGCCGTCGATCTCCCACCAGTAGAATCCTTGGCGCGCGGATACCTGATAGTGGTGATGGTTGTTATGCCAGCCCTCACCCATCGTGATCACGGCGAGCACCGGGTTGTTGCGCGAGTCATCGTCGGTCGCGTAGCGCCGGCCGCCCCATAGGTGCGAGAGCGAGTTGATCGTGAACGTGCCGTGCCAGCACAGCACCTGACACACGGCGAAGCCCCACACGAGTGCGAAAAAACCACCGATCGCGAACGTCAAGACGCCGATCGCGATCGGCGGCACGTACCAATAGGTATTGAGCCAGCGCAGCTCCGGATATTTCGCGAAGTCACGAATCTTCGAGAGATCGGTATTTTCGAGATCGCGACTGAGAATCCATCCCATGTGCGACCACCAGAAACCGGACTGCTTCACCGAGTGAAGATCGCCTGGTGCATCCGACAGCTTGTGATGGATGCGGTGATGCGCCGCCCACCACAGCACGCCCTTCTGGGTCGTGATCTGGGCACCGAACGCGAGCAGGAATTGAAACCACCGCGACGTCTTGTAGCTGCGATGCGAGAAGTACCGGTGATACACGCCGGTGACGAGGAACATCCGCGGAAAGTAGAGCGCGAGGCAGAGCGCCACACCGAGCCAGGAAAATCCGAGCGTGGCGAGACCGACGATCGCGAGCACGTGGATGCCCCAGAATCCGATCGTGAGCGGGTTCGCGTACACCACGCGCCAGCCCTTGGCCTGCGCGGCGGAGACCACGTTCACCAGCGGAGGCTGGCTCGCTTCATGGCTGGTCGTCGTCACGGACATCGCTTACCGCGAGTGTAGGGGATGTGACGAGCCGGGCGGTCATGTTTCCGTCAGGGGGCGGGGCGGCCAGGCCGTGCCCACGGGCATGAATCGTAGGCTAGGGTCCCGCTCATGAAATATCGCAATCTTGGTGGAGCGGGCGTCAAGGTCTCGAACCTTTGCCTCGGCGCGATGACGTTCGGTGAGGCGGACGAGAAGTCGTTCATGCACAACGCGGGCTCGGACGAGCAGACCGCGCATGCCGTGGCCGACCGCGCGGTCGCAGCCGGCGTCAACTTCATCGATACCGCCGACGTCTACGGTCAGGATGGGCTGAGCGAGCGGGTGCTCGGCAACTGGTTCGCGGCTCGCGGTAATCGCGACAAGATCGTGCTCGCGACGAAGTTTCGCTTCACCATGGGCGACGGTCCGAATCGCAGCGGCGCGTCGCGCTATCGGATCGTCAAGTGTTGCGAGGACTCGCTGCGCCGTCTCAAGACGGATCGCATCGACCTCTATCAGATCCACATGCAGGACATCACCGTGCCCGAGGAAGAGACGCTGCGCGCTCTCGACGATCTCGTCCGCGCCGGCAAGGTGATCTACATCGGCTGCTCGAACTACGCGGCGTATCGGATGATGCACAGCCTCGCGCTCGCGAAGACCAACAGCTGGGCGCGCTACGTCACGCTGCAGGCGCAGTACAGCCTCGTCGTGCGCGACGTCGAGCGCGAGCACGTCCCGCTGTGCCGGCAGGAGGGGCTCGGCCTGTTGCCGTGGTCGCCGCTCGCGGCCGGCTTTCTCAGCGGCAAGTTCGAACGAGGCAAGCCCGCGGATGCCGGCTCGCGACTCGGCGCGAAGGACCGGCTGGCGCGCTACGACAACGACCGCAACTGGAAGATCATCGACGCGGTGCGCGCGGTGGCTCGCGAGGTCGGGGCGACGCCTTCCGCCGTCAGCCTCGCGTGGCTGCTCGCGAAGCCGCAGGTGACATCCGTGATTTTCGGCGCGCGCACCCCCGACCAGCTCGAGGACAACCTCAAGGCCGCGGACCTCGAGCTGGGTGGCAAGCACGTCGAGACCCTCGACCAAGCCTCCGCGTTCGACCTCGGCTATCCGTACAGCTTCATCCAGTCGACCCAGTCGACCTGGTGATCACGGTAGCAAGACAGGCGGCGGCGATCGACGCGTCACCCGCTTCGAAGATCGTGAGCTCGTCGAGCTGGCGGCCGTCGACGAGACCGGCCGCGAGTGCCGGGAGGCCACGCGGCTCGTCATAGAGCTGCGCGATGTGCTTCAGATCGTCGTCGAGCGTGATCGGCGCGAGCGCGTTGACGTGCGTGCCGCGCCGGAGCTGCGAGCCGGTGAGTGACATCGCGGTGTGGATGCAGACGATGTCGGCGGCCAAGGCCTCCGCCTCGGTGACCACGCGCCCGCCGAGCGCCGCCGCGAGCGCTGCGTTCGTGCAGCGAATGTCCGGCAACGCGAACCACGTGCGATGCGCTTCGGCCGACAGCGCTGCCGCCGGATCATCGCCGATGATCGAAAAGCTCCGTGGGGTTCCGACCGCGAGGTAACGCGATGCGACCGCACCGGCTGCCGCGAGTGCGCGCATATTCGGGGCGGCGCTGACCGCGGGCCCGCCGACGGCGGCGACATACGCTCGCTCGACCGCGAGCACCCAATCCGTCACTAGAACTCGGCCTGGCGCGGCGCACGTGGGAACGGAATCACGTCGCGGATGTTCTCGATCCCGGTCGCATACTGGATCGCGCGCTCGAAGCCGAGGCCGAAGCCCGCATGCGGCACCGTGCCGTAGCGGCGAAGATCGCGATACCACCAGTACTGCTGTTTCTCGAGCCCCATCTCCTCGATCCTGCGATCGAGCATCTCGAGACGTTCCTCGCGCTGGCTACCGCCGATGATCTCGCCGATGCCGGGAGCCAGGACATCCATCGCCGCGACGGTCTTCTCGTCGGCGTTGAGCCGCATGTAGAACGCCTTGATGTCCTTTGGATAGTTGATCACGGCGACCGGGCCTTTGACGACCTTGTCGGTCAGGAAGCGCTCGTGCTCGGTCTGCAGATCGATGCCCCACTTCACCGGGAATTCGAACTTCTCGCCGGACTTCTCGAGGATCTTGATCGCCTCGGTGTAGTCGATGCGCTGGAACTTCGACTCGATCATGTTCGTCAGGCGCTTGATGCACTCCGCATCGACGAACTTCTCGAAGAACGCCATGTCGTCCTTGCGTTCCTCGAGGAGCGTCTTGAAGATCGACTTCAAGAAGTCTTCTGCGAGCTGGACGTCGGCGGCGAGATCGGCGAACGCGATCTCGGGCTCGATCATCCAGAACTCGGCCAGGTGACGTCGCGTGTTCGAGTTCTCGGCGCGGAACGTCGGGCCGAACGTGTACACGCGCGACAGCGCCATGCAGTAGGTCTCGACGTTGAGCTGGCCCGAGACGGTGAGCCGCGCTTCCTTGCCGAAGAAGTCCTTGTCGAAGTCGACCTTGCCGTCGGGCGTCCGCGGCAGGTTTGCGAAATCGAGGGTCGACACGCGAAACATCTGCCCGGCGCCCTCGGCGTCCGAGGCCGTGATGATCGGCGTGTGGATCCAGAAGAAACCTTGCTCGTGGAAGAATCGGTGGACCGCCTGCGCGAGCGTATGCCGCACGCGGGTCATCGCGCCGATCACGTTCGTGCGCGCGCGGAGGTGCGAGACCTCGCGGAGATACTCCATCGTGTGCCGCTTGGGCTGCATCGGATAATGGTCGGGATCGTCGACCCAGCCGACGACCTCGATCGACTCACCGCGCAGCTCGACGGACTGGCCCTTGCCCTGCGATGCGACGAGCTCTCCCGTGGCGCGAACGGAACATCCCGAGGTGATGCGCAGCACGTCCGCCTGGTAGTTCGCCAGCTCGGCAGGCGCGACGACTTGCAGGGCGTCGTGACAGCTGCCGTCGTGAATCGCGAGGAACGACAGCCCGGCCTTCGAGTCACGGCGCGTCCGGACCCAGCCTTCGATCGTGATGCGAGTCCCGACCGGCACCTGACCGGCCAAGACCTGCGAGATTCGTGTGCTCATGACGACCCGAGGGTTATCATGGCGCGGATGCGCCGGGTGGGCGAGCACCCAGCGGTTAGCGCGCGGCGTCTTTACTGCCGACGACGGTCAGGTTCATGCCGATCTGAACGGAGATCATCTTTCCGTCGACGGTGACCATCGTCTTGCCGTTCATGTACCAGCCGAAGCTGCCGGTCGAGAACTGCTTGACCTCGGCCATCATCTCCTGACCGTTGATCGAGACTTTGAGCGGTTCGGCCTTCTCGAGGAACTGCGCGAGCGACACCGGGCATGAGGTCTTGGGCGGCATGGCTGGAGGTATATCAGGCTTCCTAGATCGCCCGGAGGTTACCTACCCGGAACGCGAGGTGGCCGAATGCGACGATCACGAGCGCGTGATCGATCTCGCCGGTACGCAGCTTGTGCTGCACGTCGGGCAGGGTCGCGGTCTCGACTTCGATGACCTCGCCTTCGTCGGGCTCCGGATCCTCCGTACGTTCGACACCGACCGCGAGCATCGTGATCAGGCGGTTACTCTGAATCGCCGGATTGGGCGACGACGTGCCGAGCTCCTGCCAGGTGCCACCCGTGTATCCGGTCTCTTCGCGGAGCTCGCGGATCCCGGCCGCCCGCGCGGTCTCTCCGGCATCGACCATGCCCCCCGGGATCTCGAGGCAGACCCTGTCCACGCCGGCCCGATACTGCCGTACGAGGACCACGCGATCGTCGGTAGTCAGCGCGATCACGTTGACCCAGTCGACGCTCTCGATCAGCGAGAATCGCTTCGACGTGCCGGTCCGCGGGTTCTCGGCCTCCACGAAGTGGGTCCGAAAGATCCGGTAGTCGTGTCCCGGAAATCTTGCGCCAAGTCGCCACCGGAGATCGTCGTCGGTCATCGCGACAGTGTACGATCGGCTCGTGCTGGTCGCGACGAGTGAGGTCCGGATCGCAGATGCGCGGATGAAGTCGACCCTCGTGCTCGATCGCGCCGTGCGAGGAATGGTCGTGATGCGTGACGCGCTCGCGTTCGATACGCGGTTCGCGGCGCCGATCCCTGGTAAGGCCGACAAGGTCGGCCACGTGTTCCTGCTGCTCGCGGGTCGCTTCGTGATGGCGAACAACGAGGCGTTCCAGGCGCCGGTCGGCTTCGTGCTCGCCGACGAGGAGATCGAGCGCGTCGGCCCGAAATCGCGGTGGTTTCGCACCGACGGCGAACGCGCGAACGTGATCCAATTTCGATTCGACCTGAAACATCTGCGCGTTCCGGTCGGTCTCGATGCCGGACCGCTGAAGCTGTCGTCCTCGACGATCGATGCCGCGCTCCCGATGTTCGACGGAGCCGCGCGCGGAGATGCGAGCGTGTTCGTGCGATTCCTCGAAGGTCTCGCGGGCTCGAGCGTGATCACGGACGAGCTCGCCCGCACGATCGTGCCGAGCGAACCGGAGAACCTCGCGCGCCTGTGGTCGGCCCTGACGCCGCTCTACCAAGAATATGGAGGCACGACGTCGCTCAAGCAAATTGCCTCCCTCCTCGATCTATCGATGCGGCAGGTCGGCCGAGATGCGAAGGAGCTCGCGAAGACGTTCGGGCTCGGCGGCGGGTTCCGCGACATGTTGCTCGTGTTGCGGCTGCGGGTCGCGGCGCTACTCCTCAGCGCATCCGGTGCGACGGTGGCAGACGTGGCGCGGTGCGTCGGATACGGCAGCCCGATCGCGATGGCGCGCGCCTTTCGCGACGCCAAGTTGCCGGCGCCGAGCGCGATCCAAGATGCGATGCGCGCCTCCTAGCCGCGATCCTCGGGCGAATACATTGCGACACGGTGATCGGCGTCGGGACTAATACATTGGGACATTCGTGGATCGTGCTGGACGCGCTGCGGGAGACAGCGTTAGCTGACAACCGTGGCCAAGCCGTACCTGATCGTCGCAGCACTGATGACGACCAGCGTCGCGCACGCCGGCGGTTTCGGGATTCCCGAGGTCGGCGTGCGGCGGACCGGCATGGCCGCGGTGATCGGCCGGCCCGACGAGCTGTCGTCGCTCTATCACAATCCGGCGGGCCTCGTGCTCGAGGACGGCTGGCACGTCTACATCTCGGCCGGACTGTCGCTCCTCAGCACGCAGTTCGAGCTTCACCAGTGGGATCAGAGCGATCGGTTCCTCGGAACGACGCCGGGTGCCGACGGCTACTATGGTGCCGTCAAGCCGAACCGAGCGTTCGGCGTGATTCCGATGATCGCCGCCGGCGGCGACGTGTGGAACCACAAGCTCTATCTCGGCGCTTCGCTGTTCGTCGGTAACGCGACCGGCGCATCGTTCGACGAGCACTCGGTTGCTCGCTATCACCTGATCGATGGCTATGTCGTCGCGCCGCAGGGCGTGATCGGCGGCGCCTACAGGCTGCGCGACGATCTCAGCATCGGCGCGAGCGTCGGTGTCATCAACCTCCGCGTCCACGGCAACCGCGACGTGTTTCCGATCGTGATGGGCACGGACATCAGCAACGTCACCGGCAGCGCCCCGAAGCTCGAGCTCGACGGCAGCGGCTGGGCACCGAGCTGGATGGTCGCGGCCTTCGGCAGGCCGACCTCGCGGATCACGTGGGGCGCGACGATCACGGGACGCGTCGACGCGACGCTCGAGGGTCCGGTCAAGATCACCTACAGCGACGACGCACCGTCACCGGGCGACACGCTGATCGGCACGCAGAAGACGCAGCAGCTGTTGCCGTGGGCGTTCATGGGCGGCGCGAACGTCGATGTCACGCCGACCATCGAGATCGGCGGCGAGTTTCGCTACTGGCTGTACCGCCAGTATCAGCGGCAGCACACCGACATCGTCGGAATCTTCCTCGTGCGCGCGCTCGATACCGAGAAGGATTATCACGATTCGTGGGAAGCCTCGGGTGGCGTGCGGTTTCACGATCTCGCCTTGGCGCCCAAGCTCGAGCTGATGCTGGGCACCCAGTACGACAAGTCACCGGCACCGGCGAATACCGTATCGCTCGATCAGCCTTCGTTCAGCCACTGGGGGCTGCACAGCGGCCTCCGCTACTCGGCGGGCCGGCTTCGGCTCGGCGCGAGCTTCATCCACTACTGGTACCAAGTTCCGACGATCATGAATTCGATCACGGCGCCGCCCTCGAACTTTCGCGGCAGCGGCTCGAACAACATCATCACGATCTCCGTGGAGACGCGACTATGATCCCGAAGCAAGGCCGCACGGCCGATGACGTCCTCGCGGAGCTCGCAACGAAGTCCGCCGGCGATGCCGACTGGCGCGGTGGCCGCGTGTTCTCGCTCGTCTATCACGCCGGGGACGAGCACGAGCAACTGCTGCGCCGAGCGCACGCGATGTATGCGAGCGCGAATCTGCTCAACCCGATGGCGTTCGGCAGCCTGCGCTCGATGGAGCGCGAGATCGTCGAGAGCACGGTCGCGCTCTTCAGTGGACCGCGGGCCGCGGTCGGCACGGTCACTTCCGGTGGCACCGAATCGATCTTGTGCGCGGTCGCCGCGTATCGCGATCGAGCCAAGCGCAAGAAGCCATGGCTGATGCGCCCCGAGCTCCTCGCGGCGAGCACGATCCATCCCGCGTTCGACAAGGCCGCGCACTATTTCGGCGTCAAGCTCGTCAAGGTGGACGTCGGTCCCGACTTTCGCGCCAATGCTCGCGCGATCGAGAAGAAGATCAGCCGCCGCACGATCGCGATCGTCGGTTCGGCCCCGCAGTACGCACACGGCGTCGTCGATCCGATCGAAGAGCTCGGCCGCATCGCGCAGAAGCACGGCGTACCGCTGCACGTCGATGCGTGCGTCGGTGGCTTCATCTTGCCGTGGCTCGAGAAGCTCGGCCGCGCGGTTCCGCGGTGGGATTTCCGCGTTCCAGGCGTCACGTCGATCAGCGCCGACCTCCACAAGTTCGGATATGCGGGCAAGGGCGCCTCCGTGCTGCTGTGGCGAACGCTCGAGGACATGCGGAATCAGATCTTCGTCGCGACGGATTTCCCGGGCGGCATCTACGCCTCGCCGACGATGCTCGGCACGCGGCCCGGCGGTCCGATCGCCGCGGCGTGGGCGGCGCTGCACGCGCTCGGCGAGACCGGGTATCTCGCGCTGTCGAAGCAGGCGGCCGATGCGGCGGATCGGCTGCGAGTCGGGATCACCGCGATTCCCGGGCTCGCGCTGCAAGGTCGCTCGGACTCGACGATCGTCGCATACGAAGCGCACGGCGTTTCGATCTACGCGATCGCGGATCGTCTCGAAGCCCGCGGCTGGACCGTCGATCGCCAGCAACGGCCCTCGTCGATCCACTTGACGGTCACCGCGAATCACGCGGCGATCGTCGACGACTACCTCGCCGATCTGCGCGCAGCCGTCGATGAAGTGCGAGGCGATCCGAAGCTCGCGTCGAGCGGAACCGCGCCGATGTACGGCATGGCCGCGAAGATGCCGGTTCGCGGCCTCGTCGCGCGCAACGTTCGCAACATGATCGCCAAGATGTATGCACCGGAGTCCGCGCCGTGAAGCGGATCGCTTTCGCACGGATCGCTCAGGAGACGAACGCGCTGTCTCCGGTCCCGACGACGCTGCACGACTTCGAAGGTAGCCATTACCTCGAGGGCGACGCATTACTTGCCGCGGCGACCGACGGTCCCGAGGTCGAAGGCTTCTTCAAGCGCGCCGAGCTCGCGGGCTTCATCGCGGCGGCACGCGCGCGCAAGGCGGAGATCGTGCCCGTGCCGATCTTATCGGCGTGGGCGTCGTCGGGTGGCCCGCTCACCAAGGATTGCTTCGAGACACTCGAAGCGCGGATCGTCGAGCAGTTGCGCGCGGCCGGCCCGCTCGACGGGATGTACTTCTGTCTCCACGGTGCGATGGGGGCGCAGGGCATCGCGGATCCCGAGACTCGCCTGCTGCGCGCGGCCCGGTCCGTGCTCGGCAACGCGCCGCTCGTCGTCTCGCACGACCTGCACGGCAATCTGACGCGCGCGCGCGTCAATGCCGCGGATGCGATCATCGCGTACCAAACGAACCCGCATCGCGACCACGCGAAGATCGGACGCAAGGCCGGAGCGATCGTGATCGGCACGGCGCTCGGTGAGCTTCACCCGCAAGTCGCATGGCGCTCGTTGCCGATGATCCTCGGCGGTGGCAAGACGATCGATTTCCTCGCGCCGATGCGCGCCGTGTTCCGCCGGATGCGCGACCTCGAGAGGACCGGCGACGCGCTCGCGATGTCGACGCTGATGTGTCACCCGTGGAATGATGATCCGGCACTCGGCTGGTCGACGATCGCCGTGACCGATCGCGACGCAGCCGCGGCCGATCGGTTTGCCGACGAGCTTGCCGAGATGTGCTGGGCGCGCCGGCACGAACAACCGCCGCGGTTTCCGAGTGCGAGCGAGGCGATCGCGGCGGCGCGGTCCGCGAAGTGGCGGCGCAAGCTCGGCTGCGTCACGATGGCCGATGCCTCGGATGTCGTGACCGCGGGCGCTCCCGGCGACTCCACGCACTTGCTACGTGCGCTCCTCGACGAGGGCAGCGGCATGCTGACGTACGCGGCCGTCCGCGATCCTTCTGCGGTCGCGACGCTGTGGCCGCGCGGCGAGGGCGATGTCGTCGCGATGTCGATCGGCGGCACGCTCGATCCGACCAAGTCGATGCCGCTCCCCGTGCGCGGCAAGGTCGTCAGCAAGCACGAGCGTCGCGGGTTCGGTCGCACCGTCGTGCTCGCCGTCGATCACATGCGGATCGTGATCACCGAGGGTCCGTCGATGGTGATGCGGCCTTCGTTCTACACCGAAGTCGGGCTCGACCCGTGGCGCGCCGATATCGTCATCGTGAAGAACTTCTTCCCGTTCCTGATGTTCTTCCTGCCGTACAACCGCAAGACGATCTTCGTGCGGACGCGCGGCGCGACCGACTTCGACGCGGCGTTCGAGCTGTCGTTCGACGGGCCGATGCACCCGCGCGATGTCGTCGACGACTGGCGTGCCCGCGATCGTACGCGTCGCGCGGTGACCTAACGCCGCGCCTTGGCTAGAACCGCCCGAGCTTGTCGAGATCGACCGCGCCTTGCCACGAGCCGCAGTGCTTGACACCGTCTTTGGTGACATCGCAGCGCGAGGCATGGATCGTGACCGGCGAAGGGCCGAGCGCTGCGAGCGGCACCGCGGACTCGATCACCCACTCCTCGTCGTCGTCGTGCGGATCGTCGATCGTGCCGTCACGGTCGACAGCGGCGCGCACGGTCGCCGGCGTCACACGTCCATCCGCGGTGACATGCATCGTGAACGATCCGGCGGTGAGATCGAACGCGTCGTCGGACTTGATGTCTTCATCCGCGGCGTAGAAGCCGACGAACAGGTGGGTCTCGTCGCGGAGGAGGCGGATCTCGGAGTACGGCCGGGCTTCGCCGCCGGCCTCGGAGACGAACGTGCCGCGCTGCGAACGCGCGTTCCACGCCGGCTCGTCCCACTCGCCGTCGAGCGCGATCCGCGTCTGCACCGGCTGGATCATGACCGAGTCGAGCTTCGATGGCTCGCGCTTGCACGCGACCCCTGCGACGACGACGAGACCGAGGTTACGGAGCCAGGCCATTGGGTGCCACCGTGAATTGTTCGACCACCGCGTGGGTCAGGTAGTCGTAGGAAGTCGATTGGATCGTGCCGTCGGGTTGACGCGCGACGATCACGTAGCCGTAGTTCGCGTTGCTCGTGAGCGGTGCGCCGCCGTTGCCGACGATGATCTCGCGGTACGCGGGAATGTGTTGGTACGTATGCGAGTGGCCGACGATCAGCATCGTCAGCGGATGCTTCGCGAGGAGCATCGCACTCGGGTCGACACCCGGCGCGGTATTGGAGTAATGAGCCTCGTGCCTCATCGCGAACGTGTAGGTCGTCGGCTCTGCGAGCGTCAGGTCGAGCCACTGGGCCTGCACGTCTGTCCACGCGTTGGCGGCAATGAACACGAACTTTGCGGTCCAGCTTCCGTCCTGCGCGGCAAAGCGCTCGACGAAGTACGGCTTGGTCTCGCCGATCGGAGCGAGCATGTGGTCGATGAATTGCGTGTAGTTCGGAGTGTACCCGTCGTGCGTGCCGGGTCCGCAGTTCGAGATCGTGTAGCCCGTGCACTCGTGATTTCCTAGGGTGGGGTAGAGGACACCCGAGAACGTCGCGCGCGCGCCGAGATACAGATCGAGTTGCGGACCGACCTCGATCCCATTCGTCGACGCGAACATGTAGTCGCCGGTCGTCACGGCGAACGTTGGCTTCGGGATTTCCGCTTCGACATCGGTCCAGATCCGGCGGACGATATCCGTCGGGTATCCGGCTGTATCATTAAGATTCGCGGGCCGCGTGTCGCCGACCACCGCGAACCTGAGCTCGGCGAGCAGCCCGCCGCCGCGGCCCGGACCTGCGTGTGCAGGTGCGTCGAGGACGACATAGGCATCCTCCGGGACGACCGGCGCGGCGGGTGTCTCGCAGCCTGCGACCAGGACCACGCAAAGCAGGCGATACATCGCGACCTGTGACCGATCGTATCCCTGCTGGCTCGCAGAAACCAGCTTGTCGGGACGCGTGGATGAGCAGGATGGCAGAGATGTGACGTCACGCAAGGTTGATCGCGGACCGCACGGCGAGCGCAGTGCCCGCGACGAGGAGCAGGATCCACACGACGCGTTCGAACCGCGCGGGATCGAGCTTGCGATGCAAGCGCTCGCCGATCACGAGCCCGGGTACGATCGCGAATGCGAGCACGCCGCCGGTGATCGCGACCTCCCGCCCGTAGAGCGAACTTCCCGCGAAGTTGACGAGCAACGCTGTATTGAGCACCAGCCACAGCACGGCGAGCGTCGCGCGAAACGCCTTCTTGTCGGGCAGCTGCCGCCGCACGACGTATACGATCATCGGGCCGCCTGTACCGAACAGGCCGTGGGCGACGCCGCCGAGCACGAGCAACCCGATCCGGACGACACCGCCGAGCGGTCGCGCCGCCGGCTTCGCCAGCTGCAGTGCCGCGAGCACGACCACGAAGATGCCGAACACGAGTGACAGCACGGTCTTGCCCTGCACGTGAAACAGCGCGAGGCCGATCGCGGCGCCCACCGCGACCGCCGGCGCGACGTGGGTCGCGAGATACCGCCACGCCACCTCTCGCACCCCGCTCGCGAGCAGCCACGTCGATAGCGCGATATTGAGCGGCACGAACGCCGGCAACAGGACCTCGAGCGGCACGAGCTGCGCCCCGATGCTCGCGGCGAGGACCGTGCCACCGAAGCCGATGGCACCTTCGGTCGCGAATGCGGCGAGGGCGACGACCCCGAGCAGGCACAGCAGGGCGACCGTCACCAGATCACCATGGCGGCGCCGCCGAGATCGATGTAAACACCCGTTCTCATGACCGACGCCACGCGGCTCGAGAAGCTGTTGTATCGCACCGTGAAGGGCACGTGCGAGAGCTACGAGCTACTGCGTGCAGGCGACCGGATCATGGTCGCGATGTCGGGCGGCAAGGATAGCTACACGCTGCTGCACCTGCTGAT
The DNA here is from genome assembly GCA_028287115.1 of Myxococcales bacterium. Lineage (GTDB taxonomy): Bacteria > Myxococcota_A > Polyangia > Haliangiales > Haliangiaceae > JABFXX01. The sequence goes on from JAQBQF010000264.1 coordinate 21,931, forward strand.
GAAGCTCGTGCCGCGCCTGCCGTTCCAGGTCGAGCTGATCGCGGTGCACCTCGATCAAGCGCAGCCGAACTACGATGGCACCGGACTCCGTGGTTATCTCGAATCGACCGGCTGCCGCTACGAGATCCTCCGCGAGGATACCTACTCGGTGGTCACCACACACATCGACGACAAGTCGACGTACTGTTCGCTGTGCTCGCGCCTGCGCCGCGGCATTCTCTATACGGCGGCCGAGCGACTCGGCTGCAACAAGCTCGCGCTCGGACATCACCGCGACGACTCGCTCGAGACGTTCCTGCTCAACCTGTTCTACAGCGGCAAGATGCAGGCGATGCCGGCGAGCTATCGCACCGACGATGGCCGCTTCGAAGTGGTCCGCCCGCTGATCGAGTGTGCCGAGCGCGACATCGCGGAGCTCGCCGGCTCGCTCGCGTTCCCGATCATTCCGTGCAACCTGTGCGGCTCGCAGGACGGGCTCAAGCGTGACGCGATGACCGCGCTGCTCACCGATCTCGAACGCACCAACCCGCACGTGCGCGCCGTGATGGCGAACGCGCTGCGCAACGTGCGACCGACGCATCTCCTCGATCGCGATGTCGCGCGCGCCTGGGCCGAGCGCGCACCCGACGTACGCCCGACGACGCAGACCGCATCGAGGACGCAACATGCCGGCGCGCAGCCGGTGTTTTCCGGCGGCAAGCTGCGCGTCGTCGATTAGAGCCGGCCCGTCGCGCCGAGCGCCGGGACGATCGCGATCTCGCGGATATCGTTCTGCGGATTGATGCTCCACTCCGCGCCGAGGTCGAACGTGACCGAGAACTTCTTGCTCGCGAGATATTCGATGCCGGCGGCGCCGCGGACGGCGAAGCGCGCACCATCGGAGGCGAAGACAGGAACCGCGCCCGACACGCGCGGCCGCAGATCGCCGGTGAGGAACGCAAAGCTCGCTCCGATGTAGCCGCCGTACGAAGGCGGTGCCAACGTCGCCATGCCTTTGCTGACGAGACCTGGGCCGAGCATCAGCGCTGCCTCGATCGAGAGTTGCTCG
>JAQBQF010000274.1 GCA_028287115.1 Myxococcales bacterium
GACAAGAACACGCGCCGGTTCAACGCGAAGGTGCAGCCGCCGCCGGGTAACGCGCTCGCGATCCGGCTCTCGCACCCGCAGCGCGGCACGCATTTCTACCTGCGCCGCGGAACAAAGTAACGCCTCACGGTCGCTGCGTAGGCGAGGGTGCGCTCGTCGTCATTTCACCGGTTTCGAGGAAGCAAGCGCGCAACACGCGATGCCGGTTGTGTACCCGCCGGCACCGATCAGAGGACTTCCGAATTGCTCCGATTGTTCGAGGCCCAAGCAAGTGCCAGCCTCTGCCGCGATGAAGCTGAGCGCCCTCACCACGACAGTCCTTTTTGCAGCGTGCTCGGGCGCGACAGCCGGGCAGCCGAACGGTAACGGCGCTGACGGTGTGGACGCCGCGGCGGGCACATCCTCTGATGCGACGCCAGGCGGCGGCGATGGCAGCGGTAGCGGCTTTGCGAATCAATTCGGCCCGTACTTCGAGACGTCGATGTTCTGGAATCGCGATGTCTCCGCCGCTCCGAAAGCCGCGAACAGCGATTCCCTGATCGCCGGTCTGCGCGCGGGCGGCGGCTGGGGCAACGGCGACAAGATCGCCATCGACTTCACGATCGAGGTGCTGACTGCAAACTCGGGGACGCCGCATCGCTCGTTCACGCCGACCGGCGACTTCTTTTCGCCGGACTGCGATCACGTCGACATGCCGGTGCCGGTGAACGGCAACCTCGAAGGCGAGACCGGTTACCAGTGCACGACCGACGGCGACTGCCATCTGCTGGTCTACGACGGCAGCGCGAAGAAGCTCTACGAGATGTGGCGCGCGAACATCACGACCACGTTCCAGGGCGGATGCCTCGCCGTCTGGAACACGACGCAGCCGTACACCGACACGTTGCGTGGCGATCAATGCACGAGCGCGGACGCCGCCGGATTTCCGATCTCGCCGCTGCTCTTCACCGCGGACGAGGTCGCGGCGGGTGAGATCAAGCACGCGATCCGGTACATCTTGCCGAACAACCGCGTCCGGCGCGGCTTCGTCCGGCCGGCAACTCATGGCACGGCTACGACCGGTAGCGCGTCGGCGCCGGCGTACGGCACGCACCTCCGGCTCCGCGCCAATTATCCGATCGATTCGCTGCCGAGCGAGGGCGCGAAGGTCGTCGCTCGCGCGATGCAGAAGTACGGCATGTATCACGCAGATGGCGGCAACATCGCGCTGACCGCGCAGGCGGATACGCATACGACCGCAAAGTGGGCCGGCCTGCTCGGGGCGCACGATCTCCAGGCACTCCGCGTCGAGGACTTCGACGTGATCGACCACGGTTCGATGATTTCGCTGTCGGATAGCTGCGCCCGGTAGCCGGCGCGATGGGCTAGGATGGGGCGTGCGTTGGCTGTCGCGCCTCGTCAGCGTGGTCGTGATCTTCGCGGTCGTCATCGCGCTGATCGTGCTGCTGCGCTCGAAGATGCCGACGACGACGATCGGCGGTCACTTCAAGACCTGGGCGCTGTTCCGCGATGGCTCGCGACTCGCGATCGGCGCACCGGTCCGGATCGCAGGCGTGCGAGTCGGCGATATCAGCGGCCTTACGGTCCAGGGTGGGTTCGCTCGGATCGACATGCGGCTCGAGGACAACATCGCGATTCCGGTCGATTCGTGGGTGACGAAGAAGGCGGAGTCGGCGTTCGGCGATAGCTACGTCGAGATCATCCCCAGTGGAGCCGAGGAGGGAGCGCCGACCGCGCGGCTCCTGCGGTCCGGCGAGCAGATCACGCACGTGCAAGAAGGCGTGTCCACCGATAGCGCGCTGCGCGCGATCTCCCGAACGATGCCGAAGATCGATAAGGCCATCGATACGGGATACAAGTTCATGTTGGACGCGCGCCGATGGGCGAATGGACCACTCCAGGACGCGATCATCAACGCCGATCGATGGGTGGAGTCCGGCCGGATCGAGAAGCCGATCGATGCCGCCGACCGGGCGATGGAGCAGTTCGAGGCGCGGACGACCCGTGCGGCGGAGGCGGTCGCAAGCGCGCGCCCGGATGTCGATCGAGTCCTCAAGACCATGGACACCCGGATCACCAGCGCTCGGAGCGGGATGTCCGAGCTCAAGACCGACCTCAAGACCGGCTTTGCCGACGCACGCAAGGGCTTCGATCGGATCGATCCGACGGTCGAGCAGATGTCCGATGTGATGAGCGCGATCAACGAAGGTCGCGGAAACGACTTCAAGGGCGAGCTCGGCCGTCTGGTCAACGATCCGGAGCTCGCCGATACGATCGAGGACCTGAGCGAGTCCGGCCGCGATGCGGTCGCGAGCTTCAGCCGGTTCAAGTCCTGGCTCGGGCTACGCGCCGAATACAACCTGTTCTCGTCGGCAAGCCGGATCTACGCGACCGCCGAGATTCGCGCGCGCAACGACAAGTTCTATCTCGTGGAATTCGAGAAAGGACCTCTCGGTGGCGTGCCTCGCGACGCGCTTCGAGACGCGCCGAACGTCAACACGTTTACGCGCTCGCAGGAGATCCGCGACGAGCTCCGATTTACCGCGCAGTTTGGTAAGACGCTTGGCGGCTGGTTCCAGATTCGTGGAGGAATCAAGGACTCCACGGTCGGTGTCGGCGCCGACGCGCTCCTCAATCAAGGCCGCTTACGATTGTCGGCCGATCTGTTCGGTTCGTTCGATCCGGTTCCGCGCCTCAAGCTCGCCGGTGCGATCGAGGTGTTCCAGTCGACGTACATCCTCGCGGGGATCGACGATGCGCTCAATTCGCCCGTCAACCTACCGATCGTGATCGGCAACAGCGACGTGCCGGTGCACTATCAAAACATTCGGCTCGGCCGCGACTTCTTCCTCGGTGCCACGGTTCACTTCACCGACGAGGATCTCGCAGCGCTGGTCCGGATCTACGGTTCGCTGATCGCCGGTCTCGTACGCTAACGGGTGATCAGGATCGGGTGCTCACGTCGTGATGCTAGCGGCTGATACCGATCGCCTTGCGCACGCGATCGAGCGTCGCACGGGCGGTCTTGCGTGCGCGGGTCGCGCCTTGTGCGAGCAGCGCGTCGATCTTCGACGGATCTGCCATCAGGGCATCGTAGCGGCTGCGCGTGTCGCCGAGCTCGGCCTCGAGCCGCTCGAACAAGGCGTTCTTGGCGTCTCCCCAGCCGATCCCAGCGCGGAACCGATCTGCGAATGCGCGCGTGTCGTCCGGCGATGCGACTGCGCGATAGATCTGGAAGATCGTCGACGTCTCGGGATCTTTCGGCACCTCGGGTGGCGTCGAGTCGGTGACGATCCGGTTGATGATCTTCTTGAGCTGCTTGCCCGCGGCGAAGAGCGGGATCGTGTTGTCGTAGCTCTTGCTCATCTTGCGGCCGTCGAGGCCGGGGACGATCGCGCTGTTGTCCTCGAGCTTGGCTTGCGGCAGCCGCAGCACCTCGGAGCCACAGATGTGGTTCAGCCGCTGCGCGATATCCCGAGCGATCTCGACGTGCTGGACCTGATCTTTGCCGACCGGGACCAGATCGATGTCGAACGCGAGGATGTCGGCCGCCATCAGGATCGGATACGTGTAGATGCCAACGTTGATGCCGGCGTCGGCGTCGGCCTCACCACCGCCTTCGTTCGCGGCGACGATCGCTTTGTAGGCGTGCGCCTTGTTCATCCAGCCCTTCGACGTGAAGCACGCGAGGACCCACGCGAGCTCGAAGATCTCCGGAATGTCGGACTGGCGATAGAACTGCACGCGGTCCGGATCGAGCCCCATCGCGAGCCAGGTCGCGGCGACTTCATAGGTCAGCTCGCGTAACGCCTTCGGATCCTGGACGGTCGTGAGCGCGTGGTAATCGGCGATGAAGTACATCGCATCGAGACCCTGCTCTGCGAGACGAAGAGCGGGGCGAATCGCACCGAGCAGATTGCCGACATGCGGGCTGCCGGTAGGCTTGATGCCGGTGAGGACGCGTGGGGGCACGCCTGGTCGTACCTCAACTGGGGCGGCCTGCGCAGCGGGGTCTTACCCGTTTCGTAAGCTCAGCCGCCGGCGATCGGCGCGAGTAGATAGATCTCGTCGCCATCGACGAGCACGCGCTCGGAGTTCTCCCCAAACGGGCACCGTTCGCCGTTGAGCATCATCGTGTCGACGAGGTGCGGCGAATGGTTCAGCGCATCGCGCAGCGGGATCGCCGCGTTGTCCGCGACTTCGACGAGCTTGCCGAGCGTCGTCCCCGCGGGAACGCGGAGATACTCGTCGACGTCTTTCCAGTCATTGCCGATGCGGCCGCGGATCAAGATGTGGATGCGGATCTGGTCTCCGCGCAAGCGATCGAAGATGCCCATCAGTCTACGTACCCGGCGAGGAGCTCGGTCATTCCGAGCTCGTTCGCGCGGGCCTTCGTGAGGTTGCCGGTCGTCTTGTCCCATTGCATCGACGAGTAGTAGTCATCGCGCAGCATCGGCAGCGGTACGCGAATACCCTTGAGCGGACCGGACTCGAGCAGGCCGTCACCCTCGCCGAGCATCCGCGCGTGGGGCGCGAAGTCGGCGGGCCGAATGCCTTCGCGGCGATTGAACGCGGCGCGCAGGTTCTGGATCCGCTCGCCGCACTTGAGCAGATCGTCGTCGGTGTACTGCCATCCCGTCGCGGCGTTCGTCAGCTCCGTCCACGGCAACGATCCGGTGAGCATCGTGAACATGCACAGGCCGAGACCGTTCATCGCCTGGTGGGCGTTCGAGTGGAGAGCCTGCGCCTTGCCCTTACCCTCGGTGCCTTTCCATTTGACGTTCCAGTCTTTCTTGTCGGCGGCCTTCGGGAGCGCGAACCCGACGCCGAACGTCTCGTTCCACGACCCCGAGCCCGCGGTGTGCCGGCCGGGCGTCGGATCGGCGATGTACGTCACGCCCATCAGCGAGGTGAACCGACTGTCGTGATACGCGGGCTCGCCACCGTGAATGTGGACCGCGAACGCGGCGGTGCCTCTGCCGACGTGCTCCGCGGCGCGCTTGACGCCGTGACCGAGCCACGCGCCGCAGCCCTCGCCGGTGCCCATCTTGACCGTCAGGAGCAGCGCGGCCTCGCCGTTGCCCCAGCGCATATCGATCCCGTCGAGGTCGGCGGCGGAGAGCAGCCCTTTCTCGACCGCTTCGCACACCCACGCGAGCGTCGCCGACGACGACACCGCATCGATCCCGAATCGATTACAGGCGTCGTGGCAGGCGGTGATCAGCTCGATGTCGTCGTTGACGATGTTCGCGCCGAAGCCGACGATCGTCTCGTAGTCAGGACGGCGCACGTCGGACAGCCCGCGCGACTTGACCTTGACGATACCCTTGCACGGCATCGGGCAATCACCGCAGGACAGCTTCTTGGTGATGTACTTGTCGACGACGCTGCCGTCGATCTTCATGCCCTTCTTCGCGAGCGGAAAGTCACGCGCGCCGACACCCATCCAGTTCTTGATCGGCGCATCGCCATTCTCGATCGAGAGCGCGACCGCCGCGGTCGTGCCGCGTTGCGACCACAGCCGCCGCATCGACGCGGTCGGGGACTGCAGCTTCGCGCCGAGCCTCGTCATCAGGCGATACATCCACGCGAGCCAACCCTTGGGCTTGGCCATGTACGCGAAGAACCGGCCGATCAGGCTGAGGTCGCGCTTGTACTCGTCGGTGATCCGCTTGCAGATCGCCTTGAACTCGACGGGATTCGCGACCGGGACCTCGCCCGTTCCGGCGACGACGATCGCCTTGAGGTTCTTGCTGCCGTAGATCGCGCCGAAGCCCTGGCGGCCGAACGCGTGATAACGATCGTTCATGACGCTCGCGATCCGCATCAGGCTTTCGCCTGCCGGGCCGATCGCGGACACGCCGACGTCGCGCTTGCCGCCGAACTTTTCCTTGAGTGCATCGAACGCCTGCGGAATCTGCTGACCCCACAGCTCGCCGGCCGGCTCGAACGAGACCTGGTCGTCGCGAATCACGAGCACCGTCGGCTCGGCCGCCTTGCCGCGCACGACGACCGCGTCGTAGCCCGCTTGGCGGAGGTGACTGCACACGCTGCCGCCGGAGTTGGAATCGGCCCACGTCCCGGTGAGCGGCGATTTTCCGACGATCTGGATCCGGCCGGAGAACGGCGTGCGCAGCCCGGTCAGGAGGCCGGAGCACAGCGCGAAGCAGGCCTCGGGGGCGAGCGGATCCGTTCCGGGCGCGAAGTGCTTCCACATCAGCCACGCGCCGAGCCCGTAGCCGCCGAGGTAGTCGCGATAGACGGCCGGATCGATCGTCTCGACCGAATGTGTCCTCGCGGTCAGGTCGACGAATAGCACCTTGCCGCGAAAGCCCTTGTGAACCGGGACGAGCGCCTCACCCATGCCGGGGAGTGTACTCGCTGCAGGGCGGATGCGGAGATCGAACGAGGCGCAGTCAGCAGTGACGCATCATGAGAGGCGCCAACGCGGCTCGCCGCGCGACCGCTCGGAGATCCGACGAACCGCCAAGGTGCCGAGGCGCCAAGATCGGAAGAGCGATGGATTTGATCAGTGCAGATGCGGCAGCGAAGCGAGCCGAGTCCAAGGAGAATGGGCCGAACCGAAACCCGTCCTCGTTCTGACCTTGGCGCCTCGGCGCCTTGGCGGTTCGTCCTGTCCGCGCGATTCGGATCCGATCGCTCAACGCAGCAAGATCGCGTCGCCCTCGACGGCGACGACCGGCGCGTCCGTCGGATCGAAGCGGACGGCCGTGAGCATGCGGCCGTCGTTGGCGGCGACCGTGTCGCCCGGCTCGATACGGTCACCAGCGGCGAGCGTCGCCGCGATGTCCCGGAGCAGCAGCGCGGCCTCGGTGGCGGCATCGGGGGCGACACCGAGCAGCACGATGTCGGGGCGGCCGAACTTGCGCAGACCGAGCGACCAGGCGGCGAGCGTGTTGTTGTCGGTCTCGTCGAAGAACAGCGTGACCTCGTGCATCACGTCGAAGCCGCGCTCCGGCGAGAGGGCCGCGACTTCCGCTCCGAGATGTGCGCGCGCGGCGTAGACATCGATCACGATCGTCGCGCCTTCTTCGCACACGCACTTCGCGAGCGCCCACGCCGCCTGCACGTGACCGAGATCGTCCGGATCCGCGAGCTGCGCTTCGATCACGTAGGCGTGCTCGGCATGGAGAGCGAGCGCCGCGAGGTTAGGCCCGAGGTCGCTCGCGATCAAGTCGGCAAACGGTGCGACCACTTGCTCCGTGAACCACGCCGGATCTTCGGCGCGATCGCGCGCGACGAGTGCGATTGCGTCCGGTCCATCGCCTTCGTCGGGCATCCCGTGGCGCTTGCGCGAGATCGGCAGCGGATCGGGCAACTTCGTCGACGACAGCGCGATCAGCGCGATCTCGCCGGGACCTCCGCCGGTGACGTAACTGTCGCGCGACCAGAGAGCGACCACTACGCTTCTTCCACGTACATCGCTTCGATCTCCTTCGCGTACTTCTGCGCGACGACCTTGCGCTTGATCTTCATCGTCGGCGTCAGCTCGCCGGAGTCGATCCCGAACGGCATCGGCAGGATCACGAACTTCTTGACCTGCTCGACGCGGGCGAGCGCCTGATTGACCTCGTCGACCCTGACCTGGATCGCCGAACGAATCTCCGGCGAGTTGTGAAGCGGGTCCGCGCCCGGGACGAGCTTGCGAGCGGCCGCCTCGTCGAGCGTGACTAGAACGGTGAGGTACTTGCGCCGGTCGCCGATCACGACGGCTTCACCGACGATCGGCGATTGCTTGAGCGCCGCTTCGATGTTCTTCGGCGCGATATTCTTGCCGCCCGCGGTGATGATGATCTCCTTCTTGCGGCCGGTGATCGACAGGAAGCCATCCTTGTCGAACGCGCCGAGATCGCCGGAGCACAGCCAGCCGTCGCGCAGCGCTTCGGCCGTCGCTTCGGGCTCCTTGTAGTAGCCGAGAAACACGTTCGGACCGCGAACCAGGATCTCGCCGTCTTCGGCGAGCTTGCACTCGAGTCCTGGGAGCGGTGGGCCGACCGTGCCGATGCGCGTGTAGCCGGGGAGGTTCGTCGAGGTCGGGCCGCAGTCCTCGGACTGACCGTAGATCTCGCGGATCGGTAGATCGAGGCTCGAGAAGAACTCGAGCACGTCGGCCGCGATCGGCGCCGCACCCGAGAACAGCTCGCGCGCGCGATCGAACCCGATCGCCTGCTTGATCTTCGAGATCACGAGGCGGTGGGCGAGCTTGTATTGCAGCTCGAGTCCCTTCGGGACCGGTTCACCACGGTTGCGGTACGCGTTGACCTCGGCGCACACGTGACGCGCCCACTGGACGAGCCGCTTCTTCGCGCCGGTCGTCTCGGCGAGCTTACCGGCGAGCGCCGAGTGAAACTTCTCCCAGATCCGCGGGACGCCGAAGAACGCGGTCGGCCGGCATTCTTTGAGATTCTCGGGGACCTTCTCGATCGATTCCGCGAAGTAGATCTGGGTGCCGGCGGTCGCGGGCATGTGCAGCGTGCACATCTGCTCGGCGATATGCGAGAGCGGCAGGTAGGACAGCGAGATATCGTCGGTTCGCCGGCCGCCGAGATCGAGCAACGTCTGCGAGGTCCACGCGAGGTTGCGATGCGACAGCATCACGCCCTTCGGCGGGCCGGTCGTGCCCGACGTGTAGATCAGCGTCGCGAGGTCGTCTTGCTCGATCGCATCGATGCGCCGATCGAGGTCGGTATCGGGAACGCCGTCCGCCTTCGACAGGAAGTCATCCCACGTGAGGACGTCGTCGCCGGTCGACATCGCGTTGCGCATGGTGACGATCCACTTGAGGAGTGGCAGCTGCGCGCGCTTCGCCTTGACCTTGGCGAGCTGGTCCGCGTTCTCGACGAGGATCACCGAAGACTCGGAGTGATGGACGATGTATTGCACCTCGTCCGCCGAGCACGTCGTATAGATTCCCGCGGGACAGCCGCCCGCCATCATCGCCGCGTGGTCGAAGATCGTCCATTCGGCGCGATTGAAGCCGAGGATCGCGACCTTGCCTCCGCGCGGCAGTCCAAGCGCGATCAGCGCGCGCGCCGCCGTGCGGATCTGGTCGGCGTACGTGCTCCAGGTCGTGGGTTGCCAGCGACCGTCGACCTTTGTCTGATACGCGATCGAGGATGGATGCTCGGCCGCTTGACGAAGGACACGCCTGGGAATCGTGTCTCGCGACGCAGCGCCGAACGATTCGACAGCCACTGCCCCTCCGGGATTTCCTCGGGCTAGGGATGCGCGTCCTCGCTTCGCTGCGAGCGCGCCCGATCCATCGCCCTCGGTCACTAGTTCTTCTTCTTCTTGCTCTCACCCGCGAAGTACGTCGTCGACCGCTTCGTGCCCTTGGTCTTGAGCTCACCGTCCGAGATCAGCTTGCGGATCGGAAGTGCGAGATCTTTCGTCGTCGTACCGAGTTGCTTGTTGATCTGCTCGATACGCATGCCGGGGTGCTTCGTCACGAAAGCGTGGAAGTTCTCTGCGAGCTTGTCGAGGTCCTCCGAGGTGCGCTTGGCTCCGCGGCCGCGACCACGGCCATTGCGTGCGGCGACGGAAAACGACGCGCTGACGCCGCGTGCTCCGCGACCGAGGGCGCTCTCGAGCGTGTCGATGGCAGCGCGTTTGGCAAGCTCGGTAATCTGAGCCACGAACCCCTGCACCACTCGATTCATCTCGTTCTGGAAGTCGCTCATTAGATGTTGGTTTTCCTTAAAGACAGAATCTCAATAGCCGTTCAACTTACCCGCGGATACGAGCACATCAGAGCGTAATTTACAACTCACTGAGGTGCGAACGCGGGCGTCACATCACTCAGCGTGATGTAGACGACCGGACCGAGACCGGTCGCGGCGAGGTGCGCGTCCGCGTGTTTCAACAGCTCGTCGACGCGGCGGTATTCGGCATCGGTGAAGCCCGTCGCCGGATGAAACCCCATCATCAGGGTACGCGGCGTCGCGAACGGACTCCCGTCCCAGTTCGCGTCGAAGATCCCGTTCATCTCGGCGACGCTCACGTAGTCGATCATCACGCCGTTATCAGGAATTTCGAGCAGTCCCATGTCGGGCGCCGCGGACGACAGCACGTCCGTCTGACTCGGCCAGTACGGTTGCGACGTGTCGTTGATCGGCGCCCAATGCGACATGTTCCAGTTGTAGAGCTCTGCGCCCTTCCATTCTTCGATCCGTGCCCAGTTGAGCGCGGACGTATCGGCGATGAAGCCGTTATCGTTCAGTGCGAGCAGCGTATTGAGATCTGCGGTCCAACCGCCCGCACGGAACGTCGTGGGCTTACCGAGACCATGCTGCGAGAACAGCGTGAAGGCGTGCTGGAGCAGCGTGCTGAAGTCCGTGCGCCCATAGGCCGACAGATTGATCGTGTACCCGGACATATCGCCGGTCGTGTAGACCGTCGACCTGTTGGTGATGCACGTCAGGCCGGCGTCGACGACGAAGTTGCAGTACGGATGAATGTGCAAGCCGATCTCGTCGTGAAACGTGTCGCGCTGTTTCTTGATCCAGGTGTCGAGCTCGCCGCGGCGGACATCCGTCACGACCGGATCGGTGTAGGTGTACGGCGCCCAGAAGTGGGTGATGCGCATGCCCTTGTGATCGCGATGCAGCCAATCCATGTAGCCAATCGCGTAGGTGCCGGGATCCGAAAAGTCGTAATCCGTCGATACCAGCACGTAATACGCGGCGCTCCGGTTGAACGTGAGCTTGGCAAATGCCGTGTCGCTCCCGTCGGCGGTTAACAGAACATCGTGGGCGCCAGCCGCGAGCGTCTTGATGTCGACCTTGACCCGGAATGCATCGGTGTATTCGTCCATCCGGACCGGTGGAAGATCGGCGACGTAGGCGTCGATGAACTTCGTCCCCGTCGGAGGAATCACCATGACGCTCAGCGCGTCGTTGCCCGGCGTCGCGGCGTCGGCGATCAAGTACCAGTTGCGGATATCCGAGATCGTGAAGGCCGGGTCATTGGCAGCTGGAGCTGTCGGCAGCTGCGACTTCGGTGCTGGGTAGTCAGAGTTGCAGCCAACGAGACACAAGACGCCCAAGACCACAGTCGACGTGCGCATGGCGGCGGACCCTATCACGTCGAAACCGAGCGCAACCATGATAGTTTGGTCGGGCGCATGAGGTTGATTCCGCTCGTCTTATCATTCACAGCATGCGGCGGTGCTGGTGCCGATGCACCGTTGACGATGTCGCTCGGCTTATCGCACGACGCGACCGAGCACGCGCTGCACTCTCATCAGTATTGCAAAAAGCCCAGCGAGCCGGGCGCGCGGCGCGAGCTGTATCCGCGTTGCGAGCGGACCGGCGCGGAATGGGGCGAGTCTTGGGTGACTGCCTCGTTCGACGGCAACCGGCTCGTCGAGCTGCGCCGCTGGGAGCGCTACGCCGATGACGCCCGTGCAGTCGAGCGCTGGAACGAGCTGATCCAGGCGCGAAGCAAGACCAGCGCGCCGTCGGACGAAGCCCTGCAGTCGCTGCGTGACAAGGGATTGCTCGAAGCGGGCACGCGCGCGGTCAAGGCATTCCGCGGCGACGATGCGGTCGTGATCGGCGTCTATCTACTCACGCCCTCGCCGCCGGAACAGGCGAGCGTGCTCGAGAAGATCAGCTACGTGAAGTAACGGACTCTGGTTTATTACAGACACGCCGAAACGACGAACGGCTCGCGGGTGGCGAGCCGTGTCTGCGACAGAGTCAGAAACCGTTACGGGCGCGGGCCCGCGTCAAGCAGCTTGGCGGCTGCGAGCGTGTTGTACGTGATGCCGATCGTACCGGTCGGCATGCCCTTCGCGAAGTAACCGCCGCTCGCGTCGCCGGTGACGCCGCTGACGCCCGGCTCGATGTCGATCTGGTTCGTCCAGTTGTTGAGCGTGAAGTTCGCCGCGGTGCCGCTGTAGAACATGAGGCCGTAGGGGCGACCGGCGATGTTGTCGTGCATGATCGTGATGCTGTTACCGGTGCCACCGAAGTGCATGTTGCAGTGCGTGGTGTCGGTGTTCGGATCGCCGATCTGCGAGTAGGTGATGTTCATCGTGCCGCCGTTCATCACGAGCAGGTCGCCGGGGGCGCTCCACAGCTTGCTGTCGGTCGCGATCAAGCTGCCACCGGTGCTCGTCGTGATCTCGCTGCCTTGAATGTGCGCGTACGCGGCTTTCAGCGTTCCGGTGATGGCCGTGGTGCCGTAGTGAAGGGTCGTGTTGTCGACGGTGGGACCGAACATCACCCGCGCGGCAGACGTACCTTGAATATCCAGCGTGCCGGCGATCGCGAGGCTCGCGACGGCTTCGAAGCCGACCTGCGCGCCTGCCGCGACCGTGACCGTCACGCCTGGATCGATCGTCGTGACACCGGAGACCAAGACGGTCCCGGTCCAGGTGGTGTCGGCCGTGATGTGGCCGCTGATCCCGCTGGTGCCACTACCACTGCCGCTGCCGCTGCCACTGCCGCTGCCACTTCCACTGCCGCTTCCGCTACCCATGCCCGCCGGATCGCCCGCGTCACCGACCACACATGCAACCAGGGGGAGGGACAGGACGAGGGCTAGGACTTTCATGTCCCGATTGTAAAGCAACCGATGTGCCGGTTGGTAATGTGACGGGCCGCTCGTGATCGTTGAGATCACTGGGATGCTCACGAGGTGCAAGCCGGTTCGCCCGGGGGAATGCCCCCCAGGGATGGGGAACCCGACCCCGATCGGCGGCCTTCAGGCGGGAAACAGGTACCGCAGGAATCGCCACGCCCGCGCCTTCCAGGCGAGCTCGTCATGGGTCGCGCCCGGCTCCAAGTGGTAGCAGAGCGCGTCGGGACCCGGCGTGCAGGTCGGAGAATCCGCACGCACCCACCCGAGGGCGACGATGTGATCTCGGACTTCGATCGTGTCCTGTGCGCCGTCGCTGTTGTCGGCGGGGTTTCCGCCCGAGTCGACGTAGATCGCGAGCGCTTGCTTGCCGAGTCCCGGGATCTCGTCGCGTAGCGCGCTGTTGTTCGGCCAGAACGCTCCGGACAGCGATGCGACTCCCGCGTACGTCTGCGGCTTGCGAAGCGCGAGCTCCATCGAAACGAGTCCGCCGAGCGAGCTCCCCGCGATGTAGACGCGGCCGCCGTCGCCCCGAACTTGCGAGAGAGCGTGCGGCTGAAGCTCGTTGACCTGAAATGCGATGAACGAATTCATCGTCGTGAGCGAGAGCCCGTACTCGTCGTTGCGCGCCGCCGTCTGATCGGCAGCGATCACGATGATCGGCGCGACTCGGCCGGCGGCGATCTCCGCGTCGAGCGTCACGTTGATCTCCCAGCCGGTGTGCCCGAAGCAGCACGTGTGGTCGTCCCATACGTTCTTGCCGTCGTGCATGAACAGGACGGGATACGTGCGATTGTCGGCGTCGTACGCTGGCGGCAGATATGCGGTCACGTTGCGGCAGTTGCCGAGCGCCGTCGAGCAAGCCTGATCGAGCGTCACGAGGTGACCGCGACCCGAGTCCGGCGTGTCGAGCACCGAGTTGCGGTGATCTGCATTGCCGGCGAAGTCGTCGTACGCAAATGCAGGATTGGTGGGATCGAGCGTCCACGTGCCGCCGGACACGAGCTTGTACGGCCAGAAGCCAGAAGCGACGGCGGTGACACCGAGCACGAGATCGGTCTGGCAGAACTGCGCGGTCGCGAACGCGGCGGCATCCCAGTTGTTGAAGCCGCCGGCGACATTGATCGGGGCCTGCGTGCGAAATAGCGCGCGTCCCGCGGACCACAGCGGCCCTTGCTTCGCACGCGCGTCGAGCTCGGTGCGCAGCTTCGCGATCGTGGCCGGGTCGCAGCCCGCAGCGCCTTGATCATAGAGTGCGAGCACGCAACCGGCTCCCGCGAGACCCGGCGCACATCCGGTGGCGGCATCGACCGCGGCGTCGGAGGTGACCGCCGCGTCGGGCGTATCTTGCGACGTCGCGGAGTGACAGGCACCGAGGACGAGCAGCAGGGGCAGGAAGGGGCGCATGATGTTGCAATCGGCAACACGAAGGCGGCGCAAGGTTGCGGATCTGCGACGGTCTTGGATTGCGTGCGGAGCTGACAGCAACTGCCGCGCCAGGCGGACCGCCGCCAACCTTGCTACGTTTGATCGCGTGAAGGCGAGCCCCGAAGCCGAGCGCAAGGCGCGCGAGATCGTCGAGAAGGCGCGCGCGGGTCGCAAGCGTGTGCCGCGCTGGATGTGGATCGCTTCGCTCGTCGTCAGCGTGGTCTGCGTCGGCGCGCTCGCGATCGGACTGCTGACGAGCGATCGCGTGCCCGCCACCACGCCGCACCCTGCGATCAAGATCAGCGATGGCGAGATCCCGTCTGGGCTCGGCACGGGTCTGCTCGTCGGCCTCGCCGCCGGCATCGTGATCGGAAGTTTGTTAGCGGTTCGCAAGCGCTAGTGGGCGCGTCGCTCTTCGGCTCCGCGCTCCTGCCATTCGTCGCGCAACAGGCCAAACATCCGGACGTCGCACAGCTTGCGACCCTTGCGAACGTGCCGCCTGCGTAGTCCCTCGTGAATCATGCCGAGCTTTTCGAGCACGTGGCACGAGGGGTCGTTGCCTTCGAGCACCTGCGCGTAGATCCGCTCGAGCCCGAGCTCGCGAAACCCGAAATCGATCATCGCGCCCGCGGCTTCGGTCGCGAAGCCGTAACCCCACTCCTCGGCGCCGAGCCAGTAGCCAAGCTCCGCGCGGCGATCGCGCACGAATCGGCGGAGGCTGACGGTTCCGATCAGATCGTGTTGTCGATCGCGCGGCGTGATCGCGAGCGTGATTCCGCGGCGATGCGTCCACCACGCGATGCGGGCCGCGATCCAGCGCGCTGCGAGAGCCGGCGGATACGGGCTCGGAACCTGGATCAGATAGCGCGCGACACGGCGATCACCGGCACGCTCCGCGACTGCGCGCGCATCCTCGAGCCGAAGATCGCGGAGGGCGAGTCGCTCGGTGACCAGCGTCGGTGGCCTTTGACTCGCGAGATCGAGCATCAGCGAGGAGGGCGTGCTCGGGCCAGCAACGCGAGGCAAATCAAGCGCTTCATGGGTTCAGCTTACCCAATTTCTGACCCGCTTATGTATGTTGCGAAAACGTGCCCGGCGCCGTTCGACATGCCTATCATCGCGCTGCTGCCGTGTTGGCGCTCGCGCTCGGTGCGGGCCCAGCGGCTCGCCCCCTCCCATCCGCCGTGCACGACGTAGAGACTCATCGCTTCGACAACGGGCTGACCCTGCACATCGCCGCCGGAGATCCTCGCGGCGTAGCAGCCCCCGTGATCGCGGTTCAAGCGTGGGTCGGGGTTGGCTCCGCGGACGAGACACCGCCGCAAGCGGGCCTCGCGCACGTGATCGAGCACATGTTGTTCAAGGGCTCGACCGGCTACGGCGTCGGCGAGCTGACGCGAGCGATCGAGGCCAGCGGCGGCGAGATCAACGCGTGGACGTCGTTCGATCAGACCGTGTTTCACGCCGTGCTCGGCCGCGATCACGTCGACGGCGCGATCGATGCGCTCGGCGATACCCTGACGACACCTCGCGTCGATCCGGACGAGCTCGCGCTCGAGCGCAACGTGATCCTCGAGGAGATCCGCCAGGGCAGCGATGATCCGGCGCGCAGCGTCGCGCAGAGCCTGTTCGCGACCGCGTATGTCTCGCATCCCTATCGCCGGCCCGTGATCGGAACGGCCGAGAGCGTGCGTCGCTTCGGCGAACGCGAGCTCGTCGAGTTTTTTCGTAGCTACTACGTCGCGGACAACCTGACGCTCGTCGTCGCGGGCGATGTCGATCCGGCGCGCGTGCGGCGCAGCGTCGAGCGGCGGTTCCGCGCGATGCCCTCGGGGCGACCGACGAGGCGAGTCACGGCCGAGCCGGCCCAGACCTCGCCGCGCGCCGTCGCCGCGTTCCGCGATGTCAGCGAAGCGTACGTCGCGGTCGGGTTTCACGTTCCGGCCGCGCGGCATCCCGACGTCGCCGCACTCGATGTCGCCGCGATCCTCCTCGGCGAGAGCGAGTCGGCGCGGCTGCCGAGGCGGCTGCGCGACCGCGATCAGGTCGTCACCGGTGCGTCCGCTCACATTCACGCGCTGCGCGATCCGGGCTTGTTCGTGCTCTCGGCGACCGCCAGACCGCGCGACGCGCAAGACAGCGTCGCGGGCCTCGTCGATCAAGCGCTGACGCTCGCGTCCGAGGTCACACAAGACGAGCTCGACAAGGCGCGCATCGCCGCCGAGGCCGGGCTCGTTCGTCAGCTCGAGACCGCGCAAGGCCGTGCTCGCTCGGTCGGCTGGAATGCGACGGTCGCCGGAGATCCGCGCTTCGCGCACGTCTATCTCGATCGGATTCGCGCAGTCCGCCGCCACGACGTCGCGACCGCAGTCGACCGTTACTTCAGATCGGACAACGCGACGGTCGCGGCGATCCTGCCGCAGCGTGCGAAGGGCAAGACCGCGGTGTTCGCGCGCGAAGCCGAGAAACGCGTGCGGCGTGCACTCGCCCAGGCTCCGGTCACCCCGGTGCCGATCGAAAAGCGCGTCACGCTCGCGAACGGCGCCGTGCTGATCGTGCGCCGCGATCCGTCCGTGCCCGTGGTCGCGATGCGCGCGGTCTGGCGCGGTGGCCAGCGCACCGAAGATGCGCAGCACGCGGGCGCCTCGACCGTGATCGCCCGGATGATCACGCGAGGCTGCGCGATGCGCGATGCCGCGGCGGTCGCGGATCGAATCGATCGCCTCGGCGGCTCGCTGGGCGGCGTCACCGGGCGCAACAGCTTCGGGATCGCCTCGGAATGGCTCGCTCGGTCATGGCGCGACGGCCTCGATCTGTTCGGCGATTGCATCCTCGACCCGACGTTTGCGAAGGCCGAGCTCGATCGCGAGAAGCAGATGCTGCTCGACGACCAGATCGCGCAGAACGACAACCCGACGCAGGTCGCGTTCCGATTATTCAGCGAGACCCTCTACGGCGATCATCCCTACGCGCGCGACGTGCTCGGCACGGCAAAGTCCGTTGGAGATCTGACGCGCGCAAACGTCATCGAGATCTATCGCGAGCGCTATCCCGTCTCGCAGATGACGCTCGCGGTCGTCGGCGACGTCGATATCGACGAGGTGATCGCTCGGGTCACCAAGCGCTTCGGCGCTGCCCCGAAGGCGACCAAGGCCAGCATCGCGGCGAAGGCGACGAAGGCCGCCATCGCGCCGAAGGCGACCAACGCTCCGAAGCCGATATCTACCGCGAGCGATCGCGAGGTCTATCGCTACCTCGAACGCGCGCAGGCGCACCTCGTGATCGGCTATCCCGGCGCCACCGTCGACGCACCCGATCGCTTTGCGCTCGAAGTGCTCGTCGCCGTGCTCGGCGGCCAGAGCGGCCGGCTGTTCGGCGAGCTGCGCGACAAGCAAGGCCTCGTGTATCGAGTCTCGGCGCACTCGATCGAGGGTATCGATCCGGGCTTTGTCGCCGTCTACCTGTCGTGCGCGCCCGAGAAGCTCGGAGCGGCCGTTGCCGCTGTCCGCGCCGAGCTCGATCGCATTCGCGACTCGGCGATCACGACGGAAGAGCTCGTTCGCGCTCGCAGCTATCTGATCGGCAGTCATCAGATCGCGATGCAACGCCGCGCCGCCATCGCTAACGCGATCGCCTATCACGAGGCGTACGGCCTCGGCTGGCAGACCTGGGCCACCTACGACGACGCGATCAACGCCGTCACCGTCGACGACGTCACCGCCGCCGCCGCCTCGTACCTGAAACCCGAGCTCGCGATCACCGCGACCGTCCGCCCGCCCGCCAAGACGCCCGCGGCCAAGAAACGATCGAAGCTAACGCCGGCATCAGCTCCGCGCTCGCGAGGTGCTTCGTGAGCCGCGTGCGAGCCCTCGAGAAATGACCCGACGGACCGGATCGAATCGTCGCGTCGCCGAACCGCGCGCAGCAATCGCACGGAGCGCGCATCCGCGTGACACCGACGTCGGCACGAGCCTCGTCCTGATCTTCCCACTGCTCCTCGCCTACGAGATCGGCGTGCTGTTCGCCGGTCGCGTCAACGGCGCCGATGTCGTCACCCGCGCGCTCTACACGATCGTCGGTAGCCGCACCATCTACCTCCTCGTCCACGCGTGCGTCGCCGCGATGTTCCTGCTGTGGATTCGCCACCATCGCCGCTGGGGCACGCTCCGCGTCGAGGTCGTCGCGCCCGTCGTTCTCGAAGCCTCGATCTACGCTCTCACCCTCGGCGCCGTGATCACGCTGATCCTCGATCGGCTCCTCGGCCTCGGCGCAGGCGACTCGATCATCTCCGCGCTCGGTGCCGGCGTCCACGAAGAGCTCGTGTTCCGCCTCGGCATGCTCGGCGGCATCGTCGCGCTCCTCCGCGGCATCGATCGCCGCGTCTCGCTGACCCTCGCACTCTTCATCTCGTCGCTCCTGTTCGCCGCCGCCCATCACGCCGGTTCCAACGGCGAGCCCTTCACCGCGCACGCCTTCGCATTCCGAACCCTCGCCGGCGCCGCCTTCGGCGCGATCTTTTGGTTTCGGTCGCTCGCCCACGCCGTCTACGCCCACGTCCTCTACGATCTCGTCGTCGCGGCGAGCTAAAGCGCCATTCCACGCGATGCAATGCGAGGCGCGGGCCCGACCGCACGCGCGTGTCTCGCGTGTCTCGCGTGTCTCGCGTGTCTCGCGTGTTCGAGTTCTCCGGAGCATTGACGCATTACCGCCTCTCCGCGAGGCGGAGAACCGCAGATCGGGGGCGGAGATCATGGGCACGTCAACGCGAGCTAAGCGCGTTGCGGGTGGGGCCTCGAAGCGAATAGCGGGGAGATGGTTCAGTCAAGCGTCGGCGCTGCATGGGGCGCAGGGTTCAGCGGTCGCGCGAGCACTCCGTCCCATGCGATGAGCGAGTGGGCCCCAGCCCGCACGCGCGTGCTCGCGTGTTCGCGTTCAGCGGAGTGGAGGCGGAGGCGGAGGCGGAGGCGGAGGCGGAGGAGCGGAGGAGCGGAGGCGCGGAGGCGCGGAGGCGCGGAGGAGCGGAGGAGCGGAAGGCGCCACCAGAGCGGAATGGGCGTCGGCGCGAAGCGGCTAGGTGCCGCTCTTTTCCATGCCCAGGCCATCATTGCCATCGATGTCCATGCGGCCGACATAGAGCTCGAACTTCATCCGCTTGATCTGGTCGGACTTCGCCGTGCTCGCGACCATCCCGAGATGGAGCAACCCGACGTCAAAGAGATTGATCTGGAACAGCACCTTGTCGCGCGTCGGCGACAGGAACTCGAGCGAGCCCGTGGTCTGCGCTTCGAAGTCCTTCTGTCCGTTGACGACGCTCTTCTGGTACCAGTCGAGTAGTCCGTCGGCGTATTGCGCGGAGATCGTGCCGGTGATGTTCGGAAACTCGATCTTCGTCGGCTCGATCTGCGGGAACCGATCGCCGCCCGTATAGAATTTCTTGACGCCTTGCTTGATCGTGAACGACTCGATCTTGTTCGCGTACTCGAGGCCTTTGACCTTATGGAGGTTCAAGCGAAAGCCCGAGCACGTCCACATCTTCTGCTTCTGGCCGACGGGGCCCGCGATCTGTTTGCCGTCGACTTTGTTGACGACGACCGTCTCGGGTTGAAACTTGAGCTTGAGATACGCCGCGTCTTTCGATGATCCGTCGAGCGCCGGGAACGTCGTCTCGGTGATCAGCGCGTTGTAGAAGTGGTGCTCGAACGTCGTGTAGTGGTTGAAGTCGGCGTGCGAGATCTGGCCGCTCCGGCGAACCCAGCTCTTGTTCCACGAGCCCTGGATCCACTTGAGGATGTCGTTCGCGCTCGCGAGGCCGAAGTCGACCGTGAACGGCTCGATCTCGGCGGTCGACGTGTGCTTGACCCGCGCGTTGTGCGGGCCGATCGGTTCGTCGATGAGGCTCTGTCGAACGTAGCCGCCATCGACCGACTTCAGATAGGCGGTCGAACGGAGACCGTCGATCAAAAGCTCGAAGTGTCCTGCGGTGTAAGAGCGCTTATCGACAGTCATGGAGCGGACCTCAGCTTATCGCTTTCTTCTTACGGTTACTGGAGCTTGGATCCCCCCGACCGGGCCTCCAAACCCCCATCCGAGACGCCCCAAATGGGGCCTGGCGATCTGGCTACCTCGAAACTGACGTGATTTCGAGAGATTGCCGCAAACCGTCGGGTGGAGGATCCGGCATGGGCCTTGTACAATGAGGGCACATGAGGGTTCGGGCCCTGATCATTATCGTCGCGTTGGCTGCGTTGTTTGGGACCGCGCACGCCGAGAAGGTGAAAGCGAACCAATCCACCAAGGTGTTCAGCCGGCCGGGCGAGCAGGCCAAGGTCGTGCTGAAGGTCAAGTCCGGGCAGGGCATGACCGTCATCGGCAAGGAAGGACGATGGCTCAAGGTCCGAGTCCAGGGCCGCACCGGCTACGTCGCGCGCAGCACGGTCGACATGCCGGACGACGACGAGATCGTTCGCAACACGCGACGTCGCCCGTTCGTCGATGGTCGCGGCACGAAGCGCGGCTTTGGCGGCGATGGCGGTCCCGACGATCGCGTCGGCGCCGATGCGACCGGAGATGGCCAAGACGACAAGTCGGCGGAGGACGAGACGCCTAAGAAGCCGAAGAAGGCGAGCGACGACGAGGAAGACGCTCCGAAAAAACCGAAGAAGGCGAGCAGCGACGACGAAGAAGACGCGCCCAAGAAGCCGAAGAAGCACGGCGATGATGAAGAAGACGCTCCCAAGAAGCCGAAGAAGGCGAGCAGCGACGATGAAGAAGACGCGCCGCAGAAGCCCAAGGGCGACGACGACGAAGCCAAGGTCACCGATGACGATGGCGGTGGAGACAAGACCGACGAGCGCCCGATGGCACACGTCAGCTCGAAGACGAAGGTGTTCGCCGAACGCGACGAGGAGAGCGAAGCGCAGTTCACGGCTCGGCCGACCGACATCCTTTATCCGACCGACACCAAGGGCAAATGGACGATGGTCGAGAACGAGGAGGGCGACGCGGGCTGGGTGAAGACCACGATGCTCGATTCCGAGGAGGGCGGTGGCGGGTCACGCAAGCGCACGATGGAGCTGCGCGCACGCGGTGGCGTCTCGCTACTCAGTCAAGGCATGCGGTCCGCGGGTGGAACGGTGACGCTGCCCGATAACTACAACGTCAGTACCTCCGCGATCGCGCTCGCCATCGGCGGTGCCGTCCTGGTGCCTTACGGCAAGGACTACGTGCTCGGTGGCGATCTCGCCTACGACCTCAGCAAGGCCGTTCCAGGCATCTTCTACGATCCTGACGGTCCCGCCGGCCCGATGCCGGGATCGAACATCGGCATCACGCTTCACAACCTGAACGTGCGGCTGCTCGCCGGTTACGACTTTCACAAGAAGAACGGCATGACGCTGTTCGCTCGGCTCGGCTATCACTACCAAGCGTTCCAGGTCTCGGACGTCGCCGACTTCACGAAGAACACGGCGAAGCTGCCGCAGGAGGTCTACAAGGCACCGTCCATCGGTGTCGCGATCGCGATGCCACAGCTGACCGACAAGATCGGGATCCGGTTCAGCCTCGACGCGGTGCTGGCCGGCGCGAGCGTCACGCAGACCAAGAACCTCGAGGACGGCGCCGACCCGAGCGCCAAGAGCGTCGACGTCGGCGGCCTGATCTCTTACAAGTGGCAGAAGACGATGTCGCTGCAGGGCACCTACGATCTCAACTACGCGAGCTACAGCTTCGGCGCCGCGGTCGCAAACTCGATGCGCGGACATACCGGAACGGGGGTCGGCCGCACCGACATCTTCCACACGATCACGTTCGGTATCGCCTACGGCTTCTAAGAGCTCTCCCGTAATGGCGGAATAGCGGGGACGTGGTCCAGTCAGCCCGGCGGCTTCATCACGAGCGAGGCCGCTTGCTCGCGCAGGATCTTGAGCACGATGTCGTTGATCGTGTCGCCGCGGTCGAGGCTCTCGCGATAGCGGTCGGCCATCTCGGTGTACTCGAGGAAGACCGGCGTGAATTCTTCGAATGACAGCTTCTTGATCAGCTTGCCTGCGAACTTCGCGAACGCACCGGGCGCCACATCCCCGACCTCGGTCTGAAACCGGTCGAGGTACTCGTGGTAGCGGCCTGGCAGATCGTCGAGCAAGCCGAGATTGTAGGCCGATCAGCGCGTTACTGGCGAGGCGTGGGCAGCTTGTCGATGTCGATCTGGCTGAGTGCGAGGCGAATCAGCTGAGACTTGTTCGCTTTGGTCCAGCCACGGCGCTTGAGCTCGGCGACCTTCGCATCGAGGTCCTCGAGATCGCGCGTGTACATCGAGATGCAGATCACTTTGTAGTGCGTCGGCCTCACGGCCTTCGCGCCGCGCGGCTTACGCGCCTCGTCTGTCTCGCTGGCCAGCGTCCGCTGGCTCGCTCCATTTCGGCTGCCCTCGGGAGTCCGGCGCCCGTAATACTCCTCGCTGAGGATCGCGTCGGCGTCACTCAGCGGATCGTGGGCCATGAGCTTGTCTTCTTTCATAACGTCCTTAGGTCAGTTTGAGATTCCGTCGCTCGCGCGCCGAGGTCTGGGTGAAGCGTCGTTTCGGTTTGCGCCGAGGTGGCGAGGACCCAATCGACAACTCGGTTGTAGTCAGCAGCACCGTGTGAGGTCGGCGCGTATTCGAAGATCGTCTTGCGATGGCTCGGGGCTTCGGCGAGCCGCGTGTTGTGGCGAATCGGCTCGAGACACTTCGTCTTGAAGTGACCTTGCAGCGTCTCTAGCACCTCGCGCGCGAGGCGCGTACGGCCGTCGTAGAACGTGGGCAGCACGGCCGAGACGCGCACGGCATGTCCGAGGTGGCGCTCGACGTCTTTGATCGTGCGCAGCACCTGTTTGACGCCGACGAGTGCGAGGTAATCGCAAGTGACCGGGATGATGACCTCGTCGGCGTACGACAGCGCGTTCTGATTGAGGAGGTTCAGCGAAGGACCGCAATCGATGATCACGTAGTCGTAGCGCCGAGAGATCTGGAGGAGGTTCAGCCGCTTCAGCAGGATCCTCGATCGCTGATCAGTGTTCTGACGAGCGAGCCAGATCTCCGCGGCTGCGAGCGTCGAGTCCGACGTGATCACGTCGAGATGCTTGCGCACCGGCACCGACTCGTCGATCGGATCGGCGTTCTCGACGAGCACGTGGTAGAGCGATTTCTCGCCGTTGACGCCAAGTGACACGCCGACGTTGCCTTGCGCGTCGGTATCGATCAGCAAGACTTCGTGCTCGCGCTCGGCGAGGCCGGCCGCGAGGTTGACGGCGGTCGTGGTCTTACCCGTGCCGCCTTTCTGATTGAGGATCGCGACACGACGCGCGCGCTTTGCGCGGAAAGACTCGTCACCAAGACCCGACTTGCGGCACTCGAGCGAGCAGAAGTGATTCTTCTGACCGTCCGAGGTCACCGCGATTTGAAATACGAAGGCCGGGCGGAACGCCTGCCCACACGCGCTACACGTCTTCTCCATCCCCTTATCGAAGCGGCATGGCGACGATGGGGGCAACTTTTCGACCGGCACTTCGAACGCCGGAGCTATAGTCGCGCCGTGATCGCTAGGCGTGTGATGGCAGTGGGGACGGACGCGGAACACGTCGCCGGGCAGCTGTCGAGCGCACTCTCGGGCGAGGGGCTCGTGGTCGCCTTCGTGTTCGCGGACTGGAGGATCGACGCAGCGGTGCTCGCCGGTGCCATGCAGCGCACGCTGCCGATTCCTGTGGTCGGGTGTACGACGGTCGGCGTGCTGAGCACCGAACCGGCGGCGACGGCGACCGCGATCGGCCTGTACGGAGACTGGCTGCGCGTCGGCATCGGTGTTGCCGCGGAGCTCCCCAAGTCGCCGCTCGTGCGGAGTCGCGATGCGGTTCATCAGGCGGCCGCGGCGCTCGGGACCGACGTCGAGCGGCTCGATCCCACGCGGCACGTCGCGGTCACGCTCGTCGACGGCAGTTGTGGCGTCGAAGAAGCATTCTGTATCGGCTCTGCCGTGTCGGCGCCGCAGATCCGGTTCATCGGTGGCTCGGCGGCGACCGAGGTTCCATCGAACCGGCGCTGCTTCGTTCTGGTCAACGGCGAGGCGCTCGCCGATGCCGCCGTCGTCGTCCTGCTCGAGACGCAGTTGCCGTTCGACGTCGTGACGTCATCGCACCTCGTCTCGACCGATGTTCGGACCGTTGTCACCGCGGCGAACGGCCGCGCGATCGACGAGCTCGACGGCCGGCCCGCCGCCGATCGATTTCGCGAGCTCGTCGCGCAGCTCGGCACCAAGCTCGACGAGTCGCGACCCTCCGAGTACGCGTTCGCGCGGTTTGTCGACGGCATGCCGTACGTGCGGTCGATGACTCACATCGAGGGCACGCGGATTCACCTCGCGAGCGCCGTCGAGACCGGTCACGTGCTGCGCGTGATGCGTCCGGGAGACCTGATCGGAGTGACGCGCGGCGCTCTTGCGGCGTCCGCGCTGCGCGTCGGCGGCAAGATGGGTGCGTTGCTCGCGTTCTCGTGCATCAGCCGGCACTGGCACGCCGCGGCGCGCGGGATCGAGAGCGAGCTCGCAAAGATCTACGCCGAGTACCCGACGGCCGGCTTTCAGACGCAGGGTGAGCAGACCGGCATGTTGCTCGTCAATCACACGTTGACCGCGCTCGCCATCGGAGCGCCCGAGGAGCATCGGTGACCAAGTCCGAGGATCGAATCTGCGAGCTCGAGGCCGAGCTCAGTGCCGCCCAGCGCACGATCGACGTGCTGATCGCTCGCGTCGAGCGTGCGGGCTCGACCGCGCCGATGCAGACCGAGCTGTTCGACGCGGCGGTCCGGCTCGGCAACGTCCTCGAGGAGCGAACGCGCGAAGTCGAAGCCGCACGCGCCGAGTTCCGAGCGCTGCGCGCGAACCTCGATCAGATCGTCCGTCAACGCACGCGAGCTCTCGCGGAGTCCGAGGCACAGCTGCGCGCGAAGAACGTCGAGCTCGAGAAGCAGAGCCGGATCAAGGCGCAGTTCATCTCGATCGCTGCGCACGAGCTGCGGACGCCGCTGACGAGCATCGTCGGCTATCTCGATCTGTTCACGGAAGGTCGGTTCGGCGATCTGCCACCGATGCTCGAGCGACCGATCGGATCGGTCCGGCGCAACGCGCACCGCCTGAAGCGGCTCGTCGATGACATGCTCGACGTCAATCGGATCGAATCCGGCAGGATGTTCCTGCGCCGCGAAGCGGTCGACCTCGGTGACGTCGTTCGCGACGTCGTCACCGAGCTGTTGCCGCTTGCCCGGGCGCGCAACCAGCAGATCGAGACTCACATCGAGCCCCTCGAACAGCTCGATGCCGACCGCGACAAGCTGCACCAGATCGCGGTGAATCTCGTGTCGAATGCGATCCGCTACACCCCGGAGTCCGGTGCGATCGCGATCGGTGTCGATGAAGCGCCGCGCGAGCGCTATCCCGGTGGCTGGGCACGGCTCCGCGTGCGCGATAACGGCGTCGGGATCGCCGAGCAAGACCGCCAGCGCATCTTCGACCCGTTCCTCCATCCCAAGCCGGCCAAACACCACACGTCCGCCGGCCCGGACTCGGCCGGCCTCGGGCTCTACATCGCGCGCGGCTTGATCGAGCTGCACGGCGGCCTGATCACCGTCGACTCGCAGCCGGAGGTGTTCACCGAGTTCACGGTCCTTCTGCCGTTCAAGTCGCCGTCCGAGACGCGCCCGGCGCCGCCACCGTCAGTCCGGCCGTAACCCTCTCGCGCACGCCGGCAACGGCCGTGTCCGATCGCGGAGACCTTTCGATCCAAGGCCCGCACCCAAGTGGGGGGCGGTTGCGGGATGACTCTCTGGGTTTCCTCTCGACCGAAACGAAATCGGGGAACCGGAAGCGAGCGCTTCGCGGTTCCCCTGGGTTCGACAGCGGGCCGGCTACTTCTTTTTCTTCTTGGCCGGCTTCGCGGGCTTCTTCGCAGCAGCCTTCGCCGGCTTGGCAGCGGGCTTCTTGGCGGCGGGCTTCTTCGCAGGTGCCTTGGCCGGCTTGGCGGCCTTCTTTGCCGGCGCGGGCTTCGGAGCACCCTTCGCGGCGGCCTTCACAGCGGGCTTGGCGGCCGCTGGAGCTGCCTTGGCAGCAGCTGCCTTGGGAGCCGCGATTGCCTTCGGAGCCGGGGCGGCCTTGGCGGCTTTGCCACCGCCCTTCTTGGCGTCCGCCTTGAGCTTCTTATTGCGCTCGTCCGCCGAACGCTGCGCCTCGTCCATCCGCGCTTGTGCGGCGGTACGGGCGCGAACCACGGCGGCCTCGACCTCGACCTTGGAGCGATGCGCGACCGGTGCCGCGACGGCATCCGGCTTCTTCGCCCGCTTCTTCTTCTTCGCTTCGCGCGGAACCGGGATCTCGCTGATGTCCGGCATCCGCGAGGCCAGATCGCCCCGGTTGTGGACCAGGATCCGAGCCCCGCCATCGCGGAAGATGACTTCCACCTTGTTATCGGGCAGCTGCTCGACCACGAAGCCGATGTCGAACACCGGATGGTGGACGCAGTCGCCCTCCTCATAGGTGTCGCGAATCGAGTAGGGCCGGCAATTTGCGAGGTCGTTGTCCGTGGCACGGGACAACGCGTCGTCCCAAGTCACCCGCTTGGCGGTGTTTTTCTTGCCGTGGCCATCGGCGCCCTCTTCGGCACCGTCCCCACGCGGTTTGCGGTAGGCATGCACCTCCCCGCACACCACGCACTGGACACGCCGGACCTCATCCTCATACATGCTGATGATCGTGTGAGTCGTGTCCGCCTTACACCGTGGGGACGGGCAATAAGCTTCGATCTCACCACCAACCTCATCGGCGTCTTCTTCAAAGATGGAATCCATCCCTGCCTCTTCTCAACGAGTCCGCGTGGGCTAACTACCTAAGAATGCTAGCTGTCAAACTTAGGTTCGAATCCGGATTAACGGTATTCGATAGTTTGGTCCCTAACATAATCCAATCCTGCTTACAACCTTCTGTACTTACAAGTGAACTAGGAAATGGCAGGATCTCCGCCAGTGCGCCGACTTCTCGTCGTGAATGCCTTGATCTTCGCGGTGTTGGCCGCGGCGGTGGCGCTCGCTTATTACAGCTACAGCTACTCGAGCGGAGTCACTTCTAAGGAGCGCGAGCTGCAGTTGATGCGCGATCTCGCGGAAGAGAAGGTTCTTAACATCGAGTCGTGGTTCGTCCAGGAGTCGGACACGGCCCTTTTCAGGGAGGTCCAGCTAGACGATCTATCCAAGCTGAAGGAACTGGCCGACGCGAGCCAGATGCGCAGCGTGTTTGTCCTCGACGACCAGATGAAGCTCGTCGCAGGCGGGTATGTCACCCGAAGAAACCCCAAGGAAGGCAACGAGTTCCGCGATTGGTTCACGTCGAAAGTATTGGAGCACCTGGCTCTCAAGGCGCAGAAGCTGAACCAGCGCGGCCACGTCTATGGAGCCAACGGTTGGAACGGCAAACCGTTCGTGTTTTCGTTCATCCGGCGTCAGGCCGGGGACCGGACGTTCTACATCGTGATCGAGGACGACCTCGACCGGTTGGTCGGATGGCTGTTTCCGCAGTTCTTCTCGTCCTCGGAGCGATCGAAGCGGCTCTACGAGGTCGTCAACGAGCGCGGCGAGCATATCTACGGGACGCAGTTCCTGGAGACCTCCGGCGAGCTGGTCGTCGCGTGGCCGTTCGTCGACACGGTCGACGGCTGGGTGCTCCGGGTCGCCGAGCGCGATCTCGAGTTTCAGGACCAGCTCGCGAAGCGCCGCGTGCTCGACTCCGTGCTGATCGGGGGCGCCGTCCTGGTGATCCTGGCGAGCCTCGGGTTCCTCGCGATCGCGATCCGCCGCGAACGCCGCGCGAACGAGCTCAAGAGCGACTTCATCTCGAACGTCTCCCACGAGCTGAAGACGCCGCTCTCGATCATCTCGATGTTCGGCGAGATGCTCGCGAACGGCCGCACGAAGAACACCGAGCAAGCGACCGAGTACGCCGAGATCATCTGGCGCGAGAGCGTGCGGCTCGGGCGGCTCATCGACAACGTGCTCGACTTCGCGAAGATCGAGCGCGGGATGGGCGTCTACGAGTTCGACGATGCCGATGTCGGCGAGGTCGTGACGCGCGCGATCGAGCTGGTCGGCCGCCGGCTCGCCGCGGCGGAGATGACGATCAACGCCGAGCTCGAGCCGGATCTTCCGCCGATCCGGCTCGACGCGAACGCGTTCACGCTTGCGGTCATGAACCTGATCGACAACGCGATCAAGTACGCGACCGAGGGTAAGAAGATCGAGGTCCGCCTCAAGCGCGACGGAGCGCGGATCCTGCTGACCGTCCGTGACTGGGGGCCGGGCATCCACCCTGAAGAGCAAGAGCAAATCTTCGAGAGATTCTATCGGGCACGCGCGGTGCGCCTGAAGCCGATCCGCGGCTCGGGCATCGGGCTCGCCCTGGTCCAGCACATCGCACGCGCGCACGGCGGTGATGTTTCGGTCGACAGCGCCTCGGGGCAGGGCGCGACGTTCCAGATTTGGTTGCCGATCTGATATGACACAGCCGGTGACTGCAGAGGAGCCGACGAAGAAGCGCATCCTCGTGATCGAGGACGAGCCGGACATCGTCCGCGGGATCCGCGACGCGCTCGAATTCGAAGGCTTTGAAGTCCAGTCGCGCGGTACGGGCGCGGAAGGCCTCGTCGCGGCGCTCGACTGGGCTCCGGACTGCGTGCTGCTCGATCTGATGCTCCCCGACGACAACGGCTACCGCGTGTGCGAGACATTGCGCGCGAAGAACGAGACGATCCCGATCATCATCCTCACGGCGAAGGCGCAGGAGAGCGACAAGATCCGCGGCCTCGACGCCGGCGCCGATGACTACGTGACCAAGCCGTTCTCGGTCGCCGAGCTGATCGCGCGGATCAACGCGATCTTCCGCCGCCAAGCGCGGATGTCCTCGCACGCCGACGAGACGTTCATGATCGGTAGCTGGCAGATCAACGCGCGCAAGCACACGATGAGCAAAGGCCGCACCAGCAAGCGCCTGACATTCTACGAGCTCGAGGTCTTGAAGTTGTTGCGCGAGCGCGCCGACGAAACGGTCTCGCGCGACGAGCTCCTCGAGAAGGTCTGGGGCGTGCAGTCGTCGCCGACGTCGCGCACCGTCGATAACTTCATCGTCAAGCTACGTCGCAAGCTCGAAGAAGATCAGAAGAGCCCGCGCCACATCCTCACGGTGTACGGCCTCGGCTACAAGCTCGTCCCGTAGGCTCGCGCTGAAAGCGGCTCGTCCTCGCTCCCGATCCCGATCGCAGAAAACCGCCAAGGCGCAAAGATCGGAAAGAGCAGTTGATCGGGAGAAGGTTCGCTCGCGTGACACGGTAGGCGCAGTGGTCTGCAGGAACCGGGTGGCCGGCTGACATCGGCTCGATCAAACACCACGCTCGCTCTGACCTTGGCGCCTCCGTGCCTTGGCGGTTGATCTCGGTCGGGAGGGCGCGGCGACTACCGGCGCTTCTTCGACTTCGTATCGGGCCGCTTCGCCGCTGTCTTCTTGGCCGGCTTCTTCGCCGAGGCTTTCTTCGCGGCGACCTTCGCAGGCTTGGCCGTCTTCTTCGCGGCCGGGGCGGGCTTCTTCGGAGCGGCCGCGGACTTCGCGGCGGGGCGCATCGCGGCGAGCTTGCTCGCGACCGAGAGCGCGGCGGGCTTTGCCGCTTCCGGAGGTTTGGCGGCGCCCGTCTTGGTCGCCGCGCGGACCGCGTGGTATTTCGCGACGTATTCGTCGACCGAGACGCGCGTCAGCGCCTCCCCGATCACCTCGAGGGGCAACGCCTCGAGCGTCTTGAACCGGACGCACGACTTGCCCATGTCGAGCTTCTTGCCCGCCTTCTTGAACGCGGACTCGAACCACGCCTTGAGGTTCTCGTCGCCGTACACCGACATCATGTAGAGCGCCATGTGGCTCTTCTGAGATCCGAGCGAGACGAGCGCGAGCGGCTGGTTGTTGTAGGTCTCGGCGAGCGTCGTGAACGGAACGAACCAGCTGATCATTCCGTACTGCATGCCCTCCTCGTAACCCGCGGGGATATGCGAGTTCACGAGCTCGCGTACGGTGCGGATCGCGATGCGGCGATCTTCGGGGAGCGTGTCGATATATTCGTCGACGTTCATTTAGTTATCATCCAGGTGACCGGTGAGCTTGAGCTTGTTCTTCGCGGCCTTCGCGAGCTTGCTGCGCGGCCGTTCGTCGATGATGCCTTGCAATAATTCAGCGCCGAGCTCCTCGTTCGAGCCGTCGCCCGATTCGATCAGCCGGAACCCGAGCGCGTAGAGTGCTTCGTCGGTGACTTCCTTCTCGCGCGCGAGTTGCTTGGCGACCGGATAGCCCTTCGCGGCGAGCCGCGAGAACTGATCGAACACCGGATCGTTCGCGCTCGTCGTGCGCAGGATGCCTTCACCGGCGGCCTCGAGCGAGAGCAACGCGAGGAAGAACCGTTGCTCGTCGTCGATCGCGGCGTCGAGGTCGGCGTGCGAGCGGAGCAGCGGCTTGAGCGAACCGAAGGCCTCGATCGGCTTGCCGGCCTTGCGCAGCCGCTTCGCGCGATCGAACAGCAGCTCGACGTGCTTGCCGGGCGCGACATCGGCGATCAGCTCGGCGAGCACGCGCTCGAGGACGATCTGATCCGCCGTCGCTTTGCCTTTGAAGTGAAGGTCGATGCATTCGCGCACGCGGTCGACGAGCTCGTCGATCGCTTGGTTCGAGATATGCCCGCGATGGGAGCGCAGCACCCCCGCGTAACGGCGGGCGACTTGCTCGTCCTTGGTCGCGAGGAGCGCGCGGGTCACCGGCAACACGGCCTCGGGCGCCTTCGATAGCCCGCGCGATGCAGCGTCGCGCGCCGTCGGATCGTCGGTGGCGATCGCTTCGACGAGCGCCTTGACCGCCGAGGCACCGCCGCCCGCAGGCAACCGCTCCATCGCGAGCTTCTGGGCCGACACGTTCTTCGATTTGGCGAGCTTGCCGAACTGCTTCCCGAGCGACTCGGGAATCCGCGCGCCGCGCAGCGTGTCGACCGCGGACTGTGCGACCGCGAGATCCTCACCGTCGGCGTAGTCGATCAGGGTCTCGATGACTTTCTCCGTACCCTTCGCCTCGCTCTGCGCGACGATCCGGCGGAGCCCGGCGATCGCGGCGAGCCGAATCGGACGCGGCTCTTCGGGATCGGCGTAATCGAGCAGCATGTTCTGCGTCGAAGGCCGCGCGAGATAGCCGATCAGGCGAAGCAGCGCGCCGAGCTCGGCGACGCCACGCTGGACCTCAGGATCGCGCAGCGGGTCGGCATGGCCGTTGGTGCCGTTGCCGTGGCCGTTGGTCGCGTGACCATTCGTGACATTGGCCTTGGCCTTCTTCGGTGCCGCCTTGGCAGCGGCGGCGGCGGCTTTTTGCGCTGCCGCCCAGGTCTTGTGGAGCAGCTTGGCGGACTCGCTCGCGCGCGACACGGCGGACTTCTCGATCTGGTTCGCGAGCTTCTCGTTGCCGGTATCGAGCTCGGCGCGCACGAGCTGCAGCGCTTGCTCGCCGAATTCGTCGTCGGCGAGCTGATCGAGCACGGCGTCGATCGCGGGTTGCGTGCCGCGACGCAGGAGCAATTGGGCCATCACGCGGCGGGCGGGCACGGGCCCGGCGGAGACTTCCTTGCGGAGCGTGCCTTCAGCGGTCGCGCCTTGCTGCGCGAGCACCTGCGCTGCGCGTTCGGCGAGGTTCTCGTCATTGCCGCGGAGGAGCGGAACGAGCTTCGTAGCGATTCCACCGGCGCCCATGTCGGCGAGACCCTCGAGCGCGATCCGGCGAACGCCGACATCGGAGTCATCGAGACGCGACGTCAGTGCATCGACCACCGATTTGTCGGACCATTTTCCGGCATGGCCGACCGCCGCGAGCACCGTGGCAGCCGCCGCCCGCAGATCGACGCGCTCCGAGTCGAGCAGCTCGATGATCGCCCCACCTAGATTCTTGGCCATGAAGCCTCCGCGCGAAGGTCAGCACGGGGCTCAGGCGTTGTAAAGCCCGACTGCCCAGCACAAAACTCCGAGGACGATCGCGGTTACCGACATCAGAGCGGGTCGGCGCACGAGCTTGCCGGCAGGGTCGATCCCCCGCCGGGCGAGGGCGATGGCTCCGAACACCCAGCCGGCGATGCCGAAGATGGCCAAGGCGGCCGCCGCCGCGCTCGGTCCGGTCTCGCGTTCGAGCCTGCCGAGGTACCAAGATTCCCGAGTAGCGGTCGTGTCCCCGGCGCCGGCCCCGGCGCGCGGATCACGTGCGGAAGCGCGCGAGATCACCAGGTTGGCGGCCGCGAGGTCCGCGGCATGAGGCGTCCACAGACTGCGCGTCGCGAGCGCGGCACCGCGGATCGCGCGGGCGGCAGCGAGCTCGGTCGCCGGATCCCGCGTCAGCTCGCGCAGCCGATCGTAGGCCGCGTCGACGTGGGGCGCGACCGGCAGATACCAGCGCGCGGCGCGTTCGTACGCGGCGATCGCTTCGTCTCGATGGCCGCGCAACATCGAGTCGTCGCCCTCCGCCAGCGCCGAGCGGCCTTCGAGCACGACCCGCCCGGCGAGTGCGCCGAGCCCGGCAAGGACCAGCGCCAGAGGTACAAGCGGACCGACGATCCCGCGCTTCACACGAAGTCTCGGCGATGGAACAGCACGCAGGCGATCGCGAGCAGGCCGGCGATCCAGCCGAGCCCGTGGAGGCTGGCGATCCCGACGTAGCTCCACGACACGAACTCGGCGTGGACGCTGACCGTCGCGCCGTCGACGACGCGCCCCGATGGCGAGAACAGGTGAATGTCGGGGACGATCTCGAGGGCGATCTTCGCCGTCCAGCGGATCCATGACGACGCCGCGACGGTCGCATCTTCGATCTCGGGCGTGACGCGGCCGATCAGCCAGATCGCGAGCGCGAAGATGCCCGACAAGAACGGAGTCGAGAACGACGAGAAGAAGATCGCGACCGCGGCCACCGTCAGCACTTCGATCCACGCGAGGACGATCGCCTGGATCATCGCGACCGAGATGCCGGCACCTTGCACCGTCACCATCCCGATCATCGCGACCGAGAACAGACCGACGAGCACGGTGAGCACGAGCGCCATGCCCGCGTACTTGCCGACGACGAACTCCCAGCGTTCGATCGGCTTACTGACGATCGCGTGAATCGTTCGGCGCTGGACCTCGGTGTAGAGCAAGAACACGCCGAGAAACATCGCGGTGAGCGAGCCGAACAGCGAGATACTCGCGAGGCCGACATCGCGCGCGACCCGCGCTTCTTCGCGGAACGACATCTGGCCGAGCACGAGCGCGAGCACGTTCGCGCCGACCACGACCACGAGGATTCCGTAGAGCACGCGGATCCGAGCGGCCTCTCGAAACGTATTGAGCGCGATCGCCCAGATCCTCCCGAGGCTAAGGGCCAAGCCCGATGGACCCCCGGCGGTCATACGCGCCCTTCGGTCGCTTCGCTCGAGGCATCCGCGGTGGCGATCCGGCGCATGAACAGATCTTCGAGCGTCTCGTGGCGAGGCGTCACCTCGATGACCTTCGCGCCTTTGTCGCGCGCCCGAGCGAGCCACGCGTCGACGTCGGCTTCGATCGGCAACGTCAGCGACAGCTCGTCGGCAGCGCGGCGAACGCGCGTCGCGCCGTCGGTCAGGTCCCCGAGCTCCGCGGTCGGGGCGATCCGGACGGTGACGTCGATGCCGAGCACCGTCCGCCGAACGAGCTCGCTCGGTGTTCCCTGTGCTTGAAGCTGGCCACGCGCGATGATCGCGACTTGATCCGCGATCGCCTCGATGTCCGCGAGAATGTGCGACGAGAAGAACACGGTCTTGCCCTTGTCGCGCAGCTCGAGGATCAGATCGCGGACATCTTTACGGCCGATCGGATCGAGTCCGGACATCGGCTCGTCGAGGACGACCAGCTCGGGATCGTTCATCAGCGCCTGCGCCAGGCCGGCGCGCTGCAACATGCCTTTGCTGAACTTTTTGAGGCTCTGGTTGCGGGCGCGGCCGAGGCCGACGCGCTCGATCAGCTCGTCTGCACGCGTCTTGCGCAGCTGTGCCGGTACCCCGAACAGGCGGCCCGCGAGATCGAGGAGCTCGGGGACGGTCAGGTAGTCGTAGAAATACGGTGACTCGGGCAGAAACCCGACCTTGAAGCGTGCGGCTCGACTCGGAATGCCGTGGCCGAGGATCGTCGCGGCGCCGCCGGTCGGGCGGATGAGTCCCATCAGCGTGCGAATCGTCGTCGTCTTGCCGGCACCGTTGGGGCCGACGAAGCCGAAGATGTGACCGCGCGTCACCTGAAACGTGACGCCGCGCAGCGCCTCGACCTTCTTGCGACGGAAGGGCGTGCGATACGACTTACGAAGATCGCGAACGTCGATTGCGAGCTCCACGGCCTCGCAGCATAGCGCTACTTGATTGAATAGATGAAGGTCACGACGCTGCAGACCGGCACCGCGTGACCGTCGATCGTGTAGGACCGATAGCGCCAACCCCGGACGCCCTCGGTGAGCCGCTGATCGTATTCGGGGTAGCCGGTCGACTTCTGCAGCTTCACCGACGAGATCTCGCCGCTGGTGGCGATGCAGAGCTTGACGACGCCGATCACGCGATCGTGTCCCTCGTGCAGCATTTGCGACTTCACGAGCTCCGGCGGATGGATCTGCGCCTCGCCGGCGATCCGCAGGCCCGAGAGCATCGTCGGTGGCACGAACCGCTCGGCCGCCGGCTTCGGCGGGGGCGAATCGCCACAGTTGTCGTCGCAGGTAACTCCGCCGGGAAAGCCCCAGCCCGATCCGCTGCCAGAGCCCGATCCGCTGCCGGATCCGCTGCCTGAGCCATCGCCGCTACCTTCGCCTGCCGGCACAGCCGCGGTCCGCGGCGCGAGATCGGGCTTCGGGAGCTCGGGCTGGACGATCTCCGTCACGACTCGCCTCGTCTGTTTCTTCGTGAACGCCGGCGTAGCTGCCGCGGCGCTCGGGCTACCCGCCGGCGCGGCCATCGGCTCGAGCTGGGCGATCGAGACCGAATGCTTGCCGGGCTCGAGGCGATCGAGGCTCCAGAAGCCCTTGATGAACAGGCCGAGCACGACGGCGATGTGGACGACCAAGGAAACGGCGATCAAGGTACGGCGGTTTGTGCGCATCTACCGATCAACGCTGATCTCGCGCTCGGGATCTCTTGCAGCCTCTGACGGGAGTTGCCGCGACGCATCGCCTGCGACGGAGGCGAACCGCGACCAATCCTTGCGCTATCTTGGCGGCTGGTGACCGGCGCGCTTGTCGTCTTCTGCGTGACCTACCTCGTGCTCGCGAGCCGTCAGCTGCAGTTTCTGAAGCTCGACCGGCCCGCGGGCGCGATCGTCGGTGCGGTCGCGATGGTGCTCGTCGGCGGTTTGCCGATGGAGCTCGCGCTCCGCGCGATCGATCTGCACGTCCTCGTGTTGCTGTTCGGCGTGCTGGTGATCGCCGCGTATCTGCGCGAGGCCCAGTTCTTCCGCCTCGCGGCCTACCTCGTACTGACGCGCGCGAAGTCCGCGCGTTCGCTGCTGTTCGGGCTCGTGTTCGTCGCCGGCGCGCTCTCGGCGCTGCTCCTTAACGATACGGTGTGTGTGGTCCTGACGCCTCTCGTCGTCGCCGTCGTGGTCGAGGCGGGGTTGCCTCCGCTGCCGTATCTCGTCGCGCTCGCGGCGGCGGCGAACGTCGGTGGCGTCGTGAGCTTCAGCGGCAATCCGCAAAACATGATCATCGGTGCCGCGGCTGAAGGCACGATCGGCTTCGCGCAGTACCTCGCGCTGACGCTTCCGGTCGGCATCGCGTGCCTGTTCGCGAGCGCGTCGCTGATCGGATGGCTGTTTCGATTCGACTTACCGAAGGGTGCGCTCGCGGATCGGTCGCCGCCGCGCCCGGCCGTGGATCGAGCATTGTGCGTGAAGGGACTGCTCGCGCTCGTCGGGTTCGCGGGGCTTGCCCTCGCCGGTGTGCCGCTCGCCGGCGCCGCGATGTGCGCGGCCGCGGCGCTGATGGTCGTGGGACGCACCGTGCCGGCCCGGATCATGCGCAGCGTCGATTGGACCCTGCTCGTGTTCTTCGCCGGATTATTCGTCCTCGTTGCGGGGATCGCTCATGCCGGCGTCCTCGATCGGTTGCTCCAGCTGGTCGCGCCGGCGATCGCGCGAGGCGATGTCGCGGGTGATCTCGCGTTCATCATCCTCGTCGTCGTCGCGTCGAACATTGTGTCCAATGTTCCTCTCGTGGTGGTCGCGGTCGCGTGGGTGCCGCACATGCCCGAGCCGACGTGGGGCTACGTGATGCTCGCCGTCGCGTCGACGCTCGCCGGAACGCTGACGCTGTTCGGCAGCGTCGCGAACATCATCGTGATGGAGTCCGCGGGGCCGCGCGGCGAGATCGGCTTCTGGCGGTTCCTGCGTTACGGGTCCGCGATCACGCTCGCGAACCTCGTGCTCGCGTTCGGCATCCTCTACGCCGAGCGCGCGATCGGGATGTTTCGGCTGCTCGGCCTCTGAGTGGTATAATCGTCCTACGGTGATAAGGTAATTGTATGGCGCAACGCAAATCGAAACTTACAGTGACTGTCGATCGCGAGCTGGTGCGGGTCGCCAACGCGGCGGTCGCCGCTGGGAAAGCGGATTCCGTAAGCGGCTGGGTGAACCAGGCGCTTGCCGAGCTCGCCGCTAAGGAGCGTCGATTGAATGCGCTCGCGCACGCGATTAGCAAGTATGAAGCCGATCACGGTGAGATCACAGCGGCCGAGATCGCCGCACAGCAGCGATCCGATCATCGATCGGCGCTAGTCGTTCAGATCAGATCACGACGCTCGAGGACGGGATGAGGCTGGTCCTCGATGCCGGCGCACTGGTCGCGCTAGGGCGTAACGAGCGCGCGATGTGGCTCCGACTGAAGGCGGCGCTGCTCGCGCGCGAAGAGCCCGTTTGTCATGGCGGCGTCGTCGGGCAAGTGTGGAGGGCGCACGGACCACGGCAGGCCGCATTGGCCAGGGCGCTCGCTGGTCTCGAGATCCGCTCGCTGGATTTGTCGCTAGGTCGTGCCGCCGGTGAGCTCCTCGGGCGCGCCAAGCGGAGTGACGTCGTCGATGCCGCGCTCGTGTTGCTCGCCGAAGATGGCGATCAGATCGTGACGTCTGATCCGGAGGACCTGGCGCAGCTCGCACGTACCGCAGGTCTCGAGGTCGAGATCCTCACCGCGTGAGGGTCTCCGGTGCGTCGGCGTCCCAGGTGAACCGCCAGCGCAGCTGACCGTTGACGATCCGCGCGGCCTGCGCTTTGGCGAGCGCGGGAAATTCTGCCCCGTTGACGAGCAATGCACCGATGGCAGACAGGCTCGGCTCGTGGCCGACCAGCACGGTGCAGCTGTTTTCGGGCAGCGCGTGGACCGCCGCGACGATAGCCCGTGCGGATTCTCCCGGAGCGAGCGCGGGTGCGACTTCGACGGAGACCTCGGCGTGGAGCCCTTCGCGCAGCAGCTCGGCGGTCTGCACGGCGCGGACGAGCGGGCTCGTCCAGATCCGCGTCGGATGGCAGTCGTGCCAGCGCAGCCGATCGCCGAGGCTCGTCGCCTGCTCGCGGCCGTGATCCGTCAGGTGGCGGCTCGGGTCGCGCAGCTCGAGCGTCTCGTCGATCGCTTCCGCGTGCCGGATCAGGAACACCTGCACGGTAGAAGCGTAACTCATCCGCCGGTTGTAGGCTGTCTTCATGAAGCTCTACGGCACGACGACTTCGCCCTTCGTGCGCCGGGTGCGCGTGATCGCGCACGAAGTCGGCGAGCCGATCGATCGGCTGGATACGGCCCCCGATGAGGGGCAGGCCGCCCTTCGCGAGGTCTCGCCGATCCGGCGCGTCCCCGTCGCGGTGGTCGACGGCCGCACGATCTTCGACTCGCGCGCGATCATCGAATGGCTGACGATCACGCACGGCTGGCATGACGTCTCGCCACCGCGCGATAAATGGCGCGACCTCAACATCGTGAACGCGATCGATGCGGCGCTCGATGCCGTGATCCAGCTGTTCTATCTGCGGCGCGATGGCGTCGCGATCGACGGCACT
Organism: Myxococcales bacterium; assembly: GCA_028287115.1. GTDB lineage: Bacteria > Myxococcota_A > Polyangia > Haliangiales > Haliangiaceae > JABFXX01. The sequence continues at coordinate 38,192 of JAQBQF010000274.1, forward strand.
CCGTATGCGCAGCGCCAGCTCGACCGCGCGGATGCGATCTTCGCGTGGCTCGGCAAGCAGCTCGGGGCCGACGGCAAGAGCTTCGAGAGCGGGCTCGGAGTCGCCGAGATCTCGCTCGTGTGTGCGCTCGATTGGATGGACTTCCGCAACGCCTACCCGACGAAGAGAGCCGGGATCGTCGAGAGCGTGCGCGAGGCGTGGCGCGACCGACCCTCTCTCGCGGCATCGCGGCCTCACGCGTGACCCGCGGCACCGACATCCGCCGCGCGAGTGACGTGCTTCGCGCCGGTGGGCTCGTCGCATTTCCGACGGAGACGGTCTACGGACTCGGCGCCGATGCGTCGCGCGACGATGCCGCCGCGAAGATCTTCGCGGTCAAGCAACGGCCGCGCGCCCATCCTTTGATCGTGCACCTGGCGCCGGAAGCGCGGCTCGAGGACTGGGCGATCGACGTCCCCGATGCGGCGCGCGCGCTCGTCGCGATCGCCTGGCCGGGACCGCTCACCGTGATCTTGCGCCGCGGGCCACGCGTCGCGCTCGCGACCACCGGTGGTGCAGACACCGTCGGACTCCGCGTGCCGTCGCATCCGATGGCCCAGCAGCTCTTGCGCGCGTTCGGCGGCGCGATCGCCGCACCGAGCGCGAACCGGTTCGGCGCGGTGAGCCCGACGACGGCCGAGCACGTGATCGCGGACCTCGGTGACGAAGTCGAGTACGTGCTCGATGGCGGTCCGTGCGACGTCGGCGTCGAATCGACGATCGTAGACTTCTCTGGCCGCGCCAACGCCCCGGGTCGCGCCAACGCGCCGGTGTTGCTTCGCCCGGGGGGAATGCCGCGGCAGGCGATCGAGCAGATCGTCGGGCCGCTCGCGGAGGCTGATGCAGACGCGCCCGCGGCGCCGGGCACGCTCGCGAGCCACTACGCACCGCGTGCGGAGGTGATCGCCGCGGAGCCCGACGAGGTTCCCGCAGCGGTCGCTGCTTCGCACGGCAAGATCGCAGTGCTCGCGCCTGCGTCGGCGTTTGCGAAATGGCCGGACCTGGCCGTGCTCGCCTACCGGTTGCCTGAGGATCTTCCCGGGATCGCGCGCTCGCTGTATGCGGCCCTGCGAGATCTCGACGCCGCGGGCGTCGATGTCGTGATCGCCGCGTTGCCTCCGGCGGTCGGCCTGGGCGAAGCTGTCGGCGACCGTCTCCGCCGAGCGGCAGGACCGAGGACGAGTGGCTCACGGAAGATTTGACCGGACGAACGTGCGTGGACGTGCTCGTGACAGGTCCACGTGTACGTCGATCGACGGCAACCCGAGGACGCTTCCATGACCAAGGTCGGCATCATCATGGGCTCGCAGAGTGACTGGGCCACGATGAAGCACGCCGCCGACGTGCTCGACGAGCTGGGCGTCGCGTACGAGAAGAAGATCGTGTCCGCGCATCGCACGCCGGATCTGTTGTTCGACTACGCGGAGACGGCCGCGGATCGCGGCCTCGCCGTGATCATCGCCGGAGCCGGCGGAGCCGCGCACTTGCCGGGCATGACCGCGGCGAAGACGCGCTTGCCGGTGCTCGGCGTGCCGGTGCAGAGCAAGGCGCTCAACGGGCTCGACTCGCTGCTCTCGATCGTGCAGATGCCGAAGGGCATCCCGGTCGGGACGCTCGCGATCGGCGACGCGGGCGCAACGAATGCGGGTCTCCTCGCGGCTGCGATCATCGCGCTCGGCGATCCGGAGCTCGCGCGCCGGCTCGATGCGTATCGGCTGTCGCAGACCCAGCGGATTCTTGGAGAGCAGCTGACGTGAAGACGCTGTGGCCCGGTGCGACGATCGGGGTGCTTGGCGGCGGTCAGCTCGGACGCATGATGGCGCTCGCCGCGCGCCGGATGGGTTATCGGATCATCGTGCTCGATCCGAGCCCGCGCTGTCCGACGGCGCAGGTCTCCGACGGAGTCGTCGTCGGCGCGCTCGATGATCGCGACGCCGCGCGCCACCTCGCGCGCCAGGTTGACGTGATCACGCTCGACACCGAGCACGTGCCGGCGGACGTCCTCGATGAGCTCGACAAGATCGCGCCCGTGCGACCCGGCCCGACCGTGCTGCGCACGATCCAAGATCGCCAGGTCCAGAAGCAATTCCTCGACGGGCTCGGTCTGCCGCAGGCGATGTGGGCACCGTCGAGCGATCGGATCCAGCTCGCGGATGCGCTCGCGAAGGTCGGGCGGCCCGCGATCCTCAAGGTCCGGCGCGCGGGCTATGACGGCAAAGGGCAGGTCCGGATCGAGGCCGACGGGGATCCGTTCAGCCAGCTCGAGAAGCTGCGCGGCGAGCCCGCGGTCGCCGAGGAGCTCGTTCCGTTCAAGCGCGAGATCTCCGTGATCCTCGCGCGCGGCCTCGCCGGTGATCTCCAGATCTATCCGATCGCGGAAAATGTCCATCGCCGGCACATCCTGCACACGACACGGGCGCCCGCGCCGATGACGACGGAGGGCAAGCGCTCGGCCGAGGAGATCGCGGTCACGGTCGCCGAAGCCTTGGGCCACGTCGGCGTGATCGCGGTCGAGATGTTCGAGCTTCCCAGCGGCAAGCTCCTCGTCAACGAGATCGCGCCCCGCACCCACAACAGCGGGCATTACACGTACGGCGCCTGCGTGACCTCGCAGTTCGAGCAGCACGTCCGGGCGATCTGCGGGCTGCCGCTGGGCGATCCCCGGCTCATGACCGGCGCGGTGATGGTGAACCTGATCGGAGATCTGTGGCGTTCCGGCCCGCCGACCTGGCAGCCGGTCCTCGCCCGGCCCGAGGCGAGGCTTCACCTCTACGGCAAAGACGCCCCGGCCCCGGGGCGGAAGATGGGGCACGTGCTGCTCCTCGACGACGACACGGATCGCGCGCTCGCGACCGCCGACCAGCTCATCGCTGACCTGTCCGCCACGCCGTCGTCCTCGGCGTGATACTTTCCGGCCGAGGGAATGGCTACCCTGGTCTATAGCGACGCGGACGGTGTCGACCGTTCGTTTTCGCTGGGCGCCGACCCCATCATGGTGGGGCGAGCCGCCGAGTGCGCGATCCGCAGTGAGGATCCGCGCGTCTCGCGTACGCATGCTCGGTTCTACGTCGACAAGGGCTCCCTGTGGGTCGAAGACCTCGGCAGCGCGAACGGGATCTATGTCGGCCCGAACAAGGTCGCGCGCGCGCCGGTCCCGGTCGGCGAGATCGTCCTGATCGGCAGCATCATGATCCGCCTCATGGCACCGAGCGGCACGCTTCCGCCGCCGATGGGGCTGCACGGCACGCTTGCGCAGTGGCTCGAGATGGAGCGCAAGGCACGCGCCGCCGTCGAAGACGAACGCAACGCCTTCGCGAAGCGCGTCGGCGAGCTGCACGAAGAGATCCGCGGGATCAAGCAGACGCAAGGCGCGCACGCGGACGATGCTTCCGGCGTTCGCGAAGAGCTCGACGCGTTGCGCAGGCAGAGCGCGAAGGACATGGAGGCGCTTCGCATCGAGGTCGTGAAGGCGCGCGAAGCCAAGATGCTCGCCGAGACCCAGGCGGGCATGACGATCGCCGAGAAGCTCGCCGAATCGGATATGACGATCTCGCGGCTCGAGCATCAGCTCGAGCAGGCGAAGACCGCCGCGCAGGGTGCGGCCGGTGGGGGGTCGAACCACAAGATCCAGCAGCTCTCGGATCAGCTCGACGCCCTGAGCGCGCGCGCCGAGAAGGTGGAGAAAGAGCTCGCCGCGGCGCAGATCCGCGCGCAAGGCGCTGAACGCAACCTCGCAGGCGCGACGACGCAGACCGCGAAGGCGGAGAGTCGCGCCGCGGACCTCGAGCACAAGCTGACCGACGAGATCGCGCGCCGGCAGGAGCTCGATAAAGAGCTCGCGGCTGCGCGCGAGAAGCTCGCGGCGATCGAGACGCGGCTCGGTGCCGGTGATGCACCGGTGCAAGCCGCGGAGACTCGATCTGCAAAGCTCGCGGCCGACCTCGCAGAGATGACCGCGCAATTCGAGACGCGACGCGATCGTCTGGTCGAGCTCGAGAACGCAGCGGCCGCTGCCGCCGAGACAGCGGCTGCGGCCGAGGCGCGCGCCGCTGCGGTGAAGACCGAGGCGGCAGAGTCCGAGAAACGCGCGATGGCGGAGCTCGCGACGCAGAAGCAAAAGCTCGTCGAGGCCGCGGTGCGGATCCAGGAGATGGAGCAGCGCCTGAAGCAGGTCGCGGGCGCCGAGGCCGAGATCGCTGCCGCGCGTCGCGATCGCGAGGAAGCGCGCGCCTCGACGGGTGGGGCCGACAAACGCGTTGCCGAAGCGGCGACGAAGCTCGAAGAGCACGAACGCCGCGCGAACGCAGCGGACACCATGGCGAAGGCGATGGCGAAGGACGTCGCCGAAGCCCTGCGCCGTGCCGCCGAGGCCGATACGCGCGCGCGCGGGGTCTCGCGCGAGCTCGATGGTGCTCACCGGCGCGCCGAGGCCGCCGAGAAGCGCGATGGTGAGCGCGCCGCGACGACCCGTGATGCGGAGCGCAAGGCAGCGGAGGCGGAGGCGCGGGTGGTCGCGATCCAGACCGAGCTCACCGGCAAGCTCGAGCAAGCGCAGCGAGAGCTCGGCGCGAAGCTCGAGGAGACGCAGAGAGGCTTGCTCGCGAAGCTCGAGGGTGCGCAGCGCGAGTTGTCCGCCGAGCGATCGAGTGCGCTGGCGCTGGTCAACGTCAAGACCCAGCTCGAGCGCGAGCTTGCCGAGCTGCGAGCGTCGACCGCCGAGCTTACCGCTCGCGCCGAGGAGGCCGAGCACAAGGTCGCCGAATACGAAGTGCAGGTCGATACGCTCGAAGAACGCGTGCAGGATCTCGAGAGCGGGATCGCGGTCGAGCAGACCGCATCGCAGAGCTCGGTCGAAGAAGCGCGCGTTCGGATCCGCACGCTCGAGGGCCAGCTCGCCGAAGCGAAGGCAGCCGCCGGATCGGCGGTCAAGACCGCGGCAGGGCTCGAGAAGCGCATGGGCGCGATGGAGGCCGAGCTCGAGAAGGCGACGGCCGCGCGCACCGGCGCCGAGGCAGCGCTCGCCGACGCGCACAAGCGAATCGCGGAGCTCGAGCACGCGTCCGAGGAGCTCGACGGTGCGTCGCGTGATTCGGGCGAGAAGCTAACGAACGCCGAGCTACGTGCGAAAGACGCCGAGGCTCGCGCCGACGCGCTCGCCGCGAAGGCCGACGCCGCGGATCTCGCGATCGGCCGGGCGAGCGCACTCCAGCGACAGCTCGACGAATCCCTCGCGAAGCTCGCGTGGATGGAGCGTGATCTCGCGACCGGCAAGTCACGCGCGGGCGAGGTCGATGCGAGCGTCGCCGAAAAGGTGGCGGCCGCGGACATGCGCGCGCGCGACGCCGAGGCCAAGGCCGGCGAGATCGCGAAGCGGAACCAGGAGCTCGACGCGCGCGCGAACGACGCCGAGACCCGCGCACGCGATGCCGCCGCCGCGGCGCTACAGGCCGAGACCCGCGCACGCGATGCGGCCGCCGCGGCGCTACAGGCCGAGACCCGCGCACGCGATGCCGCCGCCGCGGCGCAACAGGCGGAGACGCGCGCACGCGACGTCGAAGCGCGCGCGAAGGAGATCGAAGGCCGCGCGAAGGACATCGAGGCACGTGCGAAGGAAGCCGCCGAACGGATCGTCGATGCCGAACGCCGCGCGCGCGAAGCACAAGCGTTACTCGCCGCCGCGCAGAACACGGTCGCCGATCTCGAGACGCAGCTCGCCGAAGCCAAGGCTGCCCCCGCACGAGTCTCCGAATCGGGCGGCCTGGATCGCGGCAACCTCGCGCGGCAGCTCGCCGAAGCGCAAGCGAAGATCGCCGTGCTCCAGCACGAGGTCGACGCCGCTGACAACGTCCGCCAGTTCGCCGCCAATACCGAGCGCGAGATCGCTCAGTTCCAGCGCGAGCTTCGCGAAGCCAAGGCCAAGGTCACCCAGCTGACGCTCGAGCGCGATCGCCTCGAAACTCAGTTGCGCGACGTCCGCGAGGACAGCGATACGACGAGCCGCCGCGCACCGATCTACGACCCCGATGCGACGGCGCAAGCAGACATCGCGAAGTACGAGCAG
>JAQBQF010000310.1 GCA_028287115.1 Myxococcales bacterium
GTGCGGCATCGAGCGCGCGTGATCAAGCAGTTCGAGAAAGTTCCCAAGATCGCGGCCAACGAATCTCGCATGGGTCAGGTGTTTCTCAATCTGATCGTCAACGCGGTACAGGCGATTCCCGAGGGTAACTACGAAGGCAATCAGATCCGCGTCTCCACCGTGCAGGAGGGCGATCGCGTGGTCGTCAAGATCGCGGATACCGGCGCAGGCATCCCGCTCGACGTTCAGCCGCGGCTGTTCACGCCGTTCTTCACGACCAAGCCGATCGGGGTCGGCACGGGCCTCGGGCTCGCGATTTCGCATCGCATCGTGACCTCACTCGGCGGGACGCTGACGTTCGAGAGCGAGCTGGGAAAAGGCACGACGTTCCGCGTCGATTTGCCGATCGCCGACGCCGAGCTGCCGGGCCTCACGCAGCGAATTCCGGTGGCGACACCGGCGAAACGCCGAGGCCGCGTGCTGGTCGTCGATGACGAGGAGTCGCTCGGTCACGCGTTGCGGCGGTATCTATCGCAGGATCATGACGTCACCGCCATGACGAGTGCGCGGTTCGCGCTCGAGGCGCTCGCGCAGAATCTTCGATACGACGTGATCCTGTGCGACTTGATGATGCCGCAGATCACCGGCATGGAGTTTCACGCTGAAGTCGAGAAGCTCGATCCGGCACAATCGGCGAAGATCGTGTTCATGACGGGCGGTGCCTTCACCGCCCTCGCGCGGCAGTTTCTCGACGAAACTCCGAACCTCCGGATCGAGAAGCCGTTCGACCTCAAGGCGCTGCGCCACTTGGTCAACTCGCTGGTCCTCTAGAAAAACAACCGTCAGAGCGCCTGCGAGGCCGATGACGCCGACCGCAAGCACGTAGCCCTTGCCCCTCACGGCTACATGTACGAGCGGTGCCGTCCGGCGGATCGTATAGTCGTCGAAATGCCCGAAACCGGCCCACAGCATCACGACTTCGACTACGTCGTGATCGGCTCCGGCTTTGGCGGCGCGGTCTCGGCCTGCCGTCTCACCGAGAAGGGCTACTCCGTCGCCGTGCTCGAGATGGGCAAGCGCTGGACGGAGGCGGACTTCCCGAAGACGACGTGGAACCTGCGGCGCTGGGTGTGGCGGCCACGGCTCGGGCTCTACGGCTTCTACAACATGCGGCCGTTCAAGCACGTCATGATCCTGTGCGGCAACGCCGTCGGCGGCGGCTCGATCACGTACGCGAACACGATGCTCGCGCCTCCCGATGTCGTGTGGAGCGAAGGATCGTGGAAAGGCCTCTCCGACTGGCAGCGCGAGATGCCGGCGCACTACGCGACCGCGCGTCGCATGCTCGGTGTCACCGAGAATCGCATCCTCGGCGACGCCGACCACATGCTGAAGAAGATGGCGGACGCGCAGGGCGTTGGCGCAACGTTCTACAAGCAAGACGTCGCGGTCTACTTCGGCGACGAGCCTGGCAAACCGCACGCTGATCCGTATTTCGGTGGCGAGGGCCCGCCGCGGTCGAGCTGCATCGGTTGCGGCGGCTGCATGGTCGGCTGCCGGTTCAACGCGAAGAACACGCTCGACAAGAACTACCTGTACTTCGCTGAAAAGCGCGGCGCGAAGGTGCTCGCCGAGACGCGCGTGGTCGAAGTTCGCCCGCTCGGTGCCGCCGACGGCAGCGACGGATACGCGCTCACCACGGAGCGATCGACGGCCCGCGTGTTCAAGCAGCGCAGGACGATCACCGCGCGCAATGTCGTGTTCTCGGCCTCGGCTCTCGGCACGATGGATCTCCTGCTCAAGATGAAGCAGAGCGGTGCGCTCCCCGCGCTGTCCGATCACCTGGGTGAAGGCGTGCGCACGAACTCGGAGTCGATCCTCGGTGTGCGGTTCCCGGGTGTGAAGTTCGACATGTCCAAGGGGGTCGCGATCGGCTCGGGAATCCATCTCGATCGCTTCACGCACATCGAAGCGACTCGCTACTCGAAGGGCTCCGACGCCCTCGGGATGATCGCGACGATGCTCGTCAGCGGCCAAGGCTGGCGTCGCATCTTCAAATGGATCGGCGCCGCGTTCCGTCATCCGATCCGGTTCGCGCGCGCGGGTTGGCCGTTCGGCTTTGCGCGCCAGACGCTGATCCTGCTCGTGATGCAAACGATCGACGCAACCCTGCGGATGCAATTGCGCCGCCGCTGGTTCTGGCCGTTCAGCCGCCGGCTCTCGACCGTGGGCACGCGCATCCCCACGAACATTCCGCAGGCAAACGCGTTCGCCGAGCGTGCCGCCCAAGAGCTCGGCGGCATCGCGCTGACCTCGACGAGCGAGATCCTGTTCGATCTACCGATGACCGCACACTGCATCGGCGGTTGCGTGATGGGCACCAGCGCCGCCGACGGCGTGATCGATTCGCACCATCACGTGTTCGGGTACAAGAACCTGCTTGTCGTCGACGGTTCTGCGATCGGCGCGAACCTCGGCGTCAATCCAAGCCTCACGATCACCGCGCTCGCCGAGCGCGCGATGTCATTTATCCCGCTGAAAGCTTGATACGCTCGACCCGTGAAGTGGTGCGCCGTGATCGTCCTGGTCTGCGCCTGCGGCGATAACCGCGCCGCACCCGACGCACGGCCGGACGTTCCAGGAATCGACGCGTTCACGTATCCCGCATTCGCACCGCCGATCCCGCAGGTCCGGAAAGGCATCGGTCACGTGATGCCCGCGGTCCGCGTCGTGCCGATCTTCTACCCCGGCGACGCGATGCGCACCGACATGGTGAGCGGGCTCGGCAAGCTCCAGACCGCGCAGCAATGGTCGCTGATCGCCGGTGAGTATGGCGTCGGCCCGTTCACGCTCGGCACGCCGATCGACCTCACGACCGCGGCGCCGACGGCGATCACCGACGATCAGATCCGCCTGCTTCTCGCATCAGGACTCGATGGCACGCACCCCGAGTGGGGACCGACCGACGCCGCAACGATCGAATCGACGATCTACACCATCTACTTCCCGACGACGACCACGGTCACCGGCCCCGGCACGAGCTGCGTCAACTTCGCCGCGTATCACAACACCGCGACGCAAACCCAGGGCCACATGATCTACGCGGTGATGCCGCGATGCGGTCCGCTGTCCGGACACACCGCCGTCGACACGCTGTTCGCGATCACGACGCACGAGCTGTACGAAGCCGCCACCGACCCACACCTCGACGCGTACACGATCATCGGCAGCGAGTACTACGCCTGGCCCCTCGCGATGGGCGGCATCGAGGTCGGAGACATGTGCGCGTTCCTCGGCGACAACTACTTCACAGATCCCGAAGTCGGCTACCTCACCCAGCGCATCTGGTCGAATCATGCGGCGTCCGCATTCCACGATCCGTGTCTGCCGATCCCGAGCGGGCAGGGCCCGTACTTCGCGGCGGTTCCCGAAACGCCCGACCTCGTCACGCTCGCCTTCGGAGGCGGTCAGACGCTCACGATGGACGGCGTCAACATTCCACTGCTTGGACGCAAGACGATCAAAGTGCGCCTCGCGAGTGAAGCCCCGCTCGCAGACTGGACCGTGGCCGCGATCCGCATGGGCCGCGGCGGCGCCAGCCCGCTCGCGTTCCAGCTCGATCGCACGAGCGGTCACAACGGCGACACGCTGCTGCTCACGATCACCGCGCTCTCGCAACCCGCGAGCAAGGTGCAACCGTTCGCGCTGATCTCGACGCTCGACGGCCGCAACACGATCTGGGCCGGCGTCGTCGGGATCACGCCGTAGCCCGCCGATATGTGAAGAAACCAGCGAACGGTGCGGGCTCCGGCGGCATTCTACTATCCGAGTCGATGCAGGACGCCGAGCAAGACATCAGGCTGGCGCAGCTCACCGCGGAGATGGCGTGGTTGAAGCGGCTCGCACGGGCGTTGATCCGCAATGATGAAGCCGCTGATCTCGCGCACGACGCCTGGCTCGTTGCCGTCGAGCATGCGCCAGAGGATGGTCGGCCGCTTCGGCCGTGGCTCGGGCGCATCGCTCGCAATCTGACGTTCATGGGTGGCCGTGCACGCCGGCGCCGCGAAGCTCGCGAGCTCGCGACTGCAGTGCTCGCGGAGCCGGTCCCGAGTCCCGACCAGCTGGTCCAACGCGTCGAGATTCAACGGCTCGTCGCGTGCGAGGTGCTGCGGCTTGCCGAGCCATACCGGTCGACCGTGCTGCTGCATTACTTCGAGGAGCTGACTTGCGCCGAGATCGCGCGGAGGCTCGAGCTTCCCGAGGGAACCATACGGCGGCGACTCAAGGTCGCGCGCGACCAGCTGCGAGCGCGGCTCGACACGAAACAACCGGGATCGCGTGGCGGGCTTGCGGCGCTTGCGCCGCTCGCCGGGGTCACCGCTCCGCACAAGTATGCCGCATCCGTCGCGGTAGGAGTGCTCATGAAGAAAGTCGTTGCCGCGATCGCGCTCGTGCTCGTGCTGCTGATTGCTGCGCTCCTGTGGAGCGGGCGTACCCGCGGTCTTGACAAGGCCGACCCGACGGTCGCTGCCGAACATCACGGCGCGTCCACTCCCGCCGGCAGTGCAAGCGCAGAGGGCGCGGAGCTGGGATTGCCGGCCTGGCTCGTTCAGAGCGGGGTCAAGCCCCGACGTATCGCTGGACGCGTGACGTTTCACCACGCGCCCGTGATCGGCGCTACCGTCGAGCTCGCGAGCTTCGCGTCGGAGAGCGGCCTCGTGACCGCGCCTCGCCGCACCACCAGCGCCGCCGGAGAGTTCGATTTCGGGCCGCAGCCGGCGATGGAATGGAGCGTTCGCGCGTCGGCAGCGAGCAAGGCGAGCGCGTCGGTCGAGGTCGACTTGCGAAATCCGATCTCGACACCCGCACCGGACCATCTCGAGCTCGAGCTCGGCACATGCAATGCCGCGCTGTTCGGGACCGTGCGCGATGCCTCGGGCGGCGCGATCGCGAAGGCGCGCATCGCACGCGCGTTCGAGAGCAACTCGGGCGTGCCCGGTGGCTCGTCCGTGATCACCGATGACAAGGGAACCTATGAAATTTGCGTCGAGGTCAGCTGGCCTGGCTTGGTTGCCGTCGAAGCCTCCGCGTTCGGATACGGATCGATCGTATACACGACCATCGTCCCGGGTCGCGTCAAGGCCGACTTCGCACTCGTCCCCGAGGCCACGATCATCGGCCGCGTCGTTCGCGACGACACTGGCGCTCCGGTGCCACAAGCATCGGTTTATGTCCCCGCCGGACAGCCCGCAGTCGTGCGCACGTCGTGGCGCGGAACGTTTACCGACGCCACGGGTCACTTCCGGCTGGATCGAGTACCACCCGGACGACATCTCGTGTTCGCGAGGGGCGAGGGGATGGTGCTCTCGCGAGGCACAGTCGTGATCGTCGAGGCGGGACGTACAAGCACGGAGCTCGAGATCCGACTCGAAGTGGGATCGACGATTCGTGGCACCGTGATCGATCACGGAAAACCGGTCGCGGGCGCTCGCGTTGCGCCGATGATTGCGGAGGGTCGCGGGACGACGGCCGCCATGTCGCAGGAAGACGGGACCTTCGTCCTCACCGAGGTGCCGAGGGGCCAGCTTCGATTCGCCGCGCGTCCGTACGACGTGGTGAAGCCGACAACCTTCCAGGTCAGCCAACCCGAACACGAGGGCGTCATGCTCGAGGTCGATGCGCTTGGCACGATCGTCGGTCACGTCGTTCGCGAAAAGAAGCCTGTGCCAGGTGCCCACGTCGATATCCGCGGGCCTAACGATCGCGAGCTCGAAGCGACCCGGACGGACGCTACAGGAAGGTTTGAGGCACGCGGGTTGCGCGCCGGGCCATGGACCTTATACGCGTCGAACGAGCACGAGGGCTCGTTTGGGGGGCCCGAGCACGTCCAGCTCAACCGCGGCCAGACGGCCGAGGTGACGATCGATCTCGCGTTCTCCGCGGCGATCTCCGGCCGCGTGATCGATCAGAACGGCGAGCCGGTGCCAGGCGTGGCGGTGTGGTTAAGCAACACGGCCAACGACGATGCCGGGCTCGCGGTCACCTCGATCGACGGGACCTTCCGCGCTGCGTCGATGAGCGGCGGTGGTCAGTACCGGCCGTCGGTGCGCCGCAATCCACGCTCGATCACGTTGCTGAAGCCAGCGAGCGGAACCGAGTTCCCGTTGGTCACGCTTTCCGGCCGCGACTCGGAAGTCACCGGCATCGTGCTCGCCGTGCAACTCGATCGGCTGTCGATCTCCGGCAAGGTCGTCGATGGGGATGGTGCGCCGGTCGCCGACACGCGAGTTCTTGCCGAGCTCCTCGAACATGGGGAGCAGCCGCGATTCTTCAGCGGCGTCCAGGATCTGGCGACCACGACCGACGTCGATGGACGGTTCGTGATGAGCGACCTGCTCGATGGCGGATATGCAATCCAGGCGCGATCACCGGCGGGCACGGAAGCCACCGTGACCGATGTCCGCGCGGGACGCGGTGACGTCACGATCGTGCTGCCCACGCCAGGCGCAATCGACGGGACGCTCGTCGGCTTCAGAGACCCGCCCCAGGTCAGCGCACTGAAGAATGATTCACCCGGATCGCGCTCCCCGCTGTTCGCCACCGTGCAAGGTACCGGCTTCTTCATGCGCGATCTGTCGCCCGGTAAGTATCTGGTCACCGCTCGCACCCCGAACGAAGCGGCAAGTCTCGTGGTCGAAGTGTCGTCTGGCAAGACGTCACACGCGACGCTCACGAGCCAGGGCTCTGGCGTTGTTTCCGGTCACGTTCGCGAGCTCCGCACCAACCGGCCGATCGAGGGCATGACCTGTCGCGCCGTACCGCGAGTCGGAACCGCGGTGCCGGTGATCGGAATGGCGGGTGAAGGTGTTCGTACCGATGCCCAGGGCGCCTTCCTGATCCCCGCTGCTCCCGCGGGCGACATTGCGATCTTGTGCGACGGCCTGTGGCGCATCTACTCCAATGGAGCTCGTCTCGTCACAATGCAACCGCCGCAGCCCACAGACCTCAACGTACTGGTGGTCGCATGGCAAGACGATGCGCACGCCCTCGCCGGATTCGGCGCAGACCTCGACGACCAGCCGCTCGTTCCGCAGCTTGTTCGCGTGCAATCCGGTGGACCCGCCGCGCTCGCCGGGTTTGCACAAGGCGATATCGTGATCGCGGTCGACGGCGTGTCGACGACGGAAGTCAGTCCGAATGGCGTGTGGATCCTGATCGCAAACCACGCGCCGGGAACAAAGGTCAAGATCGCCGTCAATCGCGCCGGCAAGACTTTGACCGCCGATCTGACGCTCCGCGTACTCGAGACACGCTGAGCCAATACGGCCGCTGGCAGACTGATGCTCATGCCGGTGCTTCATCGAAGCGTAGCAGCCCGTGCCGCCGCCAGCCGGTCGTGAGCAACCACACGCTCGGCTCGGCGTTCGGCCGTTGCATTTCGACGAGCTCGCGTTTCCACTCGGTGTTCACGTTGATGCGCGCGGCCCAACCCGTGAACCAGGCCGCGCTCGAGTACGGATCGATCCAGAACTTGGCGAACTTCTGCTCGGCATTGTGATGCTTCCGGTTGAGCAATACGTATCGAAGCGCGTTGCGGACTTCCCTCGGACTTCTTAGCTGCCTCACGTGATAGCGCTCCGCGAACAGCTTGCCCTGACGCTTCAGGACGCGATTGATCCGCCGCGCGGTACGCACCTCGAAGCCCTGGATGCCGCACGCGAGCTGCCGCTTGTTCTGCGCTTCGCAGATCAGGTGCAGATGGTTCGAAAGCACGTTGAACTCGACGATCCGAAACCAGGTCTTGTGTGACTCCGCGACCGACTTGCGAATGACTTTCATCAAATAATCGCGCGCGAGCGAGCCGACACCTTCGACGATCCGTAGCGTTATGTGGACGGGGAATCGCGATGGCAGTGTTTCGCGCGAGTCATGCGACACCGTGCCGGCCTTCTTCTTTCGTCCTGCACCCGGACGCCAACCGCCGTGCCTTCCGTCAGGCTTGCGTGCCTGTTCGAGTGAGAGCTGAACGTGTTTCTTACGTGGTTTTCGAGACATGACACCCGCATCCGGGATTGCGCTTGGGGCTGAAATTCAGCCCGCCGCATGATTTCCGCACTGTTTCGTAGCACACTCGTCTGACACCCGACCGTCGCAATTTTCCCGGCACGGGGAACAGATCTTGAGTGATTGTGCAGATCCGAGGTTTAATAGTCGGGCCTACGTGAGGGCTTTGCAGGGTCGTGATTGCCGGTCGTCGCAGAATTCCAGCCGACATGCCTCTGCTCCGTATTCTGCTTGCAGCGACGCATGTGTCCTTGATCGCGGGTTGTGGTGACAACCTGCCTGGACCCGCGACCAGTGGTTCACGGCTCGCATTCCAGAAATTCGTCTATGAGGGCGGCGCCGTCCAACTCGATCGCACGGTGCTGCACGACCTCGAGCGCAGCGAGGAGTGTTCGCCGCAGCGGTGGGCTGATGGCGCGCGCTATTGCACGCCCGCTGCGGGAGAGATGGTGTACGTCGATGATCAATGTCTAACCGAGGTCGCGCGAGTCCCGCAAGGCACGACGATCCGGTACGCGGCCACCCTCTGGAACGACGTACTCATTGCGAGCCTTCGCCCGCTTGGCAACCCCCTTGGCGGCGTCCCACCACGTGCCACTTGGAAGTTGGATCACGGTCTGTGTGTTCTGAAACAGGAGTCCGGAGCGGGCAGCTACTTCCAGGTGGGTGAGGAGATCACGAGCGATGCGTTCGTGCGCATCGAGCGGACCGCGCCCTTTGGGACGTCACGGTTGCAGCTAGTCCAAGACACGAGTGCCGACGGCATGGTGTTGCCCGTCGCTTTCCACGACCAACAACTCGGGCTTGAGTGCGCGCCGCAGGCTCGTCCAGACGCGGCGACAAGTGATTGCCATCCGATCGCAGCAGAACTGGCGACGTATTCCGCTGACGCAGCGTGCACTGTGCCAGTCGCGGCGATCTCACCATCGATACCGACCGATGCTATCGAAGCCGTCATCGATGGCTGTGCGCGATATTTCGCGATCGGAAACGAGATCGATTCGACGATGCTGTGGGCGGCGCGAGGCTGCTTCGCCGTGGTCGCGCCACCGGATCGGCGGTACTTCGAGGCTGCGAACGAGCTCGCTCTCCCTCGGATCCCGAGAATCATTTCCGATGGCGACCGAGTACGGTTGATCACGCTTGGCGATGAGGAGCTGCATTTCGTGGACACCCTCGTCCATGACGAGCAGCTCGGAGTCGATTGCGTTCCGACCATGCGCGATGTGCTGCGATGCATGCCACCGGTGATCCCCCCGGGGTACGTCGTGCCGAATTTCACGGATAGTCAGTGCACGATTTCGATCGACATCGCTTGGCTGCCGTCCGACTGCAACGCCTCGAGTGCGTCGTACACGACAGGCGCCAACGGGTTCTGGCGCCACATCGCTGGACCGCATCTCGCGCCCCTATACACGCGCCAACTGGATGGAAACTGCCAGCTCGCACCGCTAGTCCAGGGAAGGCTTCCCCACGCTGTCGGCTACCAGCTCCCAGACGACATGTTCCCGACCGTGTCCGCCCACACACCGTGACGCTATCGTTTCGTCCACTCGGCGCCGGGAGATGCAGTGTCGCCAATCGATGAGAAGTGAACATCGCACTGCGACACCGGCTTCGTTCTTGATTTTCAGACTTGTCAGGATCGTCGCTATGGCAGAGTGATCAGGCCATGAAATGCGCGGTTGCCATGCTGTTCGTTGCGGTTGCGGCCTGCGGCGACAATACCCACGCCGTGCAAGTCGATCTGACGCTTGGCTCGGCGGATCTGATCCTATTTCGCGATGGTGTGGGTCCATGGCAGAGCCCCGACCAAATCGTGCCAGGTTCCTACGCGCTGCAGGTTGCCGACGACTTCGAGCTCGTTGCCGTGTTCGCCTGGGGCGATGGATCGTTCTACGCCGAAGAGCTCGCGGCCACGTACAGCGAGGGGAGCCACTGGGTTGTCATTGCATCTAGCCAGTTTGGTGGGCTCGTCGCCGGGAAGACTAGACCCGCTTCGTTCTTCGATGTTCCGTGCTCGTACCTGCCGCGTACTGGGACGGTGAAGGTAACGGGGACGATGAATCAACCAGGCGATGTCGCCATGGGAGCGTCTTGCAAACGCTCCGCGTCTGCGCCGTGGTCATTCTCGCTTGATGTTCCGACCGGAGTGCACGACCTGATCGCAACGGGGTCGCTCGGGGCGAACGGGAAGCGAGTTTCAATCGTGCGTGCACAACTGATCGATGCACCGACGACCGTGCCAAACGTCGATCTGACCGTCGCGGGAATTGCTTTGACGCCAACTCCCATCGCTGTTGCGAACAGCGATGGCGACGGGGCCACCGTCGACGTGACGCTCTCCACGACAACAGATGAGGCGACGCTGTCGAGGAGCTTCGGCACCCTTTCTGCGCATCACACGATCGACGCATGGCTCGCACCGATGGCCAACCTGCAACCGACGGATCAGCAGCTCCTGGAGGTTCATTCTCCTGGGGGCTTGAACGCGAATCCCGACCGGTCAGCACGTGTCAGCTTCACCGGCAACCAGACGGTATTCGACCTCCTGCCACCGCCTCATCCGACCTTCAGCGTGGAAACCAATGTCGAGGTTGCGAGTTGGAGCTCTTGGTTGGATCGATATAGCTATGTTGATTTTGTGGTCGACGGGGCGGACCCGAACCAACAAGCCACCACCGTGCAACAGGTGACTGCGTCGAAGGGCTGGATCGAAGCGCATCACACCAACCGCCTATCGTTCGATACGAGCATTCCCGGATATCTGCCGGCGTGGACGATCGATCGAACCAAGACCTACGCCCGCTTCTTCGGCGTGAGGAATGACTCGACGGACGTCACGTACATGACGACGCAACGAGAGAGCGTCGCTGGATCGGCGGTTCGAACGCTTCACACCGAGACTCCCGAACCCCGGATTCTTCGATCACGGATGTGATCGCGCTGGCTCAGCGGACCGGAATCTGCTCGGGCCAGCCTTCGACGCCGACGAGCGGCACGAACCGAACGTCGCCGAGATCTTCTTCGACGAATGTGTGCTCGTCACGGCGCGTGATGCGCACGAGGCGCTGGTCGTCTACTTCGCCCGTCGGTAGCACCATGCGGCCGCCGATCGTGAGCTGATCGAGCAGCGATTGCGGGGGGCGAGGCGCACCCGCGGCGACCGCGATCGCTTCGTAGAGTGCGGCAGCGGGCCAGCCGAGCGACCCATCGCCGTGATGAACGTGGATATTGTGAAAGCCGAGGCGCTCGAGCCGCACTGCCGCGTGAGCTGCGAGGTCCTCGATGCGCTCGACCGTATGAACCTCGCGCGCGAGGCAGCTCAAGATCGCTGCGGCGTAACCGGAGCCGGTACCGATCTCGAGCACGCGCTCGTGCCCATGAAGAGCAAGCGCCTGCACCGTCATCGCGACGACGTACGGCTGGGAGATCGTCTGGCCAAAGCCGATCGGTAGTGGCGAGTCGTCGTACGCGCGGCCTTCGGTGGTCGGAATCACGAACTGTTCGCGCGGCACCGTGCCGAATGCGGCGAGCACCTGCGGATCGATGATGTCTCGCCGCCGGAGCTGCTCCGAAACCATCCTTTGGCGTTTGTCGTGCGCGGTCATCTCGCCCTGGCCCGCATTCAGAATGTGCATGATCGCGCGCGGAATCAATCGCAGAAGTCCCGTCATCCCGTGAGACGCCGCGCCACCCAGAGGCCTGCCAGCCCGGCGAAGATGCAACTCACGAGCGTGACAGCGATGTTGATCAGCGCTTTTCCCGACGAGCCGGTCGTTGCGAGTGTGGTCGTCTCGTAATTGAAGCTCGAATAAGTTGTGAGGCCGCCCATGAATCCCGTCGTCAGTGCTAACCGCAGATTCGGCGGAAAGCTCGCGATACGAAGCGAAAGCTCCAACACCAACGCGATCAGGAATGATCCGATCACGTTCACGATCAGCGTCCCGTACGGGAACGCCTGATCGAGGCGCTGCGCTGCCCACAGGCCGATCAAATAGCGGACGACGCACCCGAGCCCACCGGCAGCGAAGACGATGAGAACCCGCTCCATCTAGCGACGCTCACCCCCGCTCGGCGTGAAGTCAAGCCGCGACCTCGTTATGACCGGGATGCACGGTCGTGTGAACGCGAACGGTGAGCACCGGGCAGGGCGCGGTGCGGACGACGGATTCGGTGACGCTGCCGAGCAGCGCTCGCGAGACGCCTCGTCGACCGTGCGTGCTCATGACGATCATATCGACTGCGAGATCTCTTGCGGTCTGGTTGATCACGTCGCGCGCGTCACCGGTTCGCAGGAGGACCTCGCCGAACTTGGCGTCGCAACGTTTGCGCTCGGCCAGCCTGTCCATCGCGTTCTGGTTGTCCTCGATGAGCGAGTCGATCACCGAGCTCGTCAGCGCAATACCGAGCTCCGGGACGCCGAGCGCGGGAACCCCGATCACGTTCAGCAGGTGAATCGTTGCCTCGAACTTTCGCGCGAGCTCACAGGCAAAATCGAGCGCCTCTTCGGCGCCTTCGCTAAGGTCCGTGGGTACGAGGATGTTCTTCGGCAGCATCGTGACGATGAACTTTCACGATCCGGGCCACCGCTCATAACGGTTTCTTCACGGTTTTTGCGACTCCGCCATGTTCGGATGCACCGCGGTGCGAGCGCACGTTGTCGTCGGAGAGCACAGGGGCAAATTGCCCCAGCGGGGCATACCGCCTCTCGTGCGCACGACGCGGTTGCCGCGACGCTTCGCGGCTGCAGGCGCGGCGATCTTCGAGGAGTCCTACTGAGATGGCGGGCGGATTCATCGGACCCGTCACGTATGCCGATCGGGTAGAACTCTTCGGGGGAATGCGGCTTACTCGAAAGTTCATCGCAGCGCTCGTGATCGGCGTGGCCCTGGTCGCGCTGGTCCAGGGTTTCTTCGACTATCGGCGGCAACGAGACGCGTTCGATCAGCAAATGCGCGCCGAGGCGACAGCGCTCGGGCGCGCGCTCGCGCGCGGCGTTGCAGAAGTCTGGTCGCGCGACGGCGAGGCCGCAGCTCGCGAATTCCTCCTGATGGCCTCGAGCCGCAGCGAGCACATCACCGCGCGGTGGACGTGGCTCGATTCGACGATTCGCGATGTCCCGAAGGCGCCGCGCGAAGCACTCGCGCCACTCGCGAAAGGGGAGGTCGTCGTCGTCAAAGACCTGACGACGAACCGCCTGCTGACCTACATCCTGGTCCATGTTCCGGAGCCGCGCGAGGGTGCGATCGAGATCGCGCAGCCACTCGGCGAGCTCGACAAGTACACGAGCGATTCGCTCCGCAACGAGATCGTCGGATCGTCCGCCGAGGTGATCCTTGCCGCGGCGCTCGCGCTCGTGCTCGGCGTGTTGTTCATCGGACGGCCGATCTCGCGGCTCGCCGAGAAGGCGCGACGCGTCGGCACCGTCGATCTTACCGGCCCGCTCCGGCTCGTGCTGCGCGACGAGCTCGGCGAGCTCGCGAACGAGATCAACCTGATGTGCGAGCGGCTCGCAGAAGAGAAGACGGCGCGCGAGTCAGCGATGGCGCAGCTGCGGCACGCAGATCGTCTGACGACGGTCGGCAAGCTCGCCTCGGGACTCGCCCACGAGCTCGGCACGCCGCTCAACGTAGTTCAGGGTCGCGCGCGCCTGATCCGCGATCATGAAGTCGACGGCGCGGAAGCGGTCGATTCCGCTCGCATCGTGATCGAGCAAGCGGAGCGAATGACGGCGCTGATTCGTCAGCTGCTCGACTTCGCGCGGCCGCGCGCACTCCAGAAAGCGACGGTTCATGTGACGAGCCTCGCGGCGCGCGTGTGCGAGCTCGTCGCGACGATCGCGCGCAAGTCGAACGTGATTGTCAAGGCGCCGCAGCCCGACGACTAGCTCGAAGTCGAAGCCGATGACGTCCAGCTGCACCAGGTGCTCACGAACCTCGTCGTCAACGCGATCCACGCGATGCCAGACGGGGGCACGGTCGAGATCTCGACGCGCCATGCCGAGCAGGTCCCGCCGCCATACGTCGAAGGTGGCACATCGTCATGGATGGCCATCGAAGTGCGCGACACTGGCGTCGGTATGGACGACGCGACACGCGAACGAATCTTCGAACCGTTCTTCACGACCAAGCAAGTCGGCGAAGGCACCGGCCTGGGCCTCAGCGTCACCTGGGGCATCGTGCGCGAGCACCATGGCTGGATCGACGTGCAGTCGACGCTCGGCCACGGCTCGACGTTCACGGTCTATCTGCCGATCGACACTTTGGTGGCACCCGCGCTGGCAGGTGTCGCGTGAAGATCTTCGTTGTCGATGACGAGCGCGAGATGGTCGATCTCGTCGCACTCGGCCTCAAGAAGCGCGGGTTTTCCGTCGTGCCATTCAACACCGGTCACGAAGCCCTCGCGGCGCTCACCGAGCACGATGTCGACGTGGTCGTCACCGATCTCAACATGAAGGGGATGACCGGCCTCGAGCTGTGCCAGAAGATCGTCGCGGATCGTCCGGATCTTCCGGTCGTCGTGCTTACCGCGTTCGGCAGCTTCGAGACCGCCGTCGGTGCGATTCGCGCCGGTGCGTATGACTTCGTCACGAAACCGGTCGAGATCGAAGCGCTCGCGATCTCGATCCGCCGCGCCGGCGAGCATCGTCAACTCCGCGGTGAGGTCAAACGTCTTCGTGAGGTCGTCGCGAACACCCGCGGGCGCGGCGATCTGATCGGAGCCAGTCCTGCGATGCAGCAGGTCTATCAGCTCATCGATCAAGTGAGCGCGACCGACGCGACGGTGCTGATCACCGGCGAGAGCGGCACCGGCAAGGAAGTCGTCGCGACCGAGATCCACAAGCGATCGCGCCGCAAAGACGCGCCGTTCGTCGCGATCAACTGTGCGGCCGTGCCGGAAGCGCTGCTCGAGAGCGAGCTGTTCGGTCACGCGAAGGGCGCGTTCACCGACGCCAAGCAGAGCCGCCAGGGTCTGTTTCAGCAAGCGAGCTCCGGCTCGCTGTTCCTCGACGAGATCGGCGAGATGTCGCTCGCGCTCCAGCCGAAGCTGCTCCGCGCGATTCAGGAACGCAAGGTGAGGCCGGTCGGCGCCGAATCCGAGATCACCGTCGATGTGCGTCTGATCGCCGCGACGAACCGCGACCTCGAAGACATGGTCGAGGACAAACGATTTCGCGAGGATCTCTACTACCGGATCAACGTGATCCACATTCCGTTGCCGCCGTTGCGTGCACGCGGCGGCGGCGACGTGTTGCTCCTCGCGCAACACATGCTGCGGCACTACGCGACCGTGTTTGACAAGAAGGTCGTCGGTCTCTCGCCCGCGGCGGCGGAGAGACTCATGGGGTACGAGTGGCCGGGAAATGTCCGCGAGCTTGGCAATTGTCTCGAGCGAGCGGTCGCGCTCGCGCATTTCGAGGAGATACAGGTGGAAGACTTGCCCGATAAGATTCGTAATCAGCAAACCCGTCGGTCGACCTCCCTCAGCGGCAACGAGCTACCGGAGCTCTTGACCCTTGAAGAAGTCGAGCGTCGCCACGTGCTCCGCGTCCTCGAGGCGTGTCACGGCAACCGAACCGACGCCGCCAAGATCCTTGGCCTCGATCGAAAGACGCTGTACCGGAAGCTCCTTCGGTGGGGCGTCAGCGACGAGTAGCGACGGGTCCTGGCCAAACGGGTAGCGAACGTGCGCCGGGCTCCACTCGGCCCGCGCATGCGCTACACCTCTGGGAACATGTCGCGGTTCGGCATCCGCGAAGCGACGCTCGAAGACGCTGATGGCATCGCTCGCGCGCATGCCGCGAGCTGGCGCATGAGCTACCGCGGCATCCTGCCGGACTCGATCCTCGATCGGATCGATGTCGGTCAACGCGTGACGACGCGGCGACGGATCCTAAAAGATCGCTCGGTGTTTCAGCTCGTCGCGTACGACCTCACCCACGGCGACATCGTCGGGTTCTGCGATGCGGGCCAGAGCCGGCGTCATGTCCCGTTCGCGGGCGAGCTCTACGCGATCTATCTCGTACAACACGCGAAGCGGCACGGCATTGGCCAGCAACTGTTCGAGCGCGTCACGATGTGGCTTCGCGCGAATGGGATGGAGTCGATGATCGTCTGGGTGCTCGAGAACAACGCTCACGCGCGCGGGTTCTACGAGGCGATGGGTGGCTACGACAAGATCCGCCTTCAGACCGCGGTCGGTGGGTTTCCCGTGGTCGAGCTCGGCTACGTCTGGGACCGGCTGTAGAACCCCGGTAGACGCCCGAGAGATGGGCGTTATTCAGCGATTGCCGGCCGGCGCGGCTAATTGCCCCGCGGGGGTAATGTGCCTCGACCGGGCGGGTCGCAAGCGGCCGGAATCACGGGGCGTTACCGGCATGTCAGGTGCAGAACAGGCCGGGCCGCCGCCAACTTTTAAGGAGCCCCCTGAACATGAAGACCCTACTTCGCGCAGCACTCGTCCTCGGAACCCTCAGCACCCCGATGATCGTGCTCGCTGATACTCCTGTCAAAGTCGACGCAAAAGCCGGCGTGAAGGCCGACACCACTGCGAAGACCACGGATTCGAAGCCCGCCGATGCGAAGGCCGGTGCGGGCGTCAAGGCAGACGCAAAGGTCGACGCGAAGGTCGATGCCAAGCCTGCTGTGGACGCGAGCGCTAAAGGCACCTCGAAGGTCGGAGGCACCTTGAAGGGCGCCGCGAAGACCACGGCCAAGACGACCGACAAGGCCGCGACGGACACCAAGGCGGACGCCAAGGCCGGTGCCAAGGCGACCGACAAGGCCGCGACGGACACCAAGGCGGACGTCAAGGCAGATGCAAAGGCCGGCGCGAAGACGACCGAAAAGGTCGGCACCGACGTCAAGGCTGATGCGAAGGCAGGCGCCAAAGCCGCGCCGAAGACCGATGCAAAGGTCGACGTCAAGGCCGACGCGAAAGCCGGCGTCAAAGCCGACCCGAAGACCGATGTCAAAGCTGGCGCGAAAGTCGACGCCAAAGCGACCACGAAGTAACAACCCCGAACCAACTCACAAGGAAACCGAACATGAAGAACCTACTCCGCGCTGCAATGATCCTCTCCACCCTCTCTGCTCCGATGGCATTTGCTGGCGACGCGCCCGCGAAGGCTGACAAGGCCGCCCCGGCCCCGAAGGCGGACGCGAAGGCCGACGCAAAGGCCGCTCCGAAGGCTGACGCCAAGGCTGATGCCAAGACGGACGCGAAGGCTGCTCCGAAGACCGACGCGAAGGTCGATGCGAAGGCGGACGCGAAGGCCGCTCCGAAGGCTGACGCGAAGACGGACGCGAAGGCTGCTCCGAAGACCGACACCAAGGCCGCCCCGAAGACGGACGCCAAGGCGAAGACCGCGACGCCCCCGGCCACCAAGTAACTGACACGATCAAAACGCCGCTGTGAGTTCTCTCGCAGCGGCGTTTGCATTTTCGGCGCGGGATGCCGCACGGTGGTGCGGTGTCTCGCTCCGTCGTGATCGTCGATCAGTTCGCGCCCGAAGCGCGCGCGCTGCGTGACGTGTTCGACGAGCGGTTTGCCGAGCCGCGATCGACGCGCGCCGATCGGTTCGTCTGGGACTGGTGGCACGTGCCCGGCCAGTACACGGCCCTGCGGACGCCTGCGTGGACGTATTTTCCGCGCGGCATCTACGAGCGCTTCCATCGCGGGCTCGTCGCGTGGGGCCGCGAGACGCTCGGCTGTCACGACATCTCGCCGCCGTGGCTCTCGCTCTACATCGAAGGCTGTCGCCAAGAGCTTCACGGCGATCTGCCGCACGGCCCCTGGGCGTTCGTCTATTCGCTGACGGGCTGGCGCGGCCGCAAGTTCGCCGGCGGCGAGACGCTGCTCGTGCGCGACGAGGTCCTCGACTTCTGGCACGACTTTCGGTCGGTGCGTGCCGTCGAAGAGCACGAGATCCTGCGTGCGATCGAGCCGCGGTTCAATCGACTGACCGCGTTCGATCCACGGATCCCGCACGGAGTTCGCACCGTGACCGGAACGCGCGATCCGCGCGAAGGCCGGCTCGTGATCCACGGCTGGTTCGTTCAGCCGCGTCCATTCGTACGAGGCCCTCTCGCGGTGAAACGCCTATCGGAACGAATCGCCGAGCTCGCAGATCATCTCGCGATCGGCGAGCTTCCGATCGCGGGACTGCTGAGCTTTGCGTTCGACGTCGATCGCCGAGGTGCCGTGCACAACGCGCGCGTCCTCTCCGATACGACCCGAGTGCCGCGCGATCACGAACGCGAGCGCACGCGACTCGTTCGGCGTCTCTTGCAGGTCATCAGCGGATGGACGTTTGAGAAGCAGCGTGCGCCCAGTCGCGTCACTTTGCCGCTCGTGTTCGAGCGTGGTTAAGGTGTCCGCATGGAGATTCAAGTCCGTCCAGGGTCCGAGCGCGGCCGCACCGACCATGGATGGCTGGAGAGCTCTCACACGTTCTCGTTCGCGGACTACTACGATCCACGTCACATGGGCTTTCGTGTCCTGCGCGTGATCAACGAGGACTTCGTGGCCCCCGGTCGCGGTTTCGGTCTTCATCCGCACAACGACATGGAGATCGTGACGTACGTGCTCGAGGGCGAGCTCGCGCATCAGGACAGCCTCGGCAACGGCTCGATCATGCGGCGCGGCGACGTCCAGCGGATGAGCGCGGGCACCGGCGTGACTCACAGCGAGTCCAATCCTTCGCGCGCCGAACGACTTCACCTGCTGCAGATCTGGATCATGCCGGACAAGCCCGGCTACGAGCCGAGCTACGACCAGAAGTCATTCTCCCTCGAAGAGCGGCAAGGCACGCTGCGCCTGATCGTCTCTCACGATGGCCGCGATCGATCGGTCTCGATCAATCAAGACGCGACGATCTCGTCGGCGCTGCTCACGAAAGGTGACCGCGTCGAGCACACGATCGATCCAAACCGCTACGCGTGGATCCAAGTCGCGCGAGGCGCGATCGATCTCGAGGGCCGCAGGTTGGCCGCCGGCGACGGTGCGGCCGCTCGCGGCCCGGGCACGTTGCCGATCATCGCGACGCGCGACGCTGAAGTTCTCGTGTTCGACCTGCCGTAGCTTTCTAAATCGTCGTCGGTACGACCGCGCTGCGGATCTGTTCCGTCTGATGCAAACGCGCTCGCGGCCGAGCGTTTTGCTGCAGTAAGCAGCCACGTACATTTGACCGCACGTTGGAGCTCTTGGTGCCTTGGACTGCGCCTTTCGCGTGGTGAGACACCGCGTACCTTGATCGCTGCCTTTGAAATCCGTTAGGGTAATGGCTCTATCAATTGCGGGCCGTCATGAGCGGGTCGGCACGTCGATGGGCGCGAGCGATTCTCTGGGTGGCAGCGGTCGCCGGTTAGGATTAGTCGAATTGACTGCCGCGCTATTCATTTTCGCCGGCCTATTCGCGCTAAAGGTCATTTGGAACCTCCTCGTGCCATATGCGCTCGCCTGGCGACTGTTAAAGTCAGACCAGCCGACCATGGCACTTCGATGATGTTGGGTATCGATGTCGTTCTATTGTTGTTAACAATAGCGTCGTCCGCACTCGCGACGGGCTCCAGCTGGCTCCACAGCGCAACGACTGTTGGACTCGTCGGAGCCGCTGTACTCGTTGGCTCGTATTTGCATCTCCTTCTGGTTGGAGCTCTGGCTGGGTGGTTTGTGAAAAGGATCAAGGAGAAACGAAATCGTGATCAACCTGATCGACTACCTTGATTAGGGGACGCCCTTCAATGAAAATGACTTTCCAAGGCCGCGAGTTTCAGTTCTGGCAATACCGAGTCAGTCACGGTGAGTTACTCGTTCGCAGTCCTAAACATGGGAACGATTTACTCAATGTCGATCTCATGTTCGTAGGCGTCGAATACGTTGACCTACCCCGGTTCTTGCCCGGATTAGAACTTGATAACGCGGCCGATGACGACATTTCGCGCGCTGCGGAGCGACTCGGCCAGCCGGTAGATCGCCGCGAGGTATTTGTTTTGCAGTGCCAAGACCGTCGTCACATCGTCGTAGCTGGAGTCCTTCAGGTCGCAGAGAGCGACATGGAGATCTTCGAAAGTCCGTTCGAGTGAGGAGTGCCGGGCAAGACGCGAAGATCCTGACGTTCGAGTTCGATATACCGGCTTCAGGAGAGGGGCTCAAAGCGTCCAAAATTCGAAATGACGTTGCCCGTCACGTCTACCGAGATGATCCCACTCAGAATCGCGGCCTTCATCTTAATGATCCAGCCGAAAATCATTATGACTACTAAGGTTCGGACAGAGTTGGTGTTGAACCTATGTCAGACTTCTCGCTGGCCAATCTTCTCGAAAAAAGCAAAGGGTCAGAAAGTAAACCGGTCCCTCGCTGCCTGCACTATAACGTGGTCCAATCGTGCAGATCCACGACAGGCATTACACGATTCCGTTCGCGACCTAGCTCAGATGCTTACGCACATTCTTCGCCAGCTAGGTCTCATTCAACAAATCATTCTGATGCAAGTGCCACTTCAACCGAGGTCTGCTGTTGTTCTGTATAGGAAGATCTGGAAAGCGTTGGCCACTGCCTTAATGCCGATCAAGGTGGTGCCGGGCCCCGAATTGCAACTCGAATGCAAGTCCAACGTTCGATTTGTAGCAATGGCGACCGTACCGCTTGATAACGTCGATTGGGTCATCAGGACAATGGAGGAATTTGAAATCGTAATCCCGATCGTTTCGCGAGAAGCCATCCCGCTCGATCTGGGCAGTACGCAAATGCTTGCGTGTGCCGCTTTCCCTCCGGACGGCTGCGCGACCGGTGAGGATCTGGACTGGTCACAAGTCAGTGAATGCTTGCAGCCCCTTGGAGGCGTCGCTCTGCGACGGATTATCAATCTTGCGGAGGGAGAGATCGGCGTGGAATTTCTTGGCTCAGAGATTGACGTGACACGCCTGTGCAAGTGCCTTGAGGAGGCCGAGTTGCCGCGCAAGACATAATTGTCGTAGATGTTTTGGCCTTGAGCCCAACCACAAAAGTAACTTCGGTCCGGATGTGTGCCGAAACAGTCCGTTCGCGATAATCCAGATCCCTTGAGAAAGATGGGTTGGCAGTGAGTTACTTCAACATACTGTTCCGGGATGTTCCTAAGTTCGGAGTCGCCATTTCCACTCGTCCGGAACTCTTTATTTTGCCGGCAAGCGGTGACATTCCAGAGTGGAGGACATTTGATCTCGTATTAGAGACAGGTGATTTTACCGACTATCTTGCCAATGATCTAGGGTGCCGACTCTGCTCAGAGAAGATGCGAGGAGTTCTAGCGCAATCAGCAACCGCACTAGACATTCTGCAGTGGCTTCCGGTGCGAGTTCTGGATCGAGGGAAAGCCGTTCCTTACTACTTGCTGCATTTTCCATCGCCACCCAGTGTGTTGGACCCGAAGCGGACGCAGTTCGCAGGCGATTTCGTCGTGAAACCCGTCTTCGATCCTGAGAAGGCGGCACCACATGGGGTCCTTAGCTACCAAGGAGCGGGGACCATATCGCTCATAGTGAACGAAGCCACGAAGCGCGCGCTCGAAGCCGCCGGCTGCACAGGCCTTGAGTTTGCGAGAATGGCTGGAACGTGACCTACTGGAGGTACGTCGGCGGCCTCCAATGAGCGTCCGAGGCCGTAGCCGCTGAGTAGGGGTGTAGTTCTCATCCCTGCCGTTCTTCGCGGCACGCGGTCTTGCTGAGCAATACGTTGGGGGCGGGTTACAAGGAGGTGTTTCCGGGACGAGACCTCTCGGCCGACGGGTTAAGGCAAGTCCGCTATGGAGCACATGAAATCAATGTTGCCATTCACCAGGCGCATTTCGAAGCTTATGACGTACCAGGCGGTCGTGTTATGGAGAATAGCAGGTGGAGTTGCTGCCATGAGAGTTCTGCGACACGTACGCCTTGGCAGCGCACACGCGCCAACAGGACGAACACGACATTATAGGGATGGCGC
Source organism: Myxococcales bacterium (assembly GCA_028287115.1). Taxonomy (GTDB): domain Bacteria; phylum Myxococcota_A; class Polyangia; order Haliangiales; family Haliangiaceae; genus JABFXX01. Next base: position 22,012 of record JAQBQF010000310.1, read on the forward strand.
GCAGCTCGATCCGCCCGCAGAGTTGCGCATTGTCAAGATGGAGCCAGAAGCCGGATACTATTTGATCCACTTCGACGCTAACGGAAACGAACTTACCGACACGCTACATGCTACAATAGAGGATGCAATGGCGCAGGCCCAATGGGAGTTTTCAATAGCTCCTGCTGATTGGGTGGTTGCGTCAGGCGATTGACATACGCGTCGGATAGTCCTCTTATGTGTCGAGCGACTGGCCGATTGAACAGTAGTGCAATATCGATATTTCCGAAACAACTGGCCAGAGTGATGCCATTCATGAAAAGAGCTGGGTGCCTGCTTATTCTGGGACTGCTTGGACCTGGATGCTCAGGTTATCGTGTCAGCATTGGTAACGAGTCAGGCAGGCCAGCACAGATTCACGCTCGAGTCTCCGACGATTCGAAGAACTGGGATATCGCGCTAGCTCCAGAGGGGTCTGTTACTCTTCAGTTTTCGCCTACTCGAGACTCTCACCTTGAGATTGATCTCACCATCGATGGCCACGTGCTTAGGCGGAAGATCGGGTACTTTGAAGCCGCGGGCTCAGGCGTGACGTGCGTCGTTCTCGGCAAGAATTTCGAATTTGCTGGTTGTTGACGCAGAACGGATCAGTAGCGATTCCATCCAAGCGAGTTGTTACTCGGGCGCCCTAAGCCTCGCGAGGCGTTGGTCGGTCAGTCGATCGCGGTGACCACGCCTGCCCCAAACGTCAGGAAGTCTGAGCTCGCGTCGACGTGGTGGACGGAGCTTGCGCTGGGGCAGAACCCGATCAGGGTTCCTTTTGTGTGGAACGACCTGAGAGCGCCCGAACCGACCGGATCCTGGCGCGCGCTCGAACCAGTCGTCCAGATATCGAAAAGCGAACCCAGTCCGGATCCCGGCGCCCGCGGCGACAGCGGCGCGCACCACGCCCCCGCCAACGACCGGAGATCGCGTCGCCGCGCCGGGGCACGGGCGTTGCTCGTGATCGTCGACATATGGTCCCGCAACCAGCAGCCGCAGTAGAAGTAGTCCGGCTCGCACCGTCGATCTACGTGCCGATCGCGATCGGGTTTTTTGGTCTCGGTACGGGATATTTTGTTTGGGGCGGCCAGGCGCTCTTCGGGTTTCCAAAGGAGAGCCCGGAGGTGAACAAGACGATGGGCATGTGGGGCTTCTGGATGCCCGGCTTCATGCAGTTTCTCACCGGCGTGTATCTGATGATCGGGCTGACGTGGTTTGGCGTGTTCGCAAACGAGCCGCCTCTCTACATGGCCGCGTTGGCCTTCACCGCATATGGCGTTCACTGGTTTGCGATGGCGCACCGGCGCTACATCAATGCGAGCAGCGCTCCCGATGCGTGGATGGCGATCGCGTTCACGCTGATCTCGGTGCTCGGCCTGATCGTGTTTTCGACCGCCGGCGATTATCCCGTCGCCATTCTGTTCGGTGGACTGACGCTGATCTATTTGACCGAGGTTCCAACCAACTTCGGAGTGTTTCGCGGCCACCGGCTTGTTGGGTGTTGGCAATTTTTGACGGGACTCTGGCTGATGTACTTGAGCTTCGGCGTCACACTCAACACCGCACTCGGTTGGCATCTGTGGATCTGAGCATCACTCCGCAGATGCGAATGGTGAGGTCTCGTAGCCGCGACTTGTGACCCGCTTCGCGCGTGCTAATTCGTCGGACATGGCGACGGGTTGGGTTTGGTTTGGAGTGGAGCTAGCGGTCGTCACGGCGTCGCGACTGGCCACTGCGCAACAAGCCCCGACGCAACCGGACACGCCGCCGCCGAAGGCACAGGCGGAGGCCGCCACGACGCCGGCGTTCCCAACGACCGTCGCGCCACCCTCGGCGGCTGCGCCCGCGGCCAAGGTCTCGTTCACCGTCACGCCGTATGGCCTCATCACCACCGCCGCGGCGTACCTCCTCGGTAACAGCAGCAACAACCCCGATCTTCCCGAGTGGGCGGTCGCCGGCCCGAGCACGTTCCAGTACACCGCGCGCGAGACGCGCTTCGGGATTCGTGGCTCGTGGGTCACGCCTCCGAGCCAATTCAACGTTCGGAAGGTCGACGGCCTCATCGAGGCCGACTTCTTCGGCGGATTCGTCGGGCAGGGCCTTGGCTACGTGTTCCCGTTCCCGCGGCTTCGGATCGCCACCGTCACCGCCGAGTGGTGCTCTGTCCGTTTATCGTTCGGACAGGACTGGGCGGTCCTGGCGCCGCTCAATCCGGCCACGGCGTTCCACACCGCCGTGGCCGGCTTCACCACGAGTGGAAATCTGTGGGCGCGAATTCCGCAACTCCGCCTCGACGGCATCGTCGAGTTTGGGGGCGAGCCGGCCCATCACACGTGGCGTTTCATCTGGGCCGGTGCGCTCGTCGCGTCCGTGCAGGCGGATGCGATCTCGGCGCAGGACAGTGTGGTCGCGACCGTCCGTACGCCGGAAGGCGGCGAGCGATCGCTCGCTCCTGCAGGCGAGGCGCGCATCGCGTTGGGGCGCGATCTGTTCGGCAAGTCCCTCGAGATCGGCATCTCCGGACACCTCGGCAACCGCAACATCCCCTTCGCCACCGGGAGCACCCGCCAGTTCAACGGCGCCATCGCCGCCGACGTGACGCTACCGCTGCCGGGGCGGCTGTCGCTCGAGGGCGAGGCCTATTGGGGCACCGGGCTCGACGCGTTCTTCGGCGGCATCAGCCAGGGCATCGCCCACACCACGGACGCGTCCGGCGCCATTACATCGGTCAGCAATAGCATTGCCGACGCCGGCGGATGGGCGCAGGTGTCGTGGGCTGCCGTCGATTGGCTCACGCTGTACGCCGGCGGTGGTGTCGACAAGCCGAAGCGCGCTGACCTGGTGGCCGCCACGGCGCCGACGAATCGCACGCTCAACGAAGCTGTCTATGGCGAGCTGTCCGTCGAGCTCGCGCGTGGTCTCCTGTTCTGGATCGAATACGACTTCATGCATACCGAGTTTCAGGCGGCACCAACGATACAAACGCACGTGCTCTCGCTGACCGGTCAGCTGACATTCTGAAAATACGAACCGGTGTGACGGCCGGGAGGGATTACAGGCACCGCGCGAAGTGCGCGATCTCCTGCGGCTGGCCGCAACCTTTCGGGCAGACCTCGGTCGTCGTCACCCCCTTGAAGCATTTCGTGCGGTGCGTGCCGTCTGCAGTGCACCGGAAGATCGCGTCGGAGCTCGCTGGGCACACCGCGCCGTCGGCGCTCGAGGCCGGCACGTGGACCGCGACGTCGGCGCTGTTGTTGTCGTAATTCAGCTCGGCGATCATCTTCTCGGGATTGACGCTGACCGACAGCGTGTAGTCGCCGGGCGGCACATCGGTGATGTCGATCCAGTTGCCTTCGGTCGTGCTGTAGTAAGCGTCGGTCCAGCCGCGGTGCAGTCCCGGGTGATGACAGTACGTGCGCTGCGCGGGTGTCCACGTGTCGGGGAGCGCCGGTTGTCCTTCGAGCGGCTCGGTCGGGCGCGGTGGCAGCGGTTTGCCGTTGCCCTGGGCGTTGTCCTCGATGCAGAACGATTCTTTGTGACCGATCGCGGCCTCGGTGCCATCGAGGTTCTTCAGCTTGTAGTCGGCGTAGCCCTTGAAGTGATAGTGGCCATGGCACTCGGCGTACTCGAAGTACTTTGGATCGCCGGTCTCCGGGTTGCCGAGGAACAGGTTGCCGGTGCCGATGTTGGTGGTGCTCGTCGTGAACCGCAACAGGCGCCGGAGACCGGGCGCGAGGATCGTGCCTTCGTTGAGCGAGCACGAGTACGACGGGACCATGCGCGATTCGATCACGATCGATGACTGCAGGACGCTCGCATTGAGCCGGAGGTCGGGGCACGGGCCGCCGGCGTCGCAGCGATCGAACGGGCGGATGACGCCGTCTTCTTTGCCGCCGCCGCTCCACGAGTCGTCACCGCTGTTGTCGCCTGGCTCGGCGACCGCACATCCGAACAGGGTCGCCCAAGCCAGCGCGTAGACAATGCTGTTCGCCATGGTCCGCTGCCATTTGCAAGCAGCGCCCCAGCGGTCGCGCCCGTGAAATCAACAGGTTGCAGCCATGTCTGCAGTCGCCACGCAACCGGAGTAGCCGGCCACGATTGCTACGTGACTGCAGCGCCGGGCACGACGACCTGCAGGATCGCGAACAGCACCTGCGAGAGCAGATCGCGCAGCGCTGCTCGATCGAGCTGCGGCTTCGCGCACCAGTCGAGCGATGCGCCTTCGACAAAGCCGATCCAGCCGCGGATCGCGGTCTGGAATTTCAGATCTTTGACGAGCAGCGGCGCGAACGCGGTGTCGTCGAGGAAGTTGTCGAACAGTCGCTTGCGAGTGCCTTCGATCACCTGCGCGACTTCTGGATCGGAGCCGATCCCGCCGCGCATGAGCGAGACGAATGCGCGCGAGTGTTGCCAGATGTGATCGAGGTACGCATCGAGGCCGGCGCGCACGCGCTCGGCAGGAGTCAGGTTCTGCGGCACGGTCGTCACGCGCTCGACGAGCTCGTTCGCGATCTCCGTCAGCCCTGCGACGTAGAGATCGCGCTTGGTCGGAAAGTAGTGATAGAGGAGGCCCTTCGAGATCTTTGCTTCGCGGGCGAGATCGTCGATCGAGACCTCGTCGTACGAGCGATCGGAGAAGGCTTTTCGCGCGAGCTGCAGGAGTTGCGCGCGGCGCTCGTCGTTCTCGAGCCGGATCCGCCGCCGCGGCCGCGATGCGGCAACGGCACGTATCAGCTTACGAACGGCGCGGCGAGGAGGCACTGAATACGCTTACCACAGCGCGATGACAAGACGCTATTGACTGATGGTCAATAGATGCCCTATGCTGAAAACCATGACGACACCCATCGTGCGCGATTACGACGACGATCTGTCGGCCGTGCCCCGCCACTGGCTCGGTGGAAATGTGGCTGCGACCGCGATCTCGAACGGGATCAACATGCTGTTCCCGCATGGCGAGCGGTTCTTCGTACGCTCCGTCAATCACTTCATCGATCGGGTCAAGACTCCCGAGCTCAAGCGCCAGGTCCGCGCGTTCTTCCAGCAGGAGGGTCGGCACGCCAGCGCTCACGACGACTTCAACGAAGTGCTCAGGCAGCAAGGTTTCGAGATCGACGCGTTCCTCGACGCCTACCAGAAGATCTCGCTGTGGATCGAGAAGCGCGTCCCCGCGAAGCTCAACCTCGCGGGCACGGCGGCGGCCGAGCACTTCACCGCGATCCTCGCAGATGGCGCGTTCACCCAGGGCGTCCTCGACGAGCTCGATCCCAAGATGAAGCGGCTGCTCGCGTGGCACGCGGCCGAAGAGATCGAGCACAAGGCCGTCGCGTACGACGTGCTCCAAGAAGTCGATCCGTCTTATCTGCTGCGCGTCGCCGGGCTCGTCTACGCGACGACGCTGCTCGGCGGCTTCTGGCTATGGGCCACGATCGTGCTCGCGGGCCAGGAGAAGCTGACCCCGGCGACCTTCTTCCGGAATCTCGGGCAAGAGCGCAATCGCAATCCGGTCCTCCGGCGTGTGTTCCTCACCGGCATCCGCCAGTACGTCGGGCGCAAATTTCATCCTCGGGACAACGCGAACGAACACATCGCAGAGCAATGGTTCGCAGCGAACGGGCTCGCGATGCCGAGCGCAGCATAGGATACCGTCATGAAAGAGCGGATGAGCGAGCGAATGGGCGACCGGGTCGTCGTCGTCACCGGGGCAGGGAGTGGCATCGGCCGCGCGACGGCACTCGCGTTTGCAAAGGCGGGCGCCCGGCTCGCGGTCTGCGATCTCGATCAGGCGCGCCTCGATGCGCTCGCGACCGAGCTCGGAGATCGCGCGTTGCTCGTCCGCCGTGTCGATGTCTCCGATCGCGCGCAGATGGCCGCGTTTGCAGATGCCGTGCACGCGCTGGTCCCGGCGGCCGACGTGATCGTCAACAACGCCGGTGTCGGCCTCGGCGGCAGCTTCCTCGATACATCGCTCGATGACTGGGATTGGCTGCTCGGCGTGAACCTGCGCGGGGTCGTGCACGGCTGCCATTTCTTCGTTCCGAAGATGGTCGCGCGTGGCGCGGGCGGTCACGTCGTCAACGTGTCGAGCATCCTCGGCATCTATCCGGCGCCGAACGTCACCGCGTACGTCGCGAGCAAGTTCGCGGTGCGCGGCCTCTCGCAATCGTTGCGCGCCGAGCTCGAGCCGCACAACATCGGCGTTACCGCGATCTGTCCCGGCATGATCGCCACCTCGATCATCGACGATGGTCGAATGACCGGCGCGATAGGTTCGCGCAAGTCGGCGGTCTCGAGCACGTTCCGCTCGCGCGGCGCACCCGCGACCAAAGTCGCCGAGGCGATCTTGGACGCGGTCCGCACGAATCCGGCGATTCGTCCGGTCGGAACCGATGCGTGGGCGATCTACGCGCTCGGTCGCGTTGCACCACGCACGTTGCATCGCCTCGCGGGCACGCTGCAGCGACGGTTCGGCGCGTCGTAGTTACTTCGACGTATCGACGAGCAGCGAATCCGCGACCGGATCGCCGGTCAGCGACTTCAACAGCTCGACAAGATCCGTCTTGTCCTGCGCCGACAGCGTGAGCGGGCCGATCAGCGAATCCTTCACGACACCGCTCGTGCCCGGATCGCCGCCGCCCTGATCGTAGAAGTCGATCACCTGGGCGAGCGTTGCCAACTGACCGGCGTGCATGAACTGTCCGGACATCGCGACGTTGCGCAGCGTCGGTGTCCTGAACTGGCCCTTCTGCGTCGCGTCCTGCGCGAGCGCCGTGAGCTTGCCGGTACTCGTGTCATCGCTATAGACACCGTTCGTGTTGAACGCGCTCGCGAGCAACGGTGGCACGTCCTGATAGCGGCCGAGATCGGTCGCAGGCACGTGTGCGCCGGTCTGTGGCACCACGAGCGCGTGGAACTGGCCATCCGAGAAGCTCGGTCCGCTGTGGCACGTGACGCATTCCTTGCCGAGGAACAGCTTGATCCCGCGGATCGCGGAGATGCTGATCGCGGTGGTGTCACCCGCGACGAATCGATCGAACGCGGAGTTGCCGCTGGTCAGCTTGCGGAGATACGCCGCGAGCGCCTTGCCGTAGTTTGCGAAGATCCGATTCACGATCGCCTGATCGGCTGCAGTCATGCCCTCCCACGCGGCATCGGGATCCGCGGGGAGAGCTTTCGGCTTGCCGCTCGCCGGGAACCGCGCGGCATCGGTCGCAGCGGGATCGAGCGATGGATCGAGCGCGACCGGGAACACCGCGTTGTACTCGGTGCGGTACTTCGCATACAGCATGTGCGCGATCTGGAGCCGCGAGCTCTTCATGATCTTCGCATTCTCGGAGACCGCGAGCGGCAGCGACCACTGCGAGTCGAACCGGCCGCCCCAGTTTGTCCATTTCAGATACGAAGAGTTGATGATGCCGAGCGCGTTGCGCGTCCCGAAATCGGTGCCGAGCGACACGTTGTTCGTCGGCGCCGAACGCAGATCGACCATCGTTTCGCTGCTGACCGCGTGACACGAAGCGCACGAGACCTTGCCGGCCTCGCCGACCATGCCGAGGCCGCCGTTCGTGCCGTCGTCACCAACCGCGAGCGGACCGGAGTAGCTCTTGTCGAAGAAGAGCTTCTGCCCGAGCGCGGCGGCTTGCGTGCTGTTCGCGAACGCGTTCGTGGTGTCGGCCGGAACCGCCGGAAGCGGCGATAGCAGATGAATCGCGGCCTTCTCCGCGGACGTGAGCAACTCCGGCGGTGCGTCCGGTGTTGGCGCCGCATCGGCGGCGACGTGCGCGTCGGGCTGTTGTGGGTGCTCGTCACCTCCGCACGCGACGAGCACGATCAAGCTACTTGCAAGTACCCTCATGAATCCTCCCCAGACCGAGCGAGTTTGGGGCTCGGCTGCCGGGCAGCAGCTAGCAAGGGCGACGCCAAGCGAGGCCGCGAAGAAACGTGCCTCCCACCGGCAAGACTTGCTCGCGCTCGGCAAATCTTGCCGGCCTAAATCACCGAGACGCGCGCCACTGCTAATGTTGCCGCGTGACGTTCACCGGCTTCGATCGCACGGCGCCCCAGTTCTTTCACGAGCTCACGGCCGAGATGAATCGCGTGTGGTTCACGGCGAACAAGGAGCGGTACGAGGCGCTCTGGGTGCAGCCGATGACCGCGCTGCTCGAGGACGTCACCGGCCGGCTCGGCAAGGTGTACGCGCCGATGAAGCTCGGCAAGCCGAAGCTGTTCCGGATCTACCGCGACACGCGCTTCTCGAAGGACAAGACCCCGTACAAGACCCACTGTGCCGGCGTGATTCCGACCCGCAAAGGCGCCGCGGCGATGTACGTCCACCTCGGGCTCGACGAAGAGTTCATCGGCGTTGGATCGTACTTCTTCGATGACAAGCAGCTCGTGAAGTGGCGCAAGCTCGTCGCAGCGGACAAGACCGGTAAGGAGATCGCCGGCATCGTCGGCAAGCTGCGCAAGGCGAAGTATCCGGTGAACGGTCACGATAGCTACAAGAAAGTCCCGAAGGGCTTCGCGCCCGATCATCCCCGTGCGGAGCTCTTGAAGATGCGAGGCCTGACCGCCGGGTTTCCCGCGATCCCCAAGGGCCTGCTGCACAAACCGGGGCTCTCGAGCTGGCTCGTCGAGCACGCCCGAGCGACCGCTCCGATGGTGAAGTGGCTGTTCCGCCACGGCTGCTGATGACGCACCGCATCCGCCCCCCGGTTGACCACCTAGCTCCGTCGACATAAGGTGCCGGCGTGAAGCTTGCGACTCTCCGCGATGGCTCCCGTGATGGCCGGCTCCTCGTCGTGCGCAAGGATGGCGAGGCCGGGGCACCTGCACCAGACGCATGGCCCACGTTGCAGCGGGCCCTCGATGACTGGGACGCGGCCGAACCCGCGTTGCGCGCGATCTCCGATCAGCTCGCCACCGGTGCGACCGATGGCATGACGATCGACCCGCATCGCCTGGGTGCGCCGCTCCCGCGCGCCTACGAATGGGTCGATGGCTCGGCATTCCTCAATCACGTGATCCTCGTCCGCAAGGCACGCGGCGCGGAACCTCCTAAGACCCTCGAGAGCGATCCGTTGATCTATCAAGGCGGCTCCGGCGATCTACTCGGTCCGCGCGATCCGATCGAGCTGCACGATCCGGCATGGGGTCTCGATTTCGAATCCGAGGTCTGTGCGATCCTCGGCGACACGCCGATCGGCACGCGCGCGTCGGAGGCGCAAGCCTGCGTGCGGCTGCTCGTGCTCGCGAACGACTGCACGCTCCGCAACCTGATCCCCGACGAGCTCGCGAAGGGCTTCGGCTTCTTCCAGAGCAAGCCGGCGACCGCATTCTCGCCTTTCGCCGTGACGCCCGACGAGCTAGGCGGCTCCTGGCGAGGTGGCCGGCTTCACGTGCGCGTCCGCTCGACGTACAACGAGAAGATCGTCGGTGACTGCGAAGCAGGTCCGGAGATGCACTTCTCGTTCTTCGATCTGGTCGGTCACATCGCGAAGACGCGCCGGTTCACCGCGGGCACGATCCTCGGCAGCGGGACGGTCTCGAACGCGGATCGCGCGCGCGGCATCTCGTGTCTCGCCGAGCGCAGAATGATCGAGACGATCGAGACCGGCAAGCCGGCGACCCCGTTCATGTCGGTCGGCGATCGAATCGAGATCGAAGCGTTCGACGGCGCGCTCGTCAGCCCGTTTGGCAAGATCGATCAACGCGTCGTCGCGGCAGGAAAGCCCAGATGAAGCTCGTCCTCCATAACTACTGGCGCTCGTCGGCGAGTCACCGCGTGCGGATCGCGCTCGGCCTCAAGCAGATTCCGTACGAGTACGTCGTCGTCAACATCGTGCAACGCGCACAACATGCCGAGGCCTATCGCGCGAAGAACCCGATGGCGCAGGTGCCGACGTTCGAGATCACCGAAGACGATGGCACCGTGCATTCGATCGTGCAGTCGCTGCCGATCCTCGAATATCTCGAAGAGCGCTGGCCGACCCCGGCGATCTTGCCGAAGGATCCGTATCTGCGCGCGCGCACGCGTTCGCTCGCCGAGATCGTCAACTCCGGGATCCAGCCGATGCAGAATCTCTCGACGACGAACAAGCTCAAGGCGCTCGGCGCGGACGATGCTGCTTGGGTGCGAGGCTTCGTCGCCGATGGGCTCGCCGCGTTCGAACAGTCCGCCCGCGACATCGCCGGCAAGTTCTGCGTCGGTGATTCGCCGACCATCGCAGACTGCTGCCTCGTTCCGCAGCTCGCCTCGGCGCGGCGGTTCGGCGTCGACCTCGCCGGTCGCACGCTGCTCCTCGAGATCGAAGAGCGCTGCCTCGCGTTGCCCGCGTTCGCCATCGCCATGCCCGATCAACAGCCCGATGCCGTGAGGAACTGATCATGCCCAAGCTCGAATCACTCGGAATCAAGCGGCTCGAAGGCATTCACTACTACGTCCACGACCTCGAGCGGTCGCGGCAGTTCTACACCGGCAAGCTCGACTTCGCCGAGACGTGGCGCAGCTCCCCCGAGCTCGAGCACGAAGGCCGTCAGAAGTCGGCCTGCTTCTCCGCCGGCAAGATTCAGGTGGTGTGCAGCTCGCCGATCGACATTCTAGGGCTCGGCACGAGCCGCTCCGGCCGGTTCCTCGCGAAGCATCCCGATGGCGTCGGCACGCTCGTGTTCGAGGTCGAAGACATCGACAAGACGTTTCGTTTGCTCGAACAGCGCGGCGGCACCGCGATCACCGACATCGAGACGTTCAAGGATGACGGCGGCACGCTGCGCCAGTTCGCGATCACGACGCCGTTCGGCGACTGCACGTTCCGGTTTCGCCAGCACGAGGGCTACAAAGCGCTGTATCCCGGCGCCATCCCCTATCAAGGCGGCGGCCAGAACAAGTTCGGGTTCCAGGAGATCGATCACGTCACCTCGAACTTCCAGACCATGAAGCCGATGCTGCTGTGGCTCGAGCACGTGCTCGGGTTCGAGCAGATGTGGGAGGTCGAGTTCCACACCTCCGATGTCGAGCCTACGCGGAAGACCGGCTCCGGCCTCAAGTCGATCGTGATGTGGGATCCGCAATCGAACACCAAGTTCGCGAACAACGAGCCGGCGAGGCCGTTCTTCAAGAGCTCGCAGATCAACATCTTCAACGAAGAGCTCCGCGGCGATGGCGTGCAACACGTCGCACTCACGGTGGCCGACATCGTCACCGCCGTGCGATCGCTGCGCGGCAACGGCGTCTCGTTCATGCCGACGCCGGGCACGTACTACGACATGCTTCCGGATCGGATCAAGAACAGCGGCATCAAGCAGATCGACGAGGATCTGAAGATCCTCCGCGAGCTCGAGATCTTGCTCGACGGTGATCACGAGCGCGCATACATGCTGCAGATCTTCCTCAAGGAGTCCTCCGGTCTTTACGCCGACAGCGCCGCCGGGCCGTTCTTCTACGAGATCATCCAGCGCAAAGGCGATCGCGGGTTTGGCGCGGGCAACTTCCGCGCGCTGTTCGAGAGCATCGAGCGCGAGCAGCGCGAGCGAGGTCTCGTCTAATGCTCGACCGGATGCAGCTCGGGGAGGTCGCACGCAAGCATCACACGCAGCTGCGCGGACCGGGCGACGAGCTGCGCTTCGAGGAGTGCTTCACGCGCGACGGCTTCGACGGTCCGTACACGATCATGTATCACCTGCGTCGCCCGCACGTGCAGAAGCTCGCGCCGGCGCAGCACGGCTGGGCAGGGCCTGCGTCGGTGTCCGAACGCTCGCTCTCGAAGCGGCACTACAAGACGTTCGAGCTCGCGGCGAAGCGGGGCGGTCCGCAGATCGACGCCCGCGTCGCGCTGATGTTCAACTCCGACGTCACGACCGGCGTCGCGTTCCCGAGCTCGCACGACCCGGTCTACATCGCGAACGGCGACGCGGATCAGCTCGTCTACATCCACAAGGGTGGCGGCACGCTCCGCACGATCCTCGGCGATGTCGCGTTCGCGCAAGGCGACTACGTGTTCGTGCCGCGCGGCCTCTTGCATCGCTTTCTACCGGAAGGCGAGCAGTACTGGTTCTGGCTCGATCTCGCGGGCGGCCTGCACATCCCGAAGCAATGGCGCAATGAAGTCGGTCAGCTGCGCATGGATGCGCCGTATTCGCATCGCGACTTCAAACGGCCGCAGCTGCGCGCGCCGATCGATGAAGGCATTCGCGAGCTCGTCGTGCGACGTGAAGGCCGCTGGCACGGGTTCCAGATGCAGGACTCGCCGCTCGACGTGATCGGTTGGGACGGCACCGTGTATCCGTGGGCGTTTCCGATCCTCGCGTTTCAACCGCGCGTGTCGTCGATCCATTTGCCACCGACCTGGCACGGCACGTTCGCAGCGCGCGGCATCCTCGTGTGCAGCTTCGTGCCGCGCCTCGTCGATTTCGGACCGGATTCGATCCCCTGTCCGTACCCGCACAGCAACACGCATTGCGACGAGATCATCTTCTACGCCGACGGCAACTTCACGTCGCGCAAGGGCGTGCAGGCCGGCAGCATCTCGCATCATCCGATGGGCGTTCCGCACGGTCCGCATCCCGGCTCGTACGAAAAATCGATCGGCACGACGCGGACCGACGAGGTGGCGGTGATGTGCGATCTGTTCGCGCCGCTGCACCCGACGCCTGCTGCGCTCGGCGTCGAAGACCCGGGCTATCAGGACTCGTTCCTCTAATTCGGGATGAGTCAGCCGGGCCGATAGCGTCGGACAAACTCGACCATCGCGGCCCCGAACCGCACGAGGAGCTGGCGGGTCGATTCGTCGGTCAGCGTCAGGTTCGCGTCGAAGCGGTCTTGAGCCCGCGGGATCAGCACCTCCGGTTGACCGAGCGTCGGCGAGTCGCTGAACACCATCATCTGACGCATGTGGGTCTGCGCGCGGATCGTCCCGCTCATCCCGCTTGCCGCGCCGACGAGGCCGATCGGTTTACCGCGCATCGGCGACGTCGCGGGTGGCCGCGAGAGCCAGTCGAGCGCGTTCTTCAGGCCACCCGGAATACTGTAGTTATATTCGGGAACCGCGAACACCACGCCGTCGGCGTTCGCGACCGCGGCCTTGAGCTCGGTCACCGCCGTGGGATCAAGCAGATCGCTGTTGAAGATCGGCAGCTTATCGAGACCTTCGTACATCGTGAGCTGGGTGCCCGCGGGGAGCATCTCGCCGACCGCGGCGAGCAGCGCGCGATTGTGCGACGACTTGCGAACGCTTCCGCAGATCCCGAGTAGCGAGACACCAGCCATCACTGCAAACTAACACTACGGCGAATCCGCGTCCTTCCGGCGGCGGCCGGCCAGGTACCGATCGCCACGCGCCGCCGTATACTGTGCCCATGTTCTCGCCCAAGAAGCTCCGCATGCCGTCACCGCAGGAAGTGTTGCCGGGTCGGTCCACGCCGATGCATGTCGGCGACACTCACTTCGTCAACGGCCACCGGATCACGCCGCCGTTCCCGGAAGGTCTGCAACGCGCGCTGTTCGGCATGGGCTGTTTCTGGGGCGCCGAGCGTAAGTTCTGGCAGACACACGGCGTGTACTCGACGGCCGTTGGATACGCCGCAGGGTCGACACCGAATCCGACGTACCAGGAAGTCTGCACCGGCCTCACCGGCCATAACGAAGTCGTGCTCGTCGTGTTCGACCCGAAATTGATCAGCTACGACAAGCTGCTGCAGATTTTCTGGGAGAGCCATGATCCGACCCAAGGGATGCGGCAGGGCAACGACGCCGGCACGCAATACCGCTCGGGCATCTACGCGTTCGACGCCGCTCAAAAGGCCGCCGCCGAGGCTTCGATGGCGATGTATCAGAAGCAGTTGAGCGCGTCGGGTTACGACGCGATCACGACCGAGATCCTCGACGCTCCACCGTTCTATTACGCCGAGGACAGCCACCAGCAATACCTCGGCAAGAACCCAGGCGGCTACTGCGGGCTCGGCGGCACGGGCGTGAGCTGTCCGATCGGCCTGCGGGCTTAGGTCTCTCGTTTACTTCGCCGGGCCGCCGCGATACGAAGCGGCATGATCCGGCCTGTCTCCCTCTGCAGCTTGCTCCTCCTCGCCTGCGGCGGCGGCCAAGCGACACCCGATGCCATGGTCGATGCGCGGCTCGAAGGCTTCGACAAGCCCGACCTCGTGTGTCCAGGCGGTCCATCATGCGCGAACGCGGGAGATGGCGTGCTGAAGGTCGGCGCCGCCAAGCGGACATTTACGCCGCAAGACTTCGAGACCTACACCGACGAGAACATGGATCGGAAGTGGCAGACGACCGAGCCCTACACGGACAAGAACGGCAACGGCAAGTTCGACGGCGTGTGGCTGTTCGGCGGTGAGCGTGCCGCCGAGGGCGTGAAGACCGACGTCGAAGCGCGGGCGATCGCGTTCGTGCAGGGCGATACGACCGTCGTCATCGTCTACAACGACTGCATCGGCCTCCTCGCGGGCGACATGGAGATCATCCGCAACGATCCGCGGCTCGCGTCGCTCGGGATCGATCACGTGATGATCGGCTCGACGCACGCCCATGACGCTCCCGATACCGTCGGGTTGTGGGGCCCGCAGGTGGCGGTCACCGGGCGGCAACCGTTCGTGGTGAAGGCGCTCTACGAGGCCGATGTCGCGGCGATCACCGAAGCCGTGCAGAACGCGCAACCGGCGCAGCTCGTGATCGCTTCGACGCCTCTGATCAACGATCCGGCCACACGGACCTCGAAGACCGACGATTGGGCCCAGGACATCCGCGATCCTGTGATCTTCGATCCGACGCTCACGATCGCGCGGTTCGTGAAGGTCAGCGATCCGACGACGACGATCGGAACGATCGTCAATTGGGCCGATCACCCCGAGGTCGCGCACTTCGACGACACCGTGCCCGCAATGATCACCGCGCACTATCCACATTGGCTGCGCGACCACGTCGAGAACGGCGTGCTCACGACCGCGAGCAAGTACGCGCTGCAGAACCTCGCGGGACTCGGCGGCGTGACGGTGTTCGTGCAGGGCGCGCTCGGCGGACAGATCGGCTCGATTCGCGGAACGCATCCGCCGGGCCCGAACGGCACGCCGATCACGATGGAGTCGTCGGCGATGGATCAGGCGATCGGCACGAATGCAGCGGCCCGCGCGCTGACCGCACTACGCGACTCCGGCGAGAGCACGAGCGTGCTGCCGCTCAGCGTCAAGACGGCGAAGTTCTGGGCGAAGATCGAGAACACGTACTTTCACGTCGCGTTCCTCGTGAACCTTCTCGGGCCGCACGAGCTCGCCGGTTACAACAAGGACCAGTCGATCGACGAGACCAACGAACCGTGGATCTCGCTGCGCTCGACGTACATCCAGATCGGCCCGCTCGGGATCGTGAGCGCGCCGGGCGAGCTGCATCCCGAGCTGTGGGTCGGCGGCTACGACGGTTCGTGGAGCTGGGGCTGGCCGCTGCTCATGCACGCCGGCAAGTGCGCCGACACGCACAACGATTGCTCCGGTCCCGTCGACTGCAACGCGGGCATCGCGTGTACGCCGAGTCCAAACCAGCCGAACTTCATGGAGGCGCCGCAGCCGCCGTACATGCGCGATCTCGTGCTCGCGCATCCCGGCGTTCGCTATCCGGTGCTCGCGGGTCTGGCCGAGGACTACGTGGGCTACATCGTGCCGGCGTACAACTACGCGCTCGACCCCAACAACCCGTACATCACCGAGGCACAGGGCGATCACTACGAAGAGGTGTACTCGCTCGGTCCGCTCGTCGAGCAGCACGCGGTCCACCCGATCTTGCAGCTCCTGCAATATCGCGCGCCGTAAAGCCTGCCTTCATCTGGCCTTCATGCTGAAAGGCAGATCCGGGCACAGTGAAGCCATTCGTTCACGGTACTTGCCCGTGCAAGATGACGAAATGTGTATGGGGGTAGCTGGGCACGGTCGATGCTCGTAGATCAAAGACAGGAGAACCTGTCATGCGTAAATCAATCCTCATCCTGTCTGCACTCGCACTGTCGGCTGGGGTCGCCGCGGCTGACCACGGTCGTGGCGGTGAACGTGGCGAACATCGCCAGCCCGTTGTCCAGCAACGCGGCAACTGGAACGGCGGCGGCGGCGGACGCACGTGGAATGGCGGCGGCCGCGAGTGGAATGGCGGCGGTCGTGCCCGCGAATGGAATGGCGGAAGCCGCGGCTGGAGTGGCGGCGTCAATGTCACCCCGAACCGTGGGTATGAGAACCGCCGTCCGGTGATCGTCAATCGCGGCTTCGATCGCGATCGCGGTGAGCGTTTCGAACGCCGGCCGATCTACGTCAACCGTCCCGCGATCGGCTACCGGTATTACAACTACTACCAGCGGCCATCGTTGCTCGTCGAGAATTACGCGCCGGTGGTCGGGTACATCTGGATCGAAGGCGCGTGGAACTGGGGCGGATCCGAATGGATCTGGCAGCCCGGCCACTACGAGCCGGACCCGGCGTACTCGGGTTACGACAACACCTACTACGACGGTTACTAATTCGTAGGACTCGGTAGCGGCGTCATCGCCGGCAGCTCCTGCACGGCAGTCTGCTTCGCCGGTGCCGCCGCGACCGTCGTCGGTTTGCAGTAGACGGCCAGCGTCGCGACATTGGATTGGATGCGCTGTGCGAACTGGGGATTCGAGAGATCTCCGGTGATCGGGATCGAGCACAGCGAGTATTCACCGGGAACGAGCTCGTCGAACTCGGGTACGGGCTTGCCCTCACCGAACCAGAACTTCATCCCGACCATGCCGCCCTGGAAGAACCCGTCGTTGAGGTCCTTGCCGGTCTTCGCGGTGACGATGCCGCGACACAAGAACACCTGAGCGGCGTCGACCTTGTTGTTCGCGAGTGCCTTGATCGCGACGTCGAGTGTGATCGCGCCGACCGGGATGTCGATCGCGACGGTCGTCTGTTTTCCGGCGGTGACCTGCACGGTGACGCTCGTCGACTTCAGCGCCATCATCTGGGTCTGCATCGCCATCAAGACGTGCGCACCTTCGGGCACCTTCGACATCGTGAACGTGCCGTCGGCCGCGGTCTGGGCGAAGGACGCTTGCGCGCCGCCACCCTTGCTCGATTCGGAGATCGTGACGCCGGTCTGCGGCTGGCCCTTCATCGTGACCTTGCCGGTGATCGAGCCGAAGCCGCGCAGCGTCAGCGTGACCGGCGGTGGATCCTCGGTGCCCTGCGCGACGGCCGCGGCGATCGAGCGGCCGCGATCGGGATGATCGGCCATCACGTTCGTCGGTTTTTGCGGCACGCCGACGATCACGAAGTTGCCGTCCTGATCGGTCGACGCCGAGCGGATACCGGCCATGTCTTCGAACGTCGCGGCGCGATCGTCCGCGGAATCGGACGACGACATCAGCATGTCGCCGAGCTTGACCTTGGCATCCGCCACGGGCGCGCCCGTCCCATCGACGACGCGACCGAGCAGCTTGCGGCCGCGCGGCACCTTGATCGTTCCGATGTCGGTCGTCTTGCCGATCGCGACCTCGACGTCGTGCTTCACGTATTCCGCGAATTCGGGACCGCGGAACGTCACGTCGTACTTGCCCGGTGACAGCTCCTTCACCGTAAACGCCCCGCCGACCGCAGGCGTCGGTGGCTGTGAACCGACCTGAACGGTCGCGAGCACCGGTACCTTGTCGTTGTCGAGAAGGACCTTGCCGACCAGACCTCCCGGCGCCGGCAACACGATGCGCACGGCCTTGTCGCCGGTCCTGGCGGGCGTGCTCTCGCGACCCCAACCGCCGCCGAGCCCGCCGGACGTCCTTCCGGTCCACAGCCGATAGGGACCCTCGGGCAAGCCGTGGATCGTGAAGGCACCGGCGCCATCGGTCGTCGCCGAAGACATTCCCGCGAGCGCGATGCCGTCGGTCGAAGCGCCGCTCACCAGATCCGGGAACGCGTTGACGGCAACCTCGGTGACCGGTTGATTCTTATCGTCGACGACGATTCCGGAGATCGTGCCGCTGACATCGAGCACGAGCTTGAGGTCGCGCGCGGTCGCTTGCGCCGACAGATCGACATCGACAAGCTTGCTCGCGGCTGCATCGGATTCCGCGCGTGCTTGCAGCTTCGCGCGTGTGAGTCCGCGCAGCTCGAACTTGCCGTGCTCGTCGCTCGTTGCTTGGCGTGCCGCGACCGACCACATCCGTGCGCCGGTCCCGGCGATCCGCACCGTCGCGAACTTGGAAGGGTTGCCGTCGTGATCGACGACGATCCCGTTCACCGAGCCACCGGCCTTCAGCTTGATCTCGACACCAATGACAGGACGCGTCGCGACCGTGATCGGCGGGCTCTGTCCAGGCTCGTGTTCGCCGTCGACCGCGCTCAAGTGATGCGTACCGGCCGCGAGCGCGACGAACGTGAATTGTCCCTTCGCGTCGGTCTCGACCTCGTCGGCGTCCCGGCCCAAAACCCACGGATTGCCATCGCTGGCCGAGACATGTGCGCGGCCGATCGGCTTCCCGTGCTCGTCGATCACGCGTCCCGAGACCGCGACGCCTTTGTGCAACGTGACCGTGAGGTCTCCGGTCGCGCCGGCGGACCCGACGGTCGTGAACCCGATGCCGAGCGCATAACCCGTCGCCGTGACCTCGACGCCGACCCAACCCGGATGGATCGGCTTCATCTTCACCGTGCCCTGATCGCTGGTCTTCTCGGTGTGATCGCCGAAGCCTTCGATCTTCACCTGAGCGCCGCTGATCGGATGACTCGTGTCATCGACGACTTTGACGGTGAGCGCAGCCGCTTCCGACATCCGGATCACGACCGGATCGCTCGATGTCGTCAACTTGTACGTCACCGGACCGCCGACGAGCTCGGCGTTCGGGTCCGAGACCGACGCCGTGATCACGTACGCGCGGCCGACGAGCTTGTCGAACGCGAACCCGCCGTCGGCTTCGCTCGTCGCAGAGCGTGGTGGCACCGACGATAGCCAGACCTGTGCGCCGAGCACGCCCTTGCCGTCCGGGCCGACGACCTGGCCCTCGAGACGCAGCGGCCCTTCTCGATCGACGTCGAGCGACCACTTCGGGGTGATGCCGCGCGGCGCGGGCGCTTCCGGCGTCTGCGGCGCCACGGCGGTCGCGTTCTCGATCTTCGCGCTTCGCGGCTTGTCGGCCGCGGGCTTGGCGACGTCGTCACCACGGTGTCTGAAGAACAGCACCCAACAGCCGATTGCGATCGCGACGACGGCTCCGAGCCCAGCGAGCTTGCGGTTCATGTGACTCCGATGCGGGTGGTGCGCGGCCAAAGACGAATGCGCGAGTGCACGTTAAGTCGATGATTGTACTCGCGCTAGATGCGACGCATGTGCGACAGCGCTTGCGACGTCGGATTCCCGTCGGTGCGACAGTCCCCGCTACGGCTCGGAGAGGAACGGATAGCGGTGATCCGTCGGCGGCACGAACGTCTCTTTGAGCGTGCGCGAGGCGACCCACCGGAGCAGATTCAGCGGCGAACCTGCCTTGTCGTCGGTACCCGACGCGCGCGCTCCGCCGAACGGCTGCTGCCCGACGACGGCGCCGGTCGGCTTGTCATTGATGTAGAAGTTGCCGGCCGCGTTGCGCAGGGACTGCGTGGCTTCGACGATCGCCGCGCGATCGCGCGAGAACACCGCACCGGTCAGCGCGTACGGCGACGTGCGGTCGACGAGCTGCAGCGTCTCGCCCCACGCCGAGTCCGGGTAGACATGCAGCGTGACGATCGGGCCGAAGAACTCCTCCTTCATGTGACGCACCGTCGGATCTTCGGTGGTCAGCAGCGTGGGATACACGAAGTAACCCTCGCGGTCGTCGGTCTTGCCGCCCGCGAACACCTTCATGCCTTTGGTGTCGCGCGCCTCGGCGATCGCGGCGGCGTGCTTGTCGAACGCGCCTTTCTTGATCACCGCGCCCATGAAGTTCGAGAAGTCGCTTACGTCGCCGACCTTGAGCGAGGCGATCGTGTCACCGAGCTGGTCCTTCATCGCGTCCCACACCGACTTGGCGACGTACGCGCGCGATGCCGCCGAGCACTTCTGGCCCTGATACTCGAAGCCGCCGCGGACGATCGCCGTCGCGACGGCGCGAGGATCGGCCGATGGATGGGCGAGGATGAAGTCTTTACCGCCGGTCTCGCCGACCAGCCGAGGATAGTTCTTGTAGCGGTCGAGGTTGTCGCCGACTCGTTTCCACATCATCCGGAACACGTCGGTCGAGCCGGTGAAGTGAATCCCTGCGAGCGCCTCGTGATCGAGGATCGCGTTCGTCTTGTCGTGCGGCAGTCCCGGAATGAAGTTGATCACGCCCGGCGGCAGGCCGGCTTCTTCGAGGATCTGGAACGTGCGCCATGCAGCGAGGACCTGCGCCTCGGCGGGCTTCCACACGACGGTGTTGCCCATCAGCGCGCACGAGACGGGCAGGTTGCCGCCGATCGCGGTGAAGTTGAACGGCGTCAGCGCGAAGATGAATCCCTCGAGCGGGCGCAGCTCGCTCATGTTCCACACGCCGGGGCCGCTCACCGGCTGCATGCGGTAGAGGTCCTGCGCGAACTTGACGTTGAACCGCCAGAAATCGATCATCTCGCAGGCGGCGTCGATCTCGGCCTGGTGGCACGTCTTGCTCTGGCCGTGCATCGTCGCGGCATTGACCGTCATCCGGTGCGGGCCAGCGAGCAGCTCGGCGGCCTTGAGCACGATCGCGGCGCGAGCTTCCCACGGCATCGCCGCCCAGTCGTGCTTCGCTTTGAGCGACGCCTGGATCGCGCGGTCGGCGAGCTCCTCGGTCGCGGCATGAAATCGCGCGATCACGTGCTTGTGCCGGTGCGGCATCCGAACTTCACGCACGTTGCCGGTCTTGATCCGCACGCCGCCGATCACGCAAGGGATCTCGATGACCTCGCGCTCGACCTCCGCGAGCGCATGCTTGAGCTGACCGCGCTCCGGCGTGCCCGGGGCGTACGACAACATCGGCTCGTTGATCGGATCGGGGACGTTGACGATCGCGTCGTTCATGAAGCGCGGTGTACCACGCCTCAGCGAGGGCTACCGCTGCCAGGTACCGGCTCGTCCGGGGCGCGCGGCGGAGCGGGTTCCGGCTTTTGACAGGCTGCGAGATCGGCCAGATTTCGCGCAGCTACCAGGCAGGCCTTCACCTGCCGCGGATAAGCGCGCTGCTCGCATTGATCGATCATCAGCTTCCGGTTACCGAGCTCGAGCGAGCCATGGCCGGTGAGCTGCTGCTTCGTGATTTCGAGGATGTGGTCCACGATCTGCGAGCACGGAGGAGCGGGCGACTTGCAGGCGGTCGCTCCTGCGAGCAGTGCTGCGAGGATCAAACGCATGCCCGAAGTCTACTTCGGAAGTGGGCAGACATAGCCATCGATGAAGACGTCGTACGTCTGTTCGACGCACTTGACCTTGTACAGATCGATGATCGAGCCGCAGCGGCCGCCCTCGCCGACGTTGCCGAAGCGTGCGGCCTCGGCATCGCTTCGCGTCTGGAACGGGTGCGATCCGTTCTCGCAGGTCGCGTTGACGAGCCACTCGTTCTCCGCCTTGATCCCGCAGATCTCGATCGGCTGCGCCTTCGAGGACCGCGCGTCGGCGAGCTTCTTGACGTTCGCGCCCTTTCGATGCGCCCATTCGGCGGCAGGCACTCCGACGGCACGTTGGACGTCGTGGTTGTCACAGGTGCGAAGCTGATCGAGCTTGGGGGCCGCGGCGTCGGAAATACAGGCGGCGACCGTGTCACAGCTATCGTGATCGACGAAGCACGGTCCGAACGTGTTCCGAAACGGGGCCATCGTCGGATCGTCGAGCTGCTTCAGGCAGGCTTCGTGGTCGAGGTCCATCTTCTCGAACATCGCGCAGCCGGCGTTCTTGAGCTTCGTGAACCGCGAGCAGAACATCTCCGCCGTGATCTGCCTCGGCGGGGCGGGCTTCGCAACCGCGGTCGGCTTCGCAGGCGCGCTCGAACCGCCGCACGCACACACGACGGCGACGAACAACGCTCCCTTCATGCGGCGACGCTATCACGCTATCTTGGACGCCGATGACCATCCGAGCCGCGGCCCCTGGGGACTTCGATGCGATCGCCGCAATCACGAATCACTACATCGCGACGACCGCGATCCACTTTTCTTACGACCCGGTCACGCGCGACGAGCTCGTCGACGCCTGGCAATCGACTCGCGAGCGCCATCCCTGGCTCGTCCTCGAGCAGGCGGGAGTCATCATCGGCTACGCGAAGTCAGGCCCGTGGCGCGAGCGCGCCGCGTATGCATGGACGTGCGAAGTCGGGCTCTACGTCGTCGAGGGTGCGCACCGCCGCGGCCTCGGAACGGCGCTGTACTCGGAGCTCCTCGACCAGTGCGCCGCGTTCGGCCTGCGCTCGGCGGTCGCCGGGATCACCGTGCCAAATCCTGCGAGCGTCGCGCTGCACGAGCGACTCGGCTTTGTGCTCGTCGGGGTGTTCCGCGATGCCGGCTGGAAGCAGGGCGCGTGGCACGACGTCGTGTTCTATCAAAAGCTGTTGGCGACCGGGCCTCGCGGCCCTAACGCAGGCGACGCGTCATGATCGCGCGCGGTGATCGGACAAACCCGCTGCGTTCGTAGAGCCGCATCGCCGGGTTCTCCGGACGCACTTGCAGGTGCAGCGCCGCGATGTCGCGACGGCGAAGCTCGGGATCGAGCAGCTCGAGCGCCGCTGCACCGGCGCCGCGGCCGCGCGCGTCGTCATCGATCCACAACTCCGTCAGGTAGGCGTCGCGGCCGCCGAACTCGAGATCGTAGCTGAATGCGACGATCGCGTAGCCGACGACCGCGGCGTCGTCCAGGACGAGCCAGACGCCGCCCAGGCTCGGATCACCGAGCAGCCTGCGCAGCGCCGCTTCGAGCGGGGCGTCCTGAATCGTGATCCCCTCGTGGTCGTTGAGCGCGCGGGTTCGCGGGAGCACGAGCGCGAGGTCTTCGAGGCTGGCAGGCCGTAGGCGGAACGACATGGCAACGTAGTACCTCGAACGCCCAGATCGCGCGCGTTGACGAGGTCTTGCATCCGGGTTTCTCCGCCAGCCCGACCTGGACCCGACAAGACACTGATCCCTACCCGAACCTGCGTTACCCTCATGATGTCGTGGCACGGCCCTATCAGCTCTACGTCGACCAGACCTACAAGTTCGTCTCCGATGTCGTCCGCGGTTGCGCGCGCGTCCTCGAAGTGGGCTGTGGCCGTGGCGATGTCGCGCGCCTGCTCGGACGCGAGGGCATCAGCGTTACCGCAATCGATTTGAAGCTCGTGGATTCGCGACCCTCGCCCGGTGTGAAGTTCGTCGAAGCCGACTTCCTGCGGTTCGAAGACGCGCCGTTCGACGCGGTGATCTTCACGTCCTCGCTCCATCACATCCATCCGCTCCAGGCGGCGATCGATCGGGCTCATCGCCTGCTGGCCCCCGGTGGCACGCTGGTCGCTGAAGAATTCGACCTCGATGCACCGCGGCCGCTGACCGCGCGCTGGTACTACGACATGCAAGAGCTCCTCGCCGCCGCCGACCTGTACCCGGCCGAGCGCGTCGATCCGCCGAGCAACGACGATCCCCGGATGCGCTGGCTCGATGCGCACGTCCATACGCCACCGCTCGCGACCGGCCGCCAGATGCTGACCGCGATCGCTTCGCGCTTCGCGATCCGCGATACGACCCGCTGTCCGTATCTGTTTCGCTATCTGTGCAACGGTCTGCCCGATGACGAGCGAGGTGGCAAGATCGCCGCTCACGTGCTGATGACAGAACAACGCAGGATCACGTCAGCAGCTCTCGATGCGGTGGGCTTGCGTATCGTAGCGATGTCGCAGTAGTGCATTCTCCATAAGTGATCGGCTCCGGGTTCGAGTACGTCGTCAAGGTCCAGCCCCTCAAGGGTGCCGGGCAGGATCGTGCCGCGGTGTTCGAGCGTGACGGCGGCGTCTTGATCGCGCTCGCCGACGGCGCCGGCGGCACCAGCAACGGCGCGGTCGCCGCGCAAGCGATCATCGACACCGCCGAGATGCTGCGCAACGCGGACGCCGAATGGAGCATCGTGCTCCGCCAGCTCGACGGCGACTCGCTGCGTCTCGACGGCGGGCAATCGACCGCGGTCGTCCTCGCAGTCACCGAGCACGGCGTACGCGGTGCGAGCGTCGGCGATTCAGGCGCATGGCTGATCCGTAACGGCGACATCGACGACCTGACGCACGCGCAGCACGCGAAGCCGCTCGTCGGCGCAGGTGCGACGCCGGTCTCGACCGCGACCGGTCCGCTCGGCGCGGGCACGTTGCTCGTCGCATCCGACGGCCTGTTTCGCTACGCAAAGATCGCCGACATCGGCAAGATCGCGAGCGGGCCGGATCTTGCGGCCGCCGCCGAGCAGCTCATCGAGCTCGTGCGGATCCAGCCCGCCGGCAACGTCCCCGACGACGTCGCGATCGTGCTGTGTCGCGTGCTCGTGGTGTGAAGCACCGACGCTGCTGCGAGCCAGAATCATAGCTGCTCGTTTGCCCGATCTCGTTTGCCCGTCGGTGAGATCGATGCAGTTCAATTCGGCAGCGTCGCCTTCGGTCGGCCAGGAATGGAGAGCGCTACATCGGCACGAAGGCGATCTGTCCGATCCGGACGAGGCGATTCACCGAAGTGGCGCAGGCGGCCGAGCGATATCCTTCCGAAGGGAACGCCTTCGGTCGTGCGGTAAAGACGGTCGTCGCAGAACGCGCGGCGGGCCTATGGATTTGACTAACCCACACGCCCGCGCTCCTCCCCGAATCCAAAAATAAATTGATCCGAAAACGGAGCGCTCGCGCGCGGGCCAGCGCATGTGCGTTTTGTGAGCTGCCCGGACGCGGTGAGCGGATGGGGCAATGGGCAGGTCATAAAACCACAGCGTGCCTCGCGTTCTGCGACGGAGGTAGGCGCGGCTGAAGCAGGCCCTCGCGCGGCGAATGCGTTCACCGAGATCCGGAGCGCCGACCAGCTGTGATGCAGAGAGGGCGGAACATCGGTGAAATCGACGGATCGCTCGGGTCCGTCGTTGTGAATAGCGTCGCTGACCTTGCCCCAGGATCCGGCGGGAAAGGCTGAGCTTCACTCAAGCTCGAATTCGGTCCACCTCGACCGCGAGACGCGCGGGTGCAGCGGCGCGTGTTTCGGCACTGCTCCGCAATGTCCGCCCGAACACGACTGCGCCCTCGTGGCCCGCCGGTCGAAATCGTTGTGTTCAACGGTTGAGAATTCGGTGTCAGACGGGTGAGATACACAAACAGTGCGAAAATCATGTCGAGTGGCTGAATTCCAGTCCTGAGCCCACTCTCGGTCCTAGTCATCATGTCTCCAAAATCGCGAAAGAAGCACGTCCAGCTCTCGCTCGACCGAGCTCGCAAGCCGGACGGGAAGCACGGTGGCTGGCGGCCGGGTGCGGGTCGCAACAAGAAGCCGGGCGCGGTCTCGCATGATTCGCGCGAGGCGCTGCCGTCGCGGTTCCCGGTCCACGTCACGCTGCGAATCGTCGAGGGGGTCGGCTCGCTCGCGCGCGATCACCTCATGAAGGTCATCCGCAAGTCCGTAGCGGACTCTCACAAGAGCTGGTTCCGGATCGTCGAATTCAACGTCCTGTCGAATCACCTGCATCTAGTCTGCGAAGCCCAGAGCAAGCGACATCTGGCGTGCGGCATTCAGGGCTTCGAGGTCCGCACGGCACGCAGGCTCAATCGCGTGCTGAAGCGTAAGGGCAAGCTGTTCGCGCAGCGCTATCACGTGAGGCAGCTGAAGAGTCCCAAGGAGGTCCGCAACGCGCTGCGATACGTCCTGCTCAACCGGAAGCATCACAATCGCGAGCAGAAGTTCGCGAAGTTCTGGATCGATCCTTACTCGAGCGCCGCGTGGTTCCCCGGCTGGGCCGGGCCGATTAACGTGAACACCGATTGGAAACGCGAGCTCGTCAACATGCAACGGCCGACCGCCGAGGCGACGGTGTGGTTACTCACGACGGGTTGGCGCCGGCATGGCTTATTGCGCTTCGATGAAGCGCCCGCATGACCCGCCGCTCTGCGTTGGTGCATTTGCAATATGCGGTTGCTGCAAGTGCACGGTCGCATCTTGCGCAAGCGAGGATCTGATCGGAATCGAGACTTAGAATGTTCGTCGACACGAGGACCGTTGCATCGTCGAGCTTCTCGTGCGTCTGCGCGTCGACGAGCTCGCCCTCGATGATCGCGTCACGTGGGAGCTCGTGAGTCCTCGCCGCCACACACTCGGCAATGCAGCGAGCGCTTTCGCGGAGCTACACGCAGCGAGAGCGAACATGAACGGGAAACGCACAGGGATCATCGAGCGCTCCTTTGCGCGTGCGACCATCAACCGCGGTAGTTCGTTCTCGCGGGAAACCCGCAGACCACGTTCAGCATCACGCGTCGCGGGTCGAGCTCGTCGAGTCGGGCTCGGTGCTGTAGGGCGTGTACGCCGTCCAGCCGGTCTCGATGTGCTCGTGCTGGCGCTTGAGACCTCTGACCGCGAGCCGGAACAGCTCGGAGCGCCATTCCGACTTGGTGATGTTTCGTAGTCGCTGTCGCCTCGGACGATGTTCGACGCGTCTTGATCCGCGTGACCATGATGAGTACCGACGAGCTACCCGATCTGGCGACAATCTTGCTCGAGCGACGACTGGCATGCGCAAGCGAACAGTGCCGCGAGCAACACCGCCCGCATCGGCTACTCGCGGTCGAGGTACGTGTAGCCGATCATGCCCTGGCGGAAGCGATTGATGAGCGTGCGGCTCTCTTCGATCGTCATCAGCTTCTTGCGGAGGGCTTGCTCGACGTTGTTGCGCATGCGGCCGAGGAGATCGCTCGGCGAGTAGTCGACGAACTGGAGGACTTCGCTGACCGTGTCGCCGGCGACGACTTCTTTGACGTCGTAATCGCCTTCGGGCGAGAGCTGGACGTGGACGGTGTTGGTGTCGCCGAACAGGTTGTGGAGATCGCCGAGGATCTCCTGGTACGCGCCGACGAGGAAGATCCCGAGGTAGTAGTCCTGCTTGTCGGCCTTCGGGTGCAGCTCGAGCACGTGCTTGACGTCGCGAAGATCGATGAACGAATCGATCTTGCCGTCGGAGTCACACGTGATGTCCGCGAGCGTCGCGCGACGGGTCGGCTCTTCGTTGAGACGATGGATCGGACAGATCGGGAACAGCTGATCGACGGCCCAGGCGTCGGGGACGGACTGGAACATCGAGAAGTTGCAGAAGTAGGTGTCCGAGAGCGCCTTCTCGAGACCTTCGAGCTCCTCGGGGACGTGCGCTTGATTGCGCACGATCATGAGGACGCGCTCGCAGATCGCCCAGAACAGGTTTTCGCAGAGCACGCGGTGCTCGAGCGAGAGGTGCCCCAGGTTGAACAGCTGGAGGACCTGATCCTTGTACTCGACGGCGTCGTGATAGCTCTCGAGCACGTTCTTTGCGGAGACGCCTTGGTAGGTCTCCCACATGTTCGTGACGAGCGGCGGTGCCGGGCGCACCAGCTGCTGCGGAATATGGGTGTTGAACTCGGTGACCCCGAGGACGTTGACGACGAGCACGCTGTGGTGTGCGGCGATCGCGCGGCCGGACTCGCTGACGATGTTCGGATGCGGAACTCCATCGGCGTCGCAGATCTCTTTGATCGCGTAGACGACGTCGTTCGCGTATTCCTGCACCGTGTAGTTCATCGACGAGGCGAAGTTCGTCTGCGAACCGTCGTAGTCGACGCCGAGCCCGCCGCCGACATCGACGTACGAGAGTCCCTTGGCGCCGAGCTTGTAGAGCTCGACGAACAGGCGCCCGGCTTCACGCAGCGCGTTCTTGACGCTCTTGATCGCGGAGATCTGCGAGCCGAGGTGGAAGTGCAGCAGCTTGACGGTGTCGGCCTCGCCCCACGCCTTGAGCTTGTCGATGGCCTCGACCATCTCCGCGGCGGACAGGCCGAACTTCGAGAAATCGCCGCCGGATTGTTCCCAGCGGCCCGCGCCGCGCGACGAGAGCCGTGCCCGGATGCCGAGCTGGGCCTTGATCTTCACGCGCTCGCTCACGCGATGAATGTTGTCGAGCTCGGTCGGCTTTTCGACGACGAGGATCACCGTCTTGCCCATCTTCGAGGCGAGCAGCGCGGTCTCGATGTACTCCTCGTCCTTGTAGCCGTTGCAGATGATCAGGGCTTCGTCGTCCGTGTGGATCGCCATGATCGCGAGGAGCTCGGGCTTGCTGCCCGCCTCGAGACCGTAGTGGAACGGTCGGCCGAACTCGATGATCTCTTCGACGACGGTACGGTTCTGATTGACCTTGATCGGGTAGACGCCGCGGTACTGGCCGCCGTAGCCGTACTCGCGAATCGCGCCGTTGAACGCGCCGCACAGAAGCTCGATCCGAGCTTTCAGGATGTCGCTGAACCGGAGCAGGATCGGGAGCTGGATACCGCGAGCGACCAGCTCGTCGATCAGCTCCTTCATGTCGATCTCGCCCTGGCCCTCGCCACGCGGCTGAACGATCAGATTGCCCGCATCGTTGACGCCGAAATATCCACAGCCCCAGCGCGGGATGTTGTACGTGTCATTTGCGTCGGCGGCAGTCCACCGGCGCAGAGGATCGTGAGCAAGCAAAGCTTTGGCGCGCGCCATCTTCTTCGATCAGTGAGTACGGCCAATCGCCCCCCGGTGCAATGGGGATCTTTCAGCTAATGCTCGACGAGCCGGCGACCCGATCAACGCTGGACGATGCGCGCTTGCGGCAGCGCCTGCTGGCGAGCGGTCGCCGCGCGAAGCTTGTCAAGGACCGTCGGCGGCACGAACACGCCACTCGCCGCGTCGACGACGATGCCGCGCTCCGCGAGATCCTCGACGAACAGCATCCCGTTCGTGAGGTTCTTCATGTGGACCGAGGCCCACGCGAGCTTCTTGCCGCGCTTGCGAATCGAGAGCGAGCAGTTGGCAACCTTGATCTTCTCGATGTCGGCGAGCCCGATCTGGCCTTTCTTCGTGTGTGTCAGCTCCGTCGCAGCGAGCACGAACGGATCGTAATCGCGGCGTGGGGCGCTCCGCAGGCGCTCGTGGAGCTCGGTGAACGCGAAGTCGATGGCCTCGCCGACATTCTTGTAGCGCGCGGAGATTGCGAGATTTCGGCGATCGCGGGTCACGATCTCGAGCCGGCCCAACTGGAAGCGCCGGTTGGCGGTCGCCTTGTTCTTTCCCGCATTCACCGCGGC
>JAQBQF010000315.1 GCA_028287115.1 Myxococcales bacterium
GGCCTATCGCGATGCGCGCGACGGCTGGCTTGTCGGTCGTCCCGTCGGGTTTCCGCTAGGCACCTATTGGCTCAAGAAGTTCGCCAACGTCCCGCTTGCACCGCCGACCTGATCGGAACCGAACCACTCTCGCAGGTAGCGCTCAAGCGAAGCTCCAATTTCGCTTTCGAGCGTGGCTACTGCATTCCGGATCTGCAGCATCGAGATCGCGCTCGCATCGTAAACCGTTGGGTGCTGTTGCCCGACGTCGAGCGTGAGGACCTCTTCGCAAGTCGCCTCGAGCGTAACAACTCTCGGTCGGGCTCCCCCCAGCGTAACAACTCTCGGTCGGGCTCCCCCTCGGTCGGGCTCCCCCCCGTGCCCCCCAGTGCAGGGCTGTTCTTACCAGTTCAACAATCCCGGCGACATCACCTCGGAGTACGACGTCGCTTGCGAGTGAGTTGCCCGGTTACTTCGCGATCTGTCTTCGCCGCGCGCGCCGACGCGGGACTTGTGTGACGGAGGGGACATCGCCTTCGCCGAACGGCCTCGGCTATCCGCGCGCGTCACGCTTCGGCGACGTCGAGAAGCACCTTGCCACCACGGAGGGTGTGCTCGACGGCTTTCTTGATCTCTGACAGGCGGTAGACCGCCGCAATGGGGACCTTGACTCCCTCGGCGACCAGCCTCGCCGCTTCCTCGATCGCCGCCGGGATCTTGCGCTCCCATTGCGGGTGCCCCATGAAGAAGCCCTTCACGGTGATCTGCCTGAAGATCACGGTGAGCGGATCGAGGACCATCGGGGAGCCGCTCATCGCGGAGTAGGCCACCAGGGTGCCGCCCGGCGCAAGGAGCGACGCGAGCACGCCGGTCGCCGTACCGCCGACGCCATCGAGCGCAAGGCGGATCCTGCCGCTACCGACCGCCTTCTTGATCTCCTCGGTCACCTCCGGGCCGTCGATGACGACCACATCGCCGCCGGCGGCTTGCAAGTCGGTCACGAGGTCCGCGCGCCGAACGATGTTTACGGTCCTCAGGCCACGTGTCTTCGCGAATGCAATCACCCAACGCCCCACGCCCGAGTTGGCCGCATTCTGTAGGACGAAGTCACCGCGATTCAAATCGACGTAGTCGCTGAGCAGGAGCGACGCGGTCGGCGGATTGATCGCTAGCATCGCGAGCTGTTTCGGATCCGCTACCCGCGGCAACGCAAAGAGGTCCCCGGCCGGGATGACCATGCGCTCGCGCCAAACCCAGCTCGAACGTGGAGGAACGACGCGGTCGCCGACCGCGACGTTGGTGACGCCGGGACCGACCGCGAGCACGCGCCCGACCCCTTCATTACCGATAACCGACGGAAGCTCCGGGCGAAGCGGATAGATGCCCCGCGCCACCAGCAGGTCGTTCGGGTTGATGGGCGAGTACTCGATCGCCACCAGCACCTCGTTCGCATTGGGCGCCTTCGGCTCCGGGACGTCGACCATGCGGAGACCGTCGATTGGATTGCCGTACACCGAAAGATGAATTGCTCGCATTTGATTTCTCCAATCCGGGACGCTGCCCCGTTCGTGCGGTCCGAAGAGATGGCCTGGGAGATGTGAAGGGTGATGCAAGCGCGAGCCCCCGCCCCGATCAGCAGCGTGCGCGCGTCGCCGCTCAGTTCCAGTTCAAGCTCAGTTACTGGTCGTGAGCATCGCGGCGTAGCTGCTCTGCTCGGGGGATGAGCAACACATGGGTCTCGCGCGCTCGCGATTCGCGTGGAGTGGCTGCGAAACAGGCGGCACCTCCATTGCACACGCGAAGTGCGCCCGCCGAAGGCCATCATGAAATCTCTTATGTTCGTGATGATTGCCGCGCGCGTTGCGGCGGCAAACCCGGATCCCGCGGTGATCTCACCTGGACCGCCGGCCGAGCCGGTACGCACCGTGCCGCGGCCGGTCGCCGCCGAAGACGTCTCGGGGGCGCCACTCCCCGGCGACGAGAGCGGGCGTGTCGACGCGGGCGATGGCGGTGATTCGAGCTCGCGGCGGTTCGCGCGCGGCGCGTTGTTCGTGCCGCGTAGCCTGCTCTACATCCTGTTGTTTCCGGTCGGGCGCGCGATCTGGGCAGAAGAGCGCTACGACCTGCAGCGGCGCTGGAAACGCACCTTCTACAACCAAGACCAAACGATCGGTGTCTATCCATACCTCTGGTACGAGACCGGCTTCGGCGCGACCGCCGGAGCGCGGTTCTTCTACAAGAACGTGTTCGGCGCGGACGAGGAACTGGGGCTATTGGCGATGTACGGCGGCCACTACTTCAGCGATCTCGACGGATCGTTTCGCACCGGCCATCGGCTCGGCGATCGGCTCGAGCTCGAGGTCTTCGGGAGGTACCTTCATCGGCCACGCGACTTCTTCTTCGGCATCGGCAACGGCAGCAAGATCGACGCCCCGCTCCCGGTGCCGATCGATCCGCTGACGAATACCGCTGCGGTCGAGACGCGGTTCAAAGAGCGGCTCGGTCGCGTGGCGGCGATCGCCGACGTGCGGCTGTGGGACGTGCTCTACCTGCGTGCTGGAGGAGCGTTCTCCGACTACAAGTTCGGCCTGAGCAGTACGGGACCTGCGATCGACCAGGTCTACGATCCGAACGCCCTCATCGGCTTCGGCGGCTATCGCGACGCCTACACCGAAGGCCAGCTGGTGTGGAATAGCCGCGACTACGTGTCCCCGTTCGAACCGGCGCCGCTGTTTTCGGTGGGATCGCTCGCGGCCGTGTACGGCGGGCGAAGGTTCCGCATCGGGTCGGGGTCGGGCTCGGGGTCGGGGTCGGACTACTGGCGCTACGGGATCGATCTCCAGCGGTTCTTCCGGATCGGCCAGGGGCCGCGCGTGTTGTCGCTCCGCCTCCATGGCGAGGCGGTCAGCGGCTCGATCGTCGACGTGCCGTTCAACGAGCTGCCGCGGCTCGGAGGCACCATCTATCTGCGCGGTTACCAAGTCGATCGATTTCGCGATCGCGTCGCTGCCGTCGGCTCGGTCGAATACTTGTGGGATCTCTCGCGGTATCTGGCGAGCAGCGTGTTCGTCGATGTCGGCCGCGTGTATCCGTCGTTCGAAGACCTCAGCGCCCACGGTCTGCGTGTCGGCTTCGGCGTCTCGTTTCAGCTCCACACGATCACTTCCTTCCTCGGAAGCTTGAGCATCGCTACCTCGAAGGACGGCGGCGTGTTCGTGAACGTGCTGTTCGATCCGGTCTACCTGATCCACGAGAGAGTGAGGCGGCGATGAAGTTGAGGTGCAAGACATGGCTGCTCGCGGTGATGGCCGGATGCGCCGCGCGCTCGCACGGTCCCGCGATCCGGTTCGCGAACGTTCCTGCGGTGACGGTCGTCGACGACCGGCGCGACGTGCCCGCACCACCGGAGAACCGCCGGTTCCTGCTGAACACCTATTACTTCGATCAATTCCAGCGCCGCCTGACGCGTTCTCTCGAGGTTCATCGGTCTCAGCGCGCGCGTGGCGTCAACGCGCTCGACGAGGTCCCGAGCTCGACGTGGTTCACGAACCGGATCGGAGCTCGCGATCTCACACCCGACGAGCTGCGCGTCGGTCCGGTGACGATGGAGAGCCCGGAGCTTCACAAGCCGTGGACGGTACACTCGACGAAGCCCCCCGAGATCGAGCAGCGGATCCGGATCACCGACGCGCGTGGCATCGAGTTTCTGCTGAAGTTCGATACGCCCGGCATTCCCGAGGCGGAGACCGCGGCGCAGGTCATCGTCGGCAGGCTGCTGTGGGCCTGTGGATACAACGTGCCGGAGGACACCGTCGTGTACTTCCGGCCTCGCGATCTCGTGCTCGCGCGCGACGCGGTGATCGACGATCCGATCGGTAAGGAGCCGCTCGATGGCCAGGAGCTCGAGCGCAGGCTGGCCGAGCTCGACAAGACTCCGGACGGGCAGCTTCGCGCGGTCGCATCGCGCTGGGTGCCCGGTCAAGGCGTCGGCGGTTTTCCGGGGGAGGGCGTGCGTGCCGACGATCCGAACGATCGAATTCCCCACGAGCTGCGGCGCGACCTGCGCGGCGCGTATCCGATGTTCGCGTGGCTCGAGCATGGCGATATCCAGGAAGGTAACTTTCTCGACGTGTGGGTCGCGGATCCTCGCGATCGCCGCCGGCACTACCTCGAGCACTATCTGATCGATTTCGGTAAGGCGCTCGGCGTCATGGCGATCACCGCGCACGATCCGCGGCGGGGGCACGAGCGCGTCGTCGACTTCCCGAAGATGGCAGGCTCGTTCGTGACGCTCGCGCTCCTCGCGCGCTCGTGGGAGGGACGTTACCCACCGGCGCTGCGCGGTGTCGGTTTGTTCGAAGCTGCGTCTTACGATCCGGGTACGTGGGTGCCGGATGCGGCGTCCTACGCCCCCCTCCTGGCCGCGGATCGGTTCGACAAGCTGTGGGGCGCGAAGATCCTGGCGCGGTTCACGCGCGAGCAGATTCACGCGGCCGTCGAGCAGGGCAGGCTGTCGGATCCGCGCGCCGTCGAGTACATCACCGAGGTCTTGGTGGCTCGGCAGCGGGCGACCGCACGGTACTGGTTCTCTCAGACGAGCCCGCTGGATCGATTCGAGGCGACGGCGTCCGACGGAGATCAGACGCTGTGCTTCGACGATCTGTTGATCGCGTCCCAGCTCGCGACGCCCGCGACCCGGTATGAGATCACCAGTTACGACCGCGACCAGCGGCCGATCGCGATGCGCTACGAGCTCGCCCCCGGGGCCCGCGGTCGCACGTGCGCGCCGCTGGCGCTCGCCGGCGGGTTCGACGGCTACACGATCGTCCAGATCGTGACGTCGCGGCCCGAGTTCACGGGCACGACACGGGTCCACGTCGCACGCGATCCGAGCTCGAGCACGCCGCGCGTGATCGGCGTGTGGCGGCTGTGATCGGGCATGACCCGTTGTTGATCCCCGCGCAGCGAAGTCTTGCGCGCTGATAGAGACCCCGGCGGCTGCCGCGGACACCTGGCGGGATCCAACGGGCGTGCCATCGCGCGCCACCAGTGTCAGAAACACGGGGTTGAAGCCGGTATTGCCGAAGAAGGCGATGTTGTCGCCGGCAAGTTGGGTTTGTCCGTGACCGCTGACGGGGATCTCGAGCGTTCGCGGTGCACCGTCTGGCGCGAGCTCGCGCATGTACTCTGCTGAGACACGACCCAGCGACGAGCAGGTGGTCGCGATCCCACAAGCGCGCAGTGTTGAAGCGGCTAGACGCGATGACCCTCGTGTCGGACTTCGCTTTTGCGGCCGGCCCTTTCGCCGCGCGCGTCGGTTTCGGCTGCGCGCGCTTATCTCTGTCGCTCTCGGATCGAGGCGAGGAATCGAGGAGGAACCGGCTCTCTCGGCTCTCTCGGATCGACCAACGCTTGCTGCCTCGAACATCGAGTCGACTCCCCTCACCCTGTTACTTGCGAAAACCTCAACCGACGAGCGACCCAACCCACGAAGCGCTCCTGGCTCGCCGATCTGAACATTGTTCCGATCGTGCACCCAGGTGCGCCGGTACCAACGGATCAGTACGGGCGATCAGGACCTGCGTCTGTACAACCCCATCGAGCGGGGGGAGACTCCCACCCGTTGGCCATCCTGATCCATCCTGCGAACCGATGGTCACTGGATCCTACACGTGGTCGTGTCCTTGCAGCCGCTGCACACCGGAGGCCCTGAATGAAACCCGATGTCGCCCGACGATCCCGCACCTCACTGCTTGTCGCCTTGCTGCTTGGTGCTCCTGCGATCTTGGGAGGCGCTGGATGCAGGGATACGACGGACGTGGCAGGCACCGACGCGGGCTCGACCAGCGATGGGCCGAACGACATGGGGCAAGGCGAAGCGGCTGCGTGCACCGATCTCGTGCCCGCGGTGCCGGCGACCAGCGGGCCCGTCTACCACCTGTCGCCGAGTGGCAACGACAACAACAGCGGCTTGAGCGCGCAGACGGCCTTCGCGACGCTCGGCAAAGCGCTGCAGAACGCGACGCCCGGCACGCGCGTCCTTGTCGGTGCGGGCACCTACGCGACGACCGCTACGATCACCTTCTCGAACCTCAACGGCACGGCGGCCGAGCCGATCGTGATCACGCCGGAGGCGGGGGCAAATCCTGTCTTCGACTTCACCGGCGCCACCGCCGTCGGCTACGCGGCGTTTGTGTTCAACAGCTGCTCCTACTTCTTCATCGACGGGATCACGATCGCGCACTCGCCGAGAGGCATGAGCTTCAACAGCACCTCGTACATGACGCTCACGCGCTCCACCATCCACGACGTGCAGGGCGCCGCGATGGTGCTCACCGGTAACAACTTCGTCATCGCGGGCAACGAGACGTACAACACGGCGCTGTCGAACATGGCCGGCACGTCCACCGGCGGCTGGCCAGGCACCGTCGCCACCTGGTACGTGAACGGCACCACGCCGACGACGCACGTGAAGTTCCTGCAGAACCACATCCACGACGCCTGGGGCGAGTGCCTCATCGCGCTCTTCGCCGACGATGTCGACATCATCGACAACAACATCCACGACTGCTGGGCGGTGGGCGTCTACCTCGATCACGCCGCGAACGCCCGCGTCTCGCGGAACCGGCTGTACAATACGCAGCCAACGAAGTTCACCCATATGACCGGCCTCAGCATCGCGGACGAACCCTATTCGGCCTACGCGGCCACGCCGGAGACCAACCTCCTGATCGCCCAGAACAACTTCGGCACGGGGCTGAAGTACAACCTCAACCGCTGGGAGCCCGCCTCCTGGTCGAGCCCCGGCAACACCTGGTCGCACCTCCACATCGTCTTCAACGTGTTCGAGGCCGCCCCGATCACCTGGACCAAGGTGTCCGGCGGAACCGCGCCGTCGGACGGCGTGATCGCGGGCAACATCTTCCTCGGGAGCCCCAGCATCTCGATCGACGACGCCGCGACCGCCTGGTCGATCACGCAGAACGACTTCGTCGGCGGCGTGTCATCGCAGTTCGCGGGCAACGGCAACTTCAGCGCAACCCCGGCCTTCGTGGGCCCGACCGACGGCTCGACCCTCGCCGGGTTCGCCGTCACCAACGCTGCGGCGCTCGCGGTCGACTATCGCGTCGAGGTCCCGCAAGACGCGCTCTGCGCCACGCGCACTCAGCCCAAGACCACCGCCGGTGCCTTGGGCCCCTGATCCGCACCGAGGTCTAGATCACCGAACGGTTAAGCCGCCATACGGCTAAGGCCGTGGCCTTGTTCGAGACTCTGTCGATGAGCCGCTTCTAGGTTTGGAGACCGGCGGCACGTCGAAGATCGAAGGTGTTCTTGCGAACACCGCGATAACGGGCTCGCGGTCTCTGGCGACCGGCGATGTGGGCGAGTCGATGCTCGACGGGGACGCGTTCGCGGAGTTTGGCCCTGCCGCGGGGGTCGGCAAATGACCTGGCCCTTGTTTGCGAGGACGTGCTCGACGAAGTCGCTCGTGATGTAACTCCGGTCGATCAGGAGCTCGCTCACGTTGTGCCGCTCGACCCATGCCTCCAAATCGTCGAGTTGCTGCACGAGCATCTGCAACGCGCGCGCTTTCTCGGCCGGATCGGACCAGTCGACGTCGAGCCCTGCCTTGATACTCGGCATCATCAGCACTTCGGTGCCAGCCTTCTCGGCGACGGTCGTCGGCCGCCAACGAAGTAGCCGAGCCGCACAGCCAACAAGTTTGCGGGCCGCGTGCTTGAGCGGAGGGCAACTGTGGTTGCCCGTTTTCCTCCGAGGCTCGTGTATGGATCTTCCCCCGGTGCCGTTCCGGGGACTCGATCCGAGTGTTTACATCGACTCGAGCGCCCACCCCACGGTGACCGTCACCTCGTGGTCCGGCATCACCGATTCGCGGCTTTGGCACCAGGTGCAGGTCCCGTGGTCATCGGTCGCAAGAATCTGACAGTCGTCATCACTCAGCACCAGAGCGGCGTGGAC
Source organism: Myxococcales bacterium (assembly GCA_028287115.1). Taxonomy (GTDB): domain Bacteria; phylum Myxococcota_A; class Polyangia; order Haliangiales; family Haliangiaceae; genus JABFXX01. The sequence goes on from JAQBQF010000315.1 coordinate 7,960, forward strand.
TCCGTCGGTCCGATAGGTCAGCCGTACTGCACTGAGCGCCACCAGCTCGTTATCCGGATCGCTGGGGCTGGACCACCCGGCAAAGTTGATCGTGCCATACCGCAGATCCCAGGCGTCGCGCTCGGCAGCGTAGCGTTCCCACTCCGCTTCGCTCGCACCTGATCCTGGCGGCGACAGGTACCTGGTGCCGAGCTCCAGAGCTCCATCGTGGTTCGCATCATCGTAGATCACGACGCTGGCGTGCAGCGTCGCCACCGAAGGGTCGGCGCCGGGCGGCACCTGAGCGCGCAACCCGTCGAGGAGCCCAGCAGGCGCCGCTGGAATCGCAAGCTCGACGTGGGTCGGCAGCGCATCGATCTTCTGAGACTCGATCTCGACCAGGTGTGCACCATGATCATCGACTACCTCGGCAACGAGACCGATTCTTGGTGAGCGTGGTGCGGCAACGCCAGGCACGACTGCCGCGGCCAACGCCAGCGTCTCGGGCACCGTGATCTCGGTCAGCTCGGCCGAGCTCGTCGGTGGGGGCCCGGTGAGGTCGGCGAGATCGCAGCGACCGTTGGACTGCCGCGTGATGACGTTTGTGTTCACGCGATCGGTGCACGACGGTGCGAGCGCGAGGACGAGCAAAGTGATAGTGAGGTGGCTTTGGGACATTGTGTTGTCTTCCGTGGACGTAGAGCGTCCGGCAAGCGCGAACGAGGGCGCGGGTTATCAAACCCGGCGGAATCCGCGAACCGCGCACCACCGAGCTTGACTGCGTGTTCCCGATGCAGGGTCGATCGTTCAACGCTCGGTCGCGGAAGCCGCACCCGATTGCTCGAACCGATCGAGCTGACGGCGAGCATCGTCTCGCCGGGCCGACCGCGATGACGGCGCTGCGAGACCATCGAGCACGGTGGTTGCCTCTGGGATGCGGCCGAGCCGGATCAGGCAGATCGCACTCAGGTAGCGCGCTTCGTCGGCGAGTGAGCCGTCCGGCGCGAGGACCAGGAATCGGGTCCACGCGGCGAGCGCTGCTTTCGGGTCATCGGTGTGGAAGTGCAACCGATGGGCAATCCGATATGCGGCGTAGCGATCATTCTCGGGCGCCAACGTTGAATGGGCCTGGGACTCGGCAACCTGAGCCGGCGCCGCTCGCAGCGGCGGTACCGCTCGCCGGAGCGGTAGTGGCACGGGCGTGGGCGCGGGCCGTGACGTCTCTTGGGGAGACGCGGTCTCTGCCGGCACCACGAGGAGTCGCGACGGCAATCGATCCGGTGCTAACCGCGGCAGAGGTGGTCGGTTCGGTACGGCGGTGGATGATGACTTCGACGCCGTCAACGCGGTCAACCGCCCGGTGATCGCCGCCCATCCCACGCTGCTCGCGAGCACCAGCCCGATCGTGAGCCAGACGGCTCGGCGTCCAAGCCTTGTCTGTCGGGTACTCAAGCCATCGCGAATCCAGGCGTCGCTACCAGAAACGTGACGATTGTCGTCATCGATCTGACTGCGAAGCGCCGCGGTGGCTCGATCGAGGAGATCACTCATCGCCAACCCTCCTCGGAGAGCCGCTCGCGCAGCCGTTGCCGGGCATGAAACAGTCGCGTCCGTACGGTCGCCTCGGGCACGTCGAGGATCTGGGCCGCCTCGACTGCGGTCCGGCCTTCGATCTCGCACAGCACGAACGCCACGCGATGTGCCACCGAGAGCGCGTCGAGGGCACGGGTCAAGGCGCTAGCCAACCGGCGATCATCGAGCGCAGCGTCGGGGCCGCGCGATGGGTTGATCGGCTCGTTGGCATGACGCTCGATGGTCTTGCGGCGTCTCGCCGCCGCCCGCACGTAATGGCGAGCTCGGTTGCTGACACAGCCCAAAAGGAAGGAACCCAGCGTCGACTCTTCGCGGTAGTTCCGGATCATGCGCGGTAAGTCTAGAAACACCTCATGGACGAGATCTTCGGCGATGTCAGGATCGCCCACCACACGGCTCGCCAGCTTGCGCACCTGCACCTGATGGGCGCGATACACCTCGACGACGGCGGCAGGATCGGCGCGTCGAAGGCGCTCGATCAAATCGTCGTGAGGCTCGACGTCATCTCCCATGACCAGCGCCATCTCAGCGTGGGCCAGTCTGGTCACGGCCACCACACACGCCCGCCGATGGTCGCAACCGTTTCTGCAGCCAAATCGGTTGGTACGATCTCGGCGATGCGTAGCTCACCGTCGAGCCAACGAGTGATCGCATAGCTCGTCGTGGCGTGGATATCGCCAAACAACACCGCCGGACTGTTGGGGCGCGAATCGATGGCGACGCCTGCGCTGACGCCCAGACCAGCGCCGAAACGATGAACAAGCGGCACCGAGTACGTCGCCGACAGCGGAAGCGTTATCCGCGAGAACACATCCGGGCTTGTTCCCACGGCGCCGATCGTGGCACCTCCAGTGATGTCGAAACGTCCAAACCGTCGACCCACCTCGAGCTCGGCGCGCTCGCGCAGCGTGTCGACCGTGCTGCCCAGCCGCGCCGCGATCTCCCAACGATGACTCGATGCGGCTGCGACCTCTCGCGTGGTTCGCTGAAACAGCGTGGCATGGTCGTCGCCGGCCACCGGCTGCACGTTCGCGATCGGAGGGTCGACAACTGCCGAAGCCTCGATCGTCGAAGCGTCGACCATCGATGCAGTCGTCGGATCCAGGCCAGAGTCTCCCGCGGCTTCAGCGACCACGATCCATACCAGCATCTCCTGCCGCTGCCCAAGGTCTTGCGGCACATCGACCGTCCGTTCGACTCGCCCGCGACGCGTCACGATCACCAGCATCGCTCTGTGGTCGTCGACCGAGCTGACGTCGATCGAAACGGGTGTCGCTTCGGGGTGATCCTTCAGCTCGCGAGCGACGGCGTCGCGTAAGTCCTCGAGCTCACCCTGTGCGATCGGCGCCGTCCTGGTCGAGGTCGAGGTCACGGTCACCGCCGGAGGCGCGGCCTCGCCGATTCGAGCCAGAAACCCGACCACCACTCCGATCCACTTCGAGATCACGGAGCTTGGTTCCCGGCCATCACCGGATCATTCATCCGAGACCGCAACTTTGAGCGCAGAGCCCCGATTTGTCGGTGCGGTCTTGAACGAAATGGCTTCAGCTCCAGAGCGTTGAATGATCGACGGCGCATCGGGAACGTGAGGTCGAGAAGTCGAGTTGGGCCTGACGCTTCGACGAAACGATCAGACGCCACCGAACCGCAAGACCGACTTCGGTCGTTGCACACCAGGAGACCTGCATGGACTGCCCGAATCGAGCGCCTTCCTTCATCGTTCTGAGCGCTTACATCCTGACCGCGTGCCAGTCGCCAGCGGTCGCGCCGGACGCTGCTACGGGCGCGGATGGAGCTAACGACATCGACGCCGCGGTCGTCGCGTGCTCCGAGTTGATGCCTGCATACCTGCACACGACTCCAGCGGGCCAGTCGCGCACTCGCGGCTTCGAAGGCCGGATCGCCGCGTTTGCCCGCCAGTCGCGCCTTGTGGCCGCATGGAGCGAGATCGATGCCGCGGGCAAGACTCACGTTGTCGTCGGTGACAGCCCGGGCGATGATAGCGCCCTCGGTACCAGCGAAGCATGGGTGGGTGACGGCGACGTCCACGACTTCGCAGTCGTCCGCCTCGACGCGGAACACGCCGCCCTCGTATTCGACGTCCAGGTTGGGGACTTCGGCGCGGCCGGGTTCTCGAGTACGGCTTGGATCGCTCGCTTGACGCTCGGCGCGACGCCCGCGGCCGAAGCCGCGACGATCTTGCGAGCCAACAGTTCGTTGTATTCGAGTGAGGATCACGGCGGCGCCTTCCTTCTGCTGGACTTCTCGCCGTTGACTGCGGTGCCGATGTCGTTCGCGGAGCTCGTGAACGGCTCCATCGTGGTCGGCACGGTCCTCTCGGCGGACCTCATCGCCGATGGCTTCAACTGGGCCGATATGGTGCAGACGGGGGCGGACTACGTCGTACTGGCTCGCGACGCCAACAATCGGTTGCATCACCGGAAGCTTCATCCCGACGGGACAGCAGTCACGAGTTGGGTGACCACCGCGACCAGCTTCCAATTCGCGGGTCCCCAGCGAATCGCGGGTGTCGGCGACAGCACAGTCGCCGTCAGCGACGTTTCGGTGGCACAGGGCACCTCAACGACGAATCTGGTCGTGACGACGCTCGACGCTGCGACCGGCGCAACGCGCCGAGAGCTCGTGATCCCCGGCACCTCCGGTGACTTCTCCACATACAACATTGTTGGCAATGATACGGTCGCGACGGTCGTCTACGACATGTCCGCGTCGAGCTCTGACGCGATCGCGATATCGGGCCAGCAGATCGATGCGACCGGTCACGCCGTCGCGCCGCCGACGACATTCGCGAACATGACGGCCTTTCAGAGCGGTGCTGCAACCTCGGGCGTGTTCGGTGGCAGCGTTGCGGTCGTCGATGGCAAGACCCACGTATTGGTCCCAACCCACCTCAGACGCGTCGATCCCAGCGGTCCCCTCGACGATGAGTTCGAGCTGCACCACGCCCTCGGATGCGGAAGTATCCCGTGACCGAGCGGATGTGCGCCGCAGGCGAGTGAGCCACCCTAGAGAAAACGGGCGGTTGGCGTCGTAGACTCGTCTTCGCCTCCAAAACCGCGGTTGCAGCGATCAGCGAAATTCGATCGTGAGGTTGCCGACGTCGATGATCGCGTGCAGCTCGCAGGAAGTCCATGCCGATAATCCCGCCGAACTCGAAGCCATAGTCCATCTCGCCGATCTCGATCTCGAATCCATCTAGGCCGTGGTCGCCGACCGCCAACAGATCGATCTGTCGCATGAAGACATGCTCGTGGCCGCCAACGCCTCGAAGCGGCCGCAGGTGATCGCTTGGCGTGAGGTAGATACCGGGGTCAGCAGCAAGGTCGGCGTTGATCACCGTGCTGGCTGCACCCGTGTCCACCAGGACGTCCGGGATCTCGATCGTCGTTCCGTGAAACGTCAGTGTGGCGGTGACGTAGACGAGCTCATGTCGGGAGGTCAGTTGCACGCAGCCCCCGGATGCCGAGCCAGAGGCGCTCCTCGATCTTCAACTCGACCCTGCTCGTGTGCACGAAGCAGAACTCTCGATGCGGATGCTGGCGCCGAAGCTCGCCGTAGCGCTTCATCGTTGCTCGGCCATCGGGGCAATGGTCGATCACCGCGATCCGATCGTAGACGCGATGATCGTTCTCGGAGTGTGCGTCCAAAGCCTCGATCACGAGCCATTGATCGGGATGTGCAGCACTTCACCCTAGTTGCTGACGCTGACATCGAGCAACTTCTCGACGAGGCGGCGGGTGTTTCCAACCAAAGGCAGCAGTGCTCGACGGCAGTACCGTGGCAGCGGCTGAAAGGAACCGAGCTCGGGTCGGCTCAACGCGTTGAAACTACGTGTGGATGGATGGTGGAGGCGGTGGGAGTCGAACCCACGTCCGAGAATGCTTCTGATCGAATATCTTCGTGCGTAGGCACGCTATTTAAGGTCTCGCGCCTGCCGGCAGCGGCCGGCCTGCAGGCGCAACAAGCCCACTTTTCTCGATCTCCTGTCGCAGGCAGTCCAGGAAATCCAGCCTGATTGTGTCGGTGTTCTGCGGCTACAGGCGGAAGCTGCAGGCACCGTCGTTACCTGGTTTTACTAGGCAGCGAGAGCAACAGCGTTATCGTTCGCAGTTGCAGTTTTGCCCCTTTTTACGTGGCCTGGGGCGCCACGACACGCAATTCGATCGTCGTCATCCTCGTCGAAACCGGTACGCCCCCATGTCAAAGAACCTCTGCAGTGTGGGGCTGCCGAGGGCATCGGTCAAGGCTCGCCGCGATACCTCGCCGGTTCGCTCCCTCGTACCGCGAGCTCCGGGCGCCACCGAAATTTCGCAGCAAGCGGATGCGGCTCACCGAGAGCGATCGCGGCGATGATCTCGCCGAGCACGGGCGCGAACTTGAACGCGTGTCCGGATCCGCCGGTCGCGACGACGAGCTTCGGGTTGTTCGGATCGCGCGCGATCCAAAAGTTTCCGTCGGCGGTATCGCTATACACGCACAACCTCCGGAACACGATCGGCGCGTCGACGAGCGCGGGAAAGGAGTCGCGCAGCATGTCGCGCAATTCCGATTCTTGCGCGTTGGTGACCACGCGCGTGGCATCCGGTGCGAGCGCGATTCCAGTGCCGTGATTTGCGATCTTGACGATCCCATCACGATCGACGGGGAACCCGTAATAGCCGGTGCGGGAGATGTCGGCGCCGAACACCGGGAAGCGCGCAGCTTCGAACAGCGATGGATCCGGTGGCCGCAAGTGAAACACCGGCTGGCCGACCGCTCCGAGCGATGACGCGAGCTCCGGCACGATCAGCGGTACCCATGCGCCGGCGCAAACGACGACGAGATCGGCTTCGCCGCCGTCCAGCGCGGCATCGATCGTCCCCGCGCGAATCGTGACGCCACGAGCCGTTGCCTCTGCCGCGAGCTTCGCGACGACCCCCGAGGCGTGCGCCCAACCACCGCGCGGATTGAAATATCCATCGACGTACGCACCGGGCCGATACGCCGGAAATCGCCGCACGATCGCGGTCGCGTCGAGCCGCTCGATCGGGTGACCTCGCCGGCGCAACAGCTCGTAACTCTCGTACTCGAAGCCGCCCGGCTCCATGCGCGCACGCGACAAGAACGTCACGCCGGTCTCGTGAAACAGCTCGGGCCACTGTCGCCAACGTGCGAGTGCGCGTTCCCCGAGCGCGGTGTAGTCCTCGTCGGCGCCGTAGTCCATCCGCACGACCTTGCTGATATCGGTCGATTCGGCGAGCGGATGGGGCAAAGGCCCCGGATCGACGAGCGTGACCTCGCACTTGCGATCGCGCAGCGCGAGTGCGGCCGTCAGGCCGAAGATGCCGCCGCCTGCGACGAGGATTCGCATGTGCGCAGGTTACACCAGGCACTGTTCAGTCCCGCGAGGCACGCAAGCAACGACCGGATCGTGCTGCTATGTCGACGACGCGACGATGGCCCGCGACCGAGCTCGGTTAGCGTCGCGCATTCCAGCTACAGCTCGAGGCTGCTCGCGACGTGACGTAGAAACACCGTCGCCAGATCGCCTTCGACAGGTTGCGGCCCGTCCTCCTCGGCCATCACGTGATCGAGGAAGCACAGCTGCGGCTCGCCGATCGGCGTCTTGCGATCTGGGTGATAGATGTAGAGGTCTGCGTAGACGCGTAGCGGCGCGAACACGCCGCGACCTTCGAGGTCGGTTCCGTCGAGCCAGCCCTCTTCCTCGACGTACGTTTCGTAAAACAGGTCGACCTGCGCGTCGACGAGCGTGAGCCGACCGTGCAGCCCGAGGATCCGAGCGAACGATGGCGGCAACGACGCATCGGGCACGTCCGGGCGCGAGCAGCGGAGCCGGTCGGTGCCGAGATCGATGACGAGCGAGTGATAGATCTGATCCTCGTGACTCGTATCGAGGCGCGCCGCCGTCGCACGGGCGCACAGGCGCGCGAGCACCGCAGCGTTTTCCGGTGTTGTTGCAAGCACGGGCGCAAAGTGCGCGACGAGCGCAGCCGGAAGATCTCGTGCGGCACAGATGGCGGACCATTCGGCAGGCAATGTCATGACGTCCTTGACCCGTCGTGCACGGGTCGCAGCAGTATGCCGCGAGGCCGAGACTCAACGCTGGATGTGGAGCTGGATCTTCACCGTGCCGTCCGCTTCGCGCGTCCAGTGCGCGGCGGTGAGCACGAGATCCTGGAGGTCGTGGCCCCAGATGCCATAGGCACCGTCGGTGCGGTTGCGCGCCGGCCGCGGGCCACGCTCTTCGATCGGGATCGTCTTGGTGTTCGCGGTGCCTTCTTCGGCCTCGTAGATCTGCGCGTACTCCTCGCAGATCGTCTGGATCAGCGAGGCGCGGGTGAACCCGAGCGGAAGCGGCGCGGTGATCGGAATCGATGCGGGATGCGAGAGCGGATAGTCGATGACGAGCACCGCTTGCTCGAATGGAATCACGATCTCGTCCGGCCGCTCGACGCGAACCAGTGCGCTCTGCGGGTCATGAACCTGGACGCCGCCCGGAAATGCGATCCGCTGCATCACCATCGCGACCGGCGGCGGCGGCGCGGTCACTCGGGTCTTCGCACTCCACAAGAACACCAAGCCGACGCCCAGCACCACGGCGATCACGAGGAGATAAGGAACCGGCAGCGGCATCGACGCGAACCCTACATCGGGTCGCGTCGCTCCCGAAGACGGCACGTGCACTTGCCCGCAGCCTGGGAGGGCACTTGACCGCTACGCGTGACCGAGGTAGAACTGACACGTCAGTTCCGAGTTATCGCGATGAGTTATATGCGTTCCGAGGCACGTCAACGTCAGATCCTGACGTGTGCCAAGCGCGTGTTTGCGGAGCGCGGGTTTCATTCGGCGAACGTCAGCCATATCTGCGAAGCGGCGGGGATCGGCCGTGGCACGCTCTACCAGTACTTCGCGAACAAGCGCTCCCTGCTGACCGCGATCCTGCGCGAGACGCTCGAACGGGTCCGCACGCTGATGGAGCAGCAGTCGCAGGCGGTCGCGTATCCGCCGCCGGAGCAGATTTCACGATCGGCGGCGCTCGCGGTCTCGACCAAGCAGCTCCGGCGCGTGCTCGATATCGTGTTCGACGACGACGACACGCTCCGCATCCTGTTGCGCGAGGCCGTCGGGCTCGATGTCGAGATCGAGAAGATCCTCGGCGAGATCGACGAAGCGCTGATCGGGATCGTCGAACGCGACCTGCGGCGCGCACATACCGCCGGATACATCCGGGACCTCGACGCACGCGCTGTCGCGACGATGTTGGTCGGCGGCATCGAGAAGCTCGGCCTCGCTGCACTCCGCAGCGCGTCGCCCGTCGATCTCGATGCACTCGCCCGCGAGGCAACCAAGCTGCACTCGCTCGGCATCTTTTCGGACCGCTTGAAACCCGATTAGGAGGACCCATGGTTACCATCACAGAACGTTGGCTGAGACCGCGCAGCGCTCGCGATCAGTTTCCGCCGTACGAGCTCGGTGATGCGTCGATCATCGGCCTCGCCGAAGCGCGCACGAGCACGATCGCGCGCATCTATCACAAGGGTCACGAGCAGGCCTGGGACGGCCGCACCGTGGTCGACGAGCTCGTCGCGAAGCACGGCGGCATCCAATTTCCCGAGGACAAGAAACAAGCCTTCGGGCGCATCGCCTCGGTTCTCTTGTGGGGCGAGCTCGCCGCGTGGTCGATCAGCGCCGACCTCGCGCTCAAGCTCGACGACACGCCCGCCAAGATGGCGGCCTCGAGCCAAGTCTTCGACGAAGCGCGCCACTTCTACGTGTTGCGCGACTACATGTGGCGCGCCGGCATTCCGATCAACAAGCTCGGCGGCTGGAGCCGGCACGTGCTCGTCGAGCTCCTCGAGACCGAAAATCTTTGTACAAGGTCGTCGGCATGCAGCTCCTCGTCGAGAGCACCGCCGTCGTGATGTTCAAGATGATCGCAGACGCCAAGCTCGAGCCCGTGCTCAGCGAGCTCCTCTATTACTTCGAACGCGACGAAGCGCGCCACGTCGGGCTCGGCGTCCTCGCACTTCCCGACGTCCTTGCCGGGCTCTCCGATCGCGAGGCGCTCGCTCTGTGGTGGTTCCAGACCAAGATGCAGCTCGAGATGATCGCGAGCGGCATGACGCTGCGCGAGGCCTTCATCACCGTCGGCGTCGATCAAGCGCAGATGAACAAGCTCGGCTTCCGCTATCACGCGGAGATCCTGCGCCGCATGAAGAAGCAGGACCATACGACCGGGTGGCGCTCGGGTTCCGACCAGCGCGGCGTCAAAGGCCTGTTCAAGATCTCGAAGCAAGGCCAGGACCGGTTCCAGGAGCTCCTGTTTCCGACCAAGCCGCAGCCCGGCTGGCAGCGCGCCCTCATGTCAGCGCTCGTCACCGCCGCAGATCGCACCGATCGCTGGCTCGCGAGTCGCGCGCCTTAGTTCGCGGCCGTCCAATGGACGGGTCCGCGATTCACTTCGCTTCGAGCTTGCGCAACGGGGGCAGCGCGAGCGTCACGACCGACTGCGTAGCATCGACGTGGATGCAGGCGAGCTGCTCGTCGAGGACCGCGCTACCGATCGCGGTGAGCCCGGCGTTCGCGCTCGCGATCTGCTTCCTGGCAAAGCCGATCCCGCATAGAACGGTCTCACCCTCGGGTCGGTCCGGGATCAGCGCGACCACGTCATCCGCCTGCACCCTGCCCGCAAGCTCGGGGGCCACGTGGTCGAGATCGAGCTTCTGCGCGGTCACGAATTTCACCGTATCGGCGGATCCCCCCATTCGGCCGAGCAGCGAGGAGAGCTTGGGATGTGGGACCGGATCGAACTTCGAGAAGATCCAGAGCATCGCGGACTCGGGTGCCGAGAGGTCCGTGCTCCGGCCGATCACGTAGAGCGGCGGCGTCAACGCCAACGTGATGCCGGAGAGATGCTCGCCGTCGACCATCACTTGCTGAGGTCGGGATCCCACGCCGAGACCGCCGCTGTCGACCGCGCCGATCACGAGCCGGCCCCGTGGCAGACCATCGAGGTGAAACGAACCATCCGCGCGCACCGGCGCGACCACGACGACATCCTGTGAGGCGGCATCCAGCGTCCCGTGCGCGACCACCCAGATCCGGCTCGCGGGCGTGGTTCCGAGCGCGACGGATCCCTCGATGCGAGTCGTCGGCTCGAGGACGAGCCGGACGTGCGGCGCCACCATCGTTGGCCGAGAGCGCAAGGTGCCAGACTGCGCGACGATCGCTCCGTGTGCAAACCCGACCGAAAACCTGCCGTCCGGACCGGTGTGCGCTGATCGCCTGCCGGTCGTGTATAGCTGCATCCCGGCGGTCACAGCGTCACCGACGAGCGGCTCACCACTGATCACGGTCGCATTCGCGACCGGCGCGCCCGATCGGTCTACGACCTCCCCGGTTACACCGATCATCGAATCAAGCTGAGTGCCCGCCGAGAGCGTGGATGGCGGGGGTACGCCCAATCGATCGAGCTCCGCATCCGCGGCCGCGAGGTCGCCGAGATGCCAGCGTAGTTGGAGCCCTTGCTTGTCGAGCTCAGCTCGATCGGTGCCGCGCGCGAATGGTCGCCACGTTCTCGACAGCTCGCGGAACCGATCGAGATCCTCGCGGCGGCCAAGCTGGAGGAGCACCGCCGACAGCTCGACGACCTGACTCACCTGCGCGCGCGTGCGGTGGCGGATGCCATAGAGCTCGATCGCTTGCTCGGATCCGGCGCGGGCGAGATCCCACTGGCTAGCCTGGCGCGCGCGCCGTGCGCGAATCGCTGCGATCGCTGCGCGCAGGTCGGCCTGCGGAAACCGCGCGACCGCCGCGTCGGCTCGCGCCGGGTCGCTCTCGAGGTCGGCGTCGCGAACCGCGATCTCCGCGCGGATCTGATCGTCATCACAATGGGCCGCGACGTCGCGCACCGAGTCGATGTCGCGACGTCCAAGGCCGAGATTCCACCACGTGTGCTCGCCGAGGCGCTCCAGATTCCGGACGGACCGAGCACACGGCGACGACATGCGATCGGCGCGCGAGAGCTCCTCGGCAGTGAGCGGCGCGTCTCCGTTCCGAGCATGGCGCACGAGCTGAAACATGGCGGAGAGCTCGGGGGTCAGCGGAGTCAGCCGAGGCGGTGTCGTGCGATCACATAGTACCGGATCGACGAGCTCGACCGCGAGACCATCGGTATCGACACTCGCGCTGTCCGCGAGCGCGGAGCCGACCGCATCATCGATCCTCGCGAGAGTGCCATCGAGACATGCGAGCTTCGGTGTGCGATCCTTGGGTGGCTCGGCGCACGTCCGCGAGCGCAATGCGCGCCAGGCCGAAACGTCACTGTCGACGAGCTTGGCCGCACCGGGATCGCGCATCGCGAGCGCGACCACGCGAGGCGCCGACCAGACACGGTCCGGATCGAGCGCGGGTGGCGAACAATCGTCGGCTTGCTCGTGCGAGCGCAGGACCGCGGTCACGGCGATCGCAGCGACGAGTAGGACCGCGCCGCCGGCGAGCCATGGCCCTCGTCCTCGGGGTTCGAGAACCGCCAAGAGCGCGGTCATGCTCGGCCACCGCTGGGCTGCATCGGTCGCGAGTCCACGGCGCAGGATCGGGCGGAGCGGTCGCGGGATCTTGTCCATCGCGCGCGGCGATCCTGCGAGCACGTCCGCTCGCAGCTCGTGAAACGTGGCCCCGGCAAACGGCCTCTCCTCGGCGAGCGCCTCCCACAGCGCGACGCAGAACGCGAACTGATCGGTGGCCGCTGTCATCGTGCCGGCGGTCCATTGCTCGGGCGCCATGTACGCCGGCGTTCCGAGGATCGCGCCGGTCTCCGTGTGCATCGCAAGCGGTCGGGCGATCGCGGGCTCGCCGGAGCTCGCGCCGTCCTGCGCTTCGGCCGTACGCGCCAGACCAAAATCGGTGACGACGATCTTGCCTGTCCGGCTCCGCAGCACATTGCTTGGCTTGAAGTCTCGGTGAACGAGCCCTGCGCCGTGTGCGGCCGCAAGCCCATGCCCGGCCGCGATGAACGCGGCGATGATCGCCCGCGTATCCCGACGCGCACTCCGAACCCAATCGCCGAGCGTCTCGCCGTCGACGAGCTCCATCGCGACGAAATCGTCGCCGTCCGCCGATCCGACCTCGAACACGCTGATCACGTTTGGATGCGAGAGCTTTGCCATCGCGCGCGCCTCGCGCAGCAACCGGGCACGCGCATCATCGTCACCAGCCTTGCGAAGCACCTTCAGCGCGATCTTGCGCTCGAGCTCCGGATCGAATGCCGCGTACACGATGCCCATGCCGCCTTGGCCCAAGATCCCGGCCAGCTTGAAGCGCCCGAGCATCGCGCGCGGTGCGGCCTCCGGCTGCGCCGACCTCTTCGGCGCGGTCGCGGTCTGCGCGAGCTCGTCGTCATTCGCCATGGCCTCCTGTTCACTACCACGGCTCGGATCGCACCGATGAAGCGACCCGGGGCCGGCTCGCTCGTATCGTCTGCCCTCCACGGGGCACGCGTGAGTTTCGTGGACTCTAATTCGCGGCCGCGCCCCACCACAGTGAGCTCGCGCCGCCCTGCGGTCCGATCGCGAGCACGAACTCGCTGCCACCCTGACCATTCGCTTTGCGCGTGATCGTCAGGTGCAAGATGTCGCCGTTGTGGCCGCTGGTCTTGTCGAACGCGAACGTCAGCTCCGCGGCACCGCCGCCTCCGCCGAAGCTCGCCGCGCGTACGGAGAAATCTGCGGTCGGCGCATCGCTAAACAGCGCGATGTCGATCGTCTTCGACGTGTTGAGTGCGATTTGCACGCCCTTGGTCGTCAGCGTCCCGCCCTGACCATCGTCGATCGTGATGTCCTCGGCGAACATCGGGGCCGCTGCCTGATACGGCGTCGCGAGCACCGGCACGCACGGATCGTGACCGGCTTTCGCCGACGCATTCGACCACGTGCGCTGAACGAAGAACGAACCGACGATCTGCTGGCTCGCGTTCCCTAGGTACTCGCACATGTCGCCGAGCTCGGCTCCGGGCGTCATCCCCCAGATCCGATGATCGGCATCGAGATCCTGATAGGCGCCTGCGGAGAACGGCAGCGGATCGGTCGCGGCTTCGACAAATTCGTGGCTCGTGGCCACGGTCAGCGATTCGATCCCGCCGCCGCAGCGCGGCATGAGTGCGTAGACGACGTTCGGCGAGCCCGTTCGCATGACCTCGGAGTGATACGCGCCGAATGCCTGGCAGCTCCGACCGAACTGTGTCTGGAGCACCGCGCCCGCGGGCAAGAACACCGAGTAGATCGTGTTTGCATCGAACGTCCAGCCCGCGTGCGTGCCGTCGAGCTTGGATGCGAGCCACGCCTCGAGCGCCGTGTCGGTCGCCGGGACCGCATCGGTCGTCACGATCGTCGCGCCGATGCCGAGATCACCGACCCCGTACTCGCTCGTCGTCGCGTGCCAATACGAAGATCCGGGGAGCATTCCGAGGAATTGTTCGATCTGGGCCTGCGTCACGTCATCACCCGTGAAGAAGATCGGAACGATCTTGGGGGTCGCGAGCACCGAGCCACCGATCGAGACGACCTCCGGCACGGTGCCATGCGGAGCCTCGACAAACGCGGGCGGCCCGTCAGGGGCTGCGTCGATCGCTACGCCGGCATCGGGCGTGCTCGCATGATCTGAACTACAGGCCGCGAACAACAGGGCGGCGAGGACCCAAGATTTCGGCATGCCCAGAGCCCACACCATCGCCCGAATAAACTCGATGACAGAGGTCCAACATGCTCTCACCGGGAGAGACGCGAGGGGCGCTGACCTCGCGCATCGACACGATCTTGCCAGCTGTTGCAGAGCGCCGAGGACCTGGCGTGCAGGTCGAATCGTCGACGACGCACGTCGCGCGACTCCAAGTCCCGGAGGGCGCATGCACGCATCCGGGCACGCACGATGCTCTATCCGCGATCGTGCTCGGCGGTCGGATCGAATCGCCAGATGTGAAGGAGAAGCTCGAGAAGGAAGCGCATTTCCCCCCAATGAGGATGCGGATCGCTGATCGGATCAAAGCCCTGAAGTCGAGCTGACGAGCAACGGCAAGAGGGCAAGGACCGAGTCAAATCGGGACAGCTGGTCAGTGGGCAAATCCTTGGAGAGCATCCTTCACGTCTGACGATTCGCTCGGGTCGCCGAGCACGCACGGCCGGAAGCGTCGCGATCCCGAAACGGAGTAGAGTTCGGCCCCGATGCACGGCCACCCTCTTTTCGGTCTTTTCCTCATCGTGATCGCCGCTTGCTGCCCGCCCTCCGCTGCGAAGGCCCCCGTCGCTCCGGCGCCCGGTGGTGGTTCCGGATCGAGTAGCGCCAGCGCCGCGCCGGCCGACGTGACACTCGACCAGCTCGCAGAGGGCACGAAGACCAAAGGCTTCACCGCCGCCGCGATCTATCTCGACGACGCCGACAAGCCGGTCGGCGGACGCTTCATCCACGACAAGACCGGCTTCGTGTTCGATTACCTGCGGATCGAATCTGCGCCGCAGGGCTTCATCTGGGTCACGACGTTCCCGACCTCGGACAAAGGCGAGCCCCACACGCAGGAGCACCTGCTGCTCGGCAAAGGCGACCGCGGTCGCAAGCTCGGCAGCAGCGAGGCGATGTCGCTGGCTGAATCGTCGGCGTTCACCGCGCAGTGGCGGACCGCCTATCACTTTCACACCGTCGCCGGCCAAGACGTCTACTGGCCGGTGTTCGAGAACCACCTCGACGCCCTGCTCAACCCCGATTACACCGACGAGGAGATCCGCCGCGAGGTGCGGAACTTCGGCGTCGATAAGGGCGACGACGGCAAGCTGCATCTCGAGGAGAAGGGCACCGTCTATAACGAGATGGTTCGCTCGTACGAGAGCCCTGAAAATAGCCTGTGGCGCAGTGCCGGCGCGCTGGTCTACGGACCCGTGCACCCACTCGCGCTCGAATCAGGTGGCTTTCCCGACGCGATTCGCACGATGACGCCCGAGGACATCCGTCGGTTTCATCTCGCCGCGTATCACCTCGCGAACATGGGCATGGTCGGCGCGTTTCCATCTTCGATGACGCTCGCGAGCGTGCTCGAACGGACGGGCGCGATCCTCGAGAAGGAGATGGGCCGCAGCGGCAAGGCGATGAGCGAGGCCGATCTGCCGAAGCCTGCACCTGCACCCACAGGTACGATCAAGGTCGTCGATTATCCCTACAGCGACACCACGAATCCCGGTCCCGTCCTGCTCGCATGGCCCGCCGCGCGGCAGCTCGACGATGCAGAGCGGACGCTGCTCGGATTATTTCTCGATGCCGTCGCCGGCGACGAGAGCACGAACCTCTACAAGAAGCTGATCGATAGCAAGACCCGCACGATGGACCTCGGCGCGAGTGGCGTGTGGTCGTTCGCGTCTAACGATCAGGGCGAGCCGGTCTACATCGGACTGTCGGGCGTCAAGGCCGACAAGCTCGACGAGAATACGATCGCCGACGTCCGCGCACTCGTCGTCGCGGAGCTCGAGCACATCGCGAAGCTCCCGGACGGCTCACCCGAGCTCGTCGCGTTCGATCAGCGTGTCCAGAGCCGCGTCGTCGATCTGCGGCGCCGGCTCAACAAGTTCCTCGACTCGCCGCCGGGTTTTGGCTTCCGCGGTGCGAGCTCGGCGTGGATGGATCACCTCCACATGCTCGGGAAGACGGCCGGCTTCAAGAAGTCGGTGACGATGCGTCCCGCACTCGCGAAGGTCGAGACGATCCTCGCGGGCCCAGCGAATCCTTGGCGTGATCGGCTGCGCGCGTGGGGCCTGCTCGAGACTCCGTTCGGTGTCGCCGCCAAGCCGAGCCCGGCAAAGCGCGCGCAGCTCGATAACGAGCACAAGCAGCGCGTCGACTCGGAGCTCGCGCGACTTTCGCAGCAGTACGGGACGCCCGATGCCGCGGCGACGCTCGCGCGCTACCAGCAGGACTACGACGCCGAGACCAAGAAGCTCGAGGATTCGCAGCACGGGCTCGGCTTGCCTACGCTCGTCGAGACGCCGCCGATGACTCTCGACGATAACCTCAAGTACACGACCGGTAAGCTCGGTCCGGTCGACACGTTCGTCTCGACGTTCGACTCGATGGCGAGCTCGCGCGTCCAACTCGCGTTTCGTTTGGCCGACGCGGTTCCCGCCGACGACCAGATGTTCCTCGCCGCGTTCCCATCGCTCCTCAGCGACGCGGGCGTGATCGAGAACGGCAAGCCGGTCGCCGCGGACGAGATGCGCGAGCGGCTGCGCAAGGAAGTCCTCGAGCTCTCGGTCTACTACATCGGTAACCCGCGCACGATGCGCACCGAGCTCGTGATCGCCGGCGCCGGCAACGGCGTGACCGAGACGAAGAACGCACTCGCGTGGATGCGCCGGGTCGCATTCTCACCTGACTGGCGGATCGAGAACCTCCCGCGACTGCGCGATCTCGTCGATCAGCAGCTCACCGCACTCCATCAGCGGATGCTCGGTGCCGAAGAAGGTTGGGTCGACGATCCGCGCGACGCGTGGTGGCTCGAAGACGGACTGCAGGCGCACACCGCCTCGTTCCTGACACAAGCGCACGACCTGCATCGCCTGCGCTGGATGTTCGAAGATCCGCGCGATCCGAAAGTCTCCGCGGAGGCCGTCGCATTTCTCACGGTGCTCGCCGACGCGAAGACCCTGTCGCGCGCGGACCTCGGCGAGCTCGCGAAGCTGCTCGCGCACACGGGCGAGAACCCCGGGCGGGGAGTGAAGCCGAAATCGCAAAAGCTCGGCCGTTGGCTCGACGCGGCGAACAAGCTCTCGGACAAAGCCAAGCCACTCGCGCGCGATGCCGGCAAAGATCTGTCGCTGCTGGTGTCCGATCTTCCGGACAACTCGCTCGCCGCGGACTGGAGCTATCTGTGCCGCCAGATGGCGCACGATCTCAAGCTCGGCGCACCGGCGGCGCTCGCGAAGCTCGAGACGATCCGGGTCGCGCTCGTGCAAGGCAATCGTGCGCGCGTCGTGGAGGTCGGCTCGACCGCCTCGCAACAGGCGCTCGCCGCAGACGTCGAGAAGCTCGCGACCGAGCTCCCCGTCACACAAACTGCGCCGGTCCACGCCGCTGCCGCCACCAAGCTGTTTCACGAGCGGCTGCGCGAGCGGGAGCCGGCGGCGAAAGATCCGCGGTTCGTCGGGTTCTACGCGCCTGCGACCTCGAGCGGCGTGTTCTTGAACCTCGTCAAGTCGACGGAGTATCGCGACAGCAAGGACGATGCGGTGCTCGATTACCTGACGTCCAATCTGTTCACCGGTCACGGCGCTCACTCGATCTTCATGAAGACGTGGGCCGCGGGCCTCGCATACTCCAACGGCTTGCATCCACGATTGAACGTCGGGGTGCTCGACTACTACGCGGAGCGCTGTCCGCTGTTGCCGCAGACGCTGCGGTTCGTGATCGGCGAGCTCCGCAAAGCGAAGCCGGATTCGAACATCGCGCGCTACGCCGTCGCGACCTCCTTCAACTCGCGGATCGCGAATGGCTTCGAAGCGCGCGCCGGCTCGATGGCCGCGGATCTCGTCGACAATCTGACTCCGGAGATGGTCAAGACGTTCCGGAGCCGGCTGCTCGACCTCGCGAAGCGTGGCGATCTCGCGGACACGTTATTTGCGCGGATGGAGGCGGTCTACGGGAAGGTGTTGCCCGGGTACGGTAAGATCGACCAGGGAGGCGTCTACTTCGTGATCGGGCCGGACAAACAACTCACCGCGTATCAGGACTATCTGCACGCGACCGTCGGGAAAGACGCGACGCTGTATCGCATCTATCCTCGAGATTTCTGGATCCCGGCGAAGCTGTGACCAAGCTCGTCCACCTTCATCGCTACGCCGCAAAGAAGAAGTCTGCGGAGGTAGCAAACATCGAGATCGCCGGAGAGGGCGCCGTGATCTACAACGGCAGTCGCTACGACCTGCGCACCGGTCAGAAGCAGGGGGCGCAGACCGGGTTTCGATTCACGCTCGATGGCCGATATCTCGCGTGGGATGACGGCGCGTTGACGATTCACGATCGCAACAACACGGTCGTTCGCGCCGAGGCGAAGGGCTCGATCAGCACCATGCTGTTCGTCGGCAAGTGGTTGGTCGTCAGCGACGATGGTCGCAAGCCGTTTCTCGTGCTCGACGCCGCGACCGGCGCTGCGCTCGGCCGGATCGAAGGCCAGAAGCCCGACGGGCCGGTCTACAACCCCGCGATCTTCGATCCGCAGGACGGACGCACGTTGTGGCTCGGCGAAGGAGCACGGCTCGCGCAGGTCGACATCGGCGAGCGCCGCGTCGTGCGCGAGATCGCGGCACCCGCGGATCACCGGTTCTTCGGCGTCGCCGCCCTCAAGACCGGTCATGTGATGACGATCGTCCGCCGGCGCGCGCTCAAGTTCGATAGCTCGGCGGATCGACTCGCCGTGTTCGACCCGTCGGGCAAGATGGCCTCGATCGACGGCACCGCGATGTCGCTCGGCCGCCTCGGCTCGCGGTTCCTCACGAGCGACAGTCGCAACAAGTGCTTCGCGATCTACGACACCAAGCTCGAGCTCGAGGACGCGGTTCCGATGTTCGAGCCGGCCAAAGATGCATACAGCCGCGTCTTGCCGCTGCCGAGCGGTCGCGAGTGGGTCGCGGTCGGGGGCTACGGCGAGTGGGACCACTACGGCCCCACCGAGCTCGGACCGCAGAAGCTAGAAGCAGAGGTCAATGGAGCGGGCCGGCCGGCCAGACCGCCCAAGCGGCCGGCAGCTAAAGTAGCCAGCAAGAAGTCGCGTAAGTCCTCGAAGTAGCTCGCGCTGCCCACTGGCGTGGTCATTGCTCGGGTCCGCGCGCATGCGGACCCTTGGCTTATTTTCGCTGACCTCACTCGTGATCGGCTGCGCGGCACAAGAGCCGAGCGCGGACCCAAACCCGTTCCTCGGGAACATGGAGAACGATGGCAAGGAGGACTCCGCCTACTTGAATCCCGACGGCACCGAGGTCGAGATCGATCTCGAAGGCGATGTCGCCGGGCAGGCCTATCAGCTGCCGGACGCGCCCGCGACGATCGGCCAGTTCGCGATGACGTACTTCCGCAAGAAGGGCACGATGTACATCGAGTCGCTCGCGGAAGACGCGACGGCGAAGGATCGCGCCGAGTGGCTGGTCGGCACCACGTGGTACGCGCAGAACAAGGTTCCTGCCGGTGCGACGCTCAAGCACTGGCGCCTGCGCGGCCTCAACACGGTGTTGCTGTTCGCGGCCTCGAAGAATCCGAAGGTCGGTGATTCGTTCACCGCGCCGGTGCCGCAGAAGCCGTTCAGCGTGTTCAAGGATGCGGCGAAGACCTGCGCGGATGACGACGACCACATCGGTCTCGACGAATCGGTCTACTGGTACCGCTGGGAGCCCGAGCAGACGAGCTGCAAGATCCCGCTGCAGGACCTCAAGGTCACGATCTCGAAGACCGCCTCGAAGACGACGAGCACGGTCTACCCCGAGTTCGATCAGCTCGTCGCAGACAAGAAGCTGACCGCCGTGATCATGTTCGGTGAGATCGACGACGGCCCGATCACCGAGAACGAGACCGGCATGCGCAACATGAAGCGCTATTCCGGTTGGCTCGCAGCGGCCGGCTACAAGTCGGTCACCGCGCCGCTCGGCGAACGGTTCGAGAAGGTCGTCAACGGGACGACCGTCCAGATCGATCTGTACTCACCGAAAGTGTTCTCGGGTCTCGATGACTTCAGCCACTTCGCGAATTTCCAGAAGGCGCTGACGGAGCACGAGATCGTCGCGTGGGACGGTCACTCGATGCTCGGCGCGAGCGACTTCTGGGCCCGCCCGACGTATCCCGGCACCTACCAGATCTTCCTCTACGGCGGCTGCCTCGGCTACGAGTACTACGTCAAGCCGATCCTCCACGGTAAAGGTGACTCGTGGGCCAAGCTCGACATCATGTCGAGCGTCGTCGAGGTGTCCGCGGATGCGAACGAGTTCGCCGCGCCGGCGATCGCGAAGATCGTGTGGGCGCTCGACCACGGCTACCGAGCTTCGTGGCGCAACATCCTGCTGACGGTGCGTACGAATGTCGGCGACTCGACCTTCGGTGTCTCCGGGGTCCGCGACAACTGCTTTACGCCGACCGGCTCGCGCTGTCACTGAGTCGCTGTATCGTTAGCGGGTGACCGCGGCACGCGACGCGATGATCCGGCGGTTCGTGCTGCTCGGGTCGCTGTACTTCGCGCAGGGCTTGCCGTTCGGCTTCTTCACGCAAGCGCTTCCGGTGATCTTGCGGACGCGCGGGTACTCGCTCGGCGAGATCGGGCTGACGTCGCTGCTCGCGGTGCCGTGGGCGCTCAAGTTCGTGTGGGCGCCCGTCGTCGATCGCCGGTGGTGGCCGCGCCTCGGCCGGCGGCGATCGTGGATCCTGCCGATGCAGCTCGCCGGCGTCATCGTGTTGACGACGCTCGCGCTCGCGCCGATCGCGGAGTCGGTGCCCGCACTGATGGTGGCGATGGTCGTGCTGAATCTGATCGCCGCGACCCAGGACATCGCGACCGACGGCATGGCGGTCGATATCTTGCCGCCGGCCGAGCGCGGGTTCGCGAATGGACTGCAGGTCGCCGGGTATCGGGTCGGCATGATCATCGGCGGCGGCGTCCTGCTCGGGCTTCACGACGAGCTCGGGCAGAGCGGGACGTTCGCGGCACTCGCGGTGCTCACGGCGTTGTCGAGCGTGCCGGTGCTCGCGACCCGCGAGGCGCCGGTCGTTCCCGTCATGAGCGAACAGCCGCGCAGTCACTTCCTGCGGCGCCCCGGCGCGTGGCGGCTGATCGCGCTGATCGTGATCTACAAGGCGGGAGAAGCGTTCGCGACCGGCATGCTGCGGCCGTTCCTCGTCGATCAACATCTGTCGATGTCGGACGTCGGCTGGATGCTCGGGACGGTCGGGTTCATCGCGGGCATGCTCGGTGCGCTCGTCGGTGGCGCGCTCGTGACGAGGATCGGCCGGCGCCGTGCCCTCGTCGGGTTCGGCATCGGCCAGGTCCTCACCGTCGCGGGATACGTGTACCTCGCGTTCATCCATCCGAGTCGCCCGCAGCTCTACGTGTGGTGCGGCGTCGAGCACTTCGCGAGCGGCATGGCGACCGCGGCGCTGTTCACATGCATGATGGATTGGAGCGTCACCGAGACCAGCGCGACCGATTACACCGTGCAGGCGAGCGCGGTCGTGATCGCGACGGGCCTCGCCGCGACGGTGAGCGGATTTTCCGCCGCGGCACTCGGCTACGCCGGTCATTTCTTGATCGCGGCCGTGCTGTGCATCGTCGCGGTCATCGCGGCGGGCGCGCTGTTTCCGCGAGCTGGGGACGGTGTCAACTTTGACAACGTCGACAACCGCGGAGTCACGAGATCCTGAGCATTCTCGCGTCCGGGTTCCGGATGAGTTGTCAAAGCGGACAGCGTTCCCAGGCGTGTATCCTAGTCGGCGATGGAAGGCGATCTCTCGGTCACCGCGCTCTACACATCTCAGGTGTGGTCGTGGGGCGGTCTCGCGTGCGCCGAGCTGTTCGCGACCACTGAAGCAAAGCGCGTCTACGACGTGACGAATGCGGCGCTCGCCGCGGCCAGCATGTTCAAGCGCGGCGGGTCACCGCTGCGGTACGCGCTGTTGCATCGCCACACGATGATCGATCACCTGCTGCGTGCCTCGGGCGTGCGCCGCGTCGTCGAGCTTGCCGCGGGCCTGTCGCGACGAGGTGCCGCGGTGAGCGCCGATGCAGGCGTCGACTACACGGAGATCGATCTGCCGCGCGTGATCGCACGCAAACGCGAGCTCCTCGAGCGCACCACCGAAGGCCGGGCCGTGCTCGCGCGACCCGGCTTGCATCTGATCGACGGCGATCTCGAGACCGTGGCGCTGGAGCCGTTCGTGGCTGCCGGCGAGCCCGTCTTCGTGATCGCCGAAGGGCTGCTCATGTATCTCGCAGCGGAAGCGCGGCGGAGCTTGTTCGCCAAGGTGCGCGCGCTCGCCGAGCGAGCGGGCGAGCTACGCTTCGTCTTCGATCTCGTGCCGCAGAGTGAAGAGCCAGCGCCGGGCGCGGTCGGGCGCGCGCTCGAAGCCGCGATGAAGCGCTTCACCGGCGGCCGCACGTTCGAGCGCGATGCGCGAACGCGCGAAGCTGTCCTCGGCGAGCTGCGCGGCGCCGGGTTCTCCGATTGCGAGGCGATCGGAGCGGGATCCGTCGCGCGCGCATGGCAGCTGCCGCATCCGGATCAGCAGACCAACACGGTCGTGTTCACGAGCCGCGCCGGTTCGCGATCCACTCGGTCGTGAGCTTCGCGGTGCTCGCATAGCTCTTCTCGATCTCCGCGACGATCATGCGCTCGATGATTCCGCCGAAGCCGAACATCGAGACCTTGACCTCGCCGCGCACGATCCTGCGAACGCCTTCGGGCGCCTCGACGATCTCGATCGTGCCCGCGTTGCGAACACGCTCGGGAAACATGTTCGGGATCGTCTTCCATCGGCCGCGTCGCGCGCGAACGTCGTAGTCGAGCTCTTCGATGAAGCTCGCGCGCGAGCTCCCGAACGCCTGACCTGCCGGACTGTCGGGATCGCGCTTCGGTTCGTAACAAACATGGCGCACGATTCGTTCAGCACTGCGGTCGAGACGCAGCAGTTTGCGTCCGAGCTCCAGGGCATCGCCCACCGCTGCGTTGAAAGATTCGTCGAAGTAGACATCCTCGTATTCCGGGCAGGTGATGCTGCCAAATACGTGCTCGATCGCGACTTTCACGGGTTAGCGAGCTTACTCGACTACGCATGTGGCGCCCTGCGTCAGCGGAAACATGCGCAACTTGCGTACATGTTAGCGAGATCATTCAGATGCAATACGAAATGGCTCGACCTCGCAGCGGTGGGATTGTTACCGTGCACGTCGTCGCATGTCGGTAGTTTTTAATGCAGGCGATGGGGTCCCGCAGGTCATCGGCATCAGCCCGCTCGAGCGGCCCGATGCAGGTTTGGTCACGGCGATCAATGATGCGGGCGCGCTCGGCGTGCTCGATGTAGGTCGCGATCCGGTGGCCGCCCAGCGCGCTCTCCGCGCGCTCGGTCATGGCGGCCGCACGTTCGGCGTGCGAATTCCCGAAGGCTGCGCGATCGACGAGCTGCCGGCGCAAGCCACGGTCGTGATCGTAACGGCGGCGGATCAAGTCGCGCGTTGGAAGCCGCGGACCGTGATCGCGCAAGTGACCTCGCTCGAAGCGGCGCGTACCGCGATCGCAGCCGGCGCCGCCGGCGTGATCGCGAAGGGGTTCGAGGCCGGTGGTCTCGTCGGCGATGAAACCACATTCGTGCTCGTGCAGCGCTTGGTCGCCGAGCTGTCCGTGCCTGTGTGGGCGCAAGGCGGCATCGGCGAGCACACGGCTGCGGCGTGCGTCGCCGGTGGCGCAGCGGGTGTCGTGCTCGACACGCAGCTCGCGCTCGTCCGCGAGTCATCGCTGCCCGGCAATGTCAAAGCCGCGATCGCCGCGATGGACGGAAGCGAGACGGCACTGATCGGCGGTCATCGCGTGTTCACGCGGCCCGATCTGCCGGTCGCGAAGCAGGCGGGGCTCGACGCCGCGCAGGTTCGCGCGCGGCTCGGTGGCGACGATCTCGTGAAGTGCCTGTTGCCGCTCGGCCAGGATGCCGCGTTCGCGAAGGCGTTCGCACAACGGTTCGTCACCGCGGGACAGCTTGTGCGCGGGATCCGCGCTTCGATCGCACAGCACCTCGCACTCGCGGCACAGCATCGCCCACTCGCGCCGGGCTCGCCGTTCGCACAGGCTCACGGGTTGAAATATCCGATCGCGCAAGGCCCGATGTCGCGCGTCAGCGATCGCGCTCGGTTTGCCGAGGCGGTCGCCGCCGGCGGTGGCTTGCCGTTCCTCGCGCTGACCTTGATGACGGGCACCGAAGTCCGCGAGCTCCTGAGCGAGACGCGCAGGCTCGTCGGCGATCGGCCGTGGGGCGTCGGCATTCTCGGCTTCGTGCCGCCGGAGATCCGCGAACAGCAGCTCGCCGTACTGCGCGACATCGCGCCGCCGATCGCGCTGATCGCCGGTGGCAGACCGTCGCAAGCGAGCCCGCTCGAGGCGCAGGGCACCGCGACCTATCTGCACGTGCCTTCGCCGGGCTTACTCGATCTGTTCTTGCGCGACGGTGCGCGGCGCTTCGTGTTCGAAGGCAGCGAGTGCGGCGGCCACGTCGGTCCGCGCACGAGCTTCGCACTGTGGGAGCAGCAGCTCGTGCGCTTGCTCGCGCACGACAAGCCCGCCGAGCTCAGCGTGTTGTTCGCGGGCGGCATTCACGATGCGCGCTCGGCCGCGATGGTCGCCACCATGGCCGCACCGCTCGCGGCACGCGGCGCGCGCGTCGGCGTGCTGATGGGCACCGCGTATCTGTTCACGCACGAGGCGGTCGCGGCGGGCGCGATCGAACCAGGATTTCAGGCGGCCGCGATCGCGTGCGAGCGGACCGTGTTGCTCGAGACGTCACCCGGGCATTCGACACGGTGTGCGGATACCGAATATGCCGAGGCGTTCGAGCGCGAGAAGCATCTACTAGAGGAGGCCGGCGTGGCGACCAAAGAGATGTGGGCAAGGCTCGAGCAACTGAACCTCGGGCGGCTGCGGATCGCCGCGAAGGGCCTCAAGCGTGAAGGCGAGGTCGTCTCTTCGGTCGACGCGGCGACGCAACAGCGCGAGGGCATGTACATGATCGGACAGGTCGCGGCGCTGCGCAAAGGCACTCTCTCCATCGCCGAGCTTCACGACGATGTGAGTGCGGGCAGCACCGAGCTCGTCGCCGCCGCCTCCGACGGCGTCGAAGTCGCCTCCGAGAGCGTTGGCGGTACCGATGTCGCGGTGATCGGGCTCGCGGCGATCTTTCCGGGCGCGCCGGACACCGAGACGTTCTGGTCGAACATCGTCTCCGGCAAGAGCTCGGTCCGCGAAGTGCCCGCGGATCGCTGGAACGCCGAGACCTACTACGATCCGAACGCGACCGGCGCAGACGCCGGCAAGAAGACCCCCTCGAAGTGGGGCGGTTTCCTCGACGAGATCACGTTCGATCCGCTGTCGTTCGGCATTCCGCCGAAGTCGCTCGCGGCGATCGAGCCCGTGCAGCTCCTGTCGCTCGAGATCGCGAGGCGCGCACTCCACGACGCGGGTTACGGAGACCGCGCGTTCGATCGCGAGCGCACCGCGGTGATCTTCGGCGCCGAAGCCGGCACCGATCTATCGAGCGCGTACAGCTTCCGCGCGCTGTTCCCTCATTATGTAGGCACGTTGCCGGCGGGCCTCGACGGCGCGCTGCCGACGTTGTCCGAAGACTCGTTCCCCGGCGTGCTGTCGAACGTGATCGCGGGACGGATCGCGAACCGGCTCGACCTCGGCGGCGTCAACTACACGGTCGATGCAGCGTGCGCGGCATCGCTCGCGGCCGTCGACATGGCCGTCAAGGAGCTGGTCGCCGGATCGAGCGACATGGTGCTGTGCGGCGGCGCCGATCTGCACAACAGCATCAACGACTATCTGTTGTTCTCGAGCGTGCATGCGCTGTCGCCGACCGGGCAGTGCCACACATTCGACGCGAACGCCGACGGCATCGTGCTCGGCGAAGGTGTCGCGTGCATCGTGCTGAAGCGGCTCGCGGACGCGGAGCGCGACGGCGATCGGATCTACGCCGTGATCAAGGCGGTCGCCGGTGCGAGCGATGGCAAGAGCCTCGGGCTCACCGCGCCCCGCAAAGAAGGCCAAGTGCGCGCGCTCGATCGCGCGTATCGCAGGGCGGGCGTGTCGCCCGCGCAAGTCGGGCTCGTCGAGGCGCACGGCACCGGGACGGTCGTCGGCGATCGCACCGAGCTCGCGACGCTGACCGAGGTCTATACGAAGGCCGGCGCGACGCCGGCGAACTGCGTGCTCGGCTCGGTGAAGTCGCAGATCGGTCACACCAAGTGTGCCGCCGGCATGGCGGGCCTGATCAAGGCGGCGCTGTCGATCCATCACGGCGTGTTGCCGCCGACGCTCAACATCAAGAAGCCGAACCCTGCGTGGGATCGCGAGACGAGCCCGTTCGTGTTCCTCGATCAGGCGCAGCCGTGGGTCGCCGAACACCGCGTGGCCGCGGTCAGCGCGTTCGGATTTGGCGGCGCGAACTTCCACGCCGTGCTGAGCTCGCATCGCGGTGCCGATCCGGCGAGCGCGCAGACGGCGTGGCCGGCGGAGCTGCTGCTGTTCCGGGGCACGGATCGCGCTATGGCCGTCGCGGCGATCGAACGCGTGCAACGGCTCCTCGCTGCGGAACCGAAGCTGCGTGACCTCGCGCGCTCGGTGTCCGCGTCCGGAACCGGACCGGTGCAGGTCGCGATCGTCGCCGAGAGCATCGCCGATCTTCGCGACAAGCTCGCGATCGCACGCGAGATGACGCCCGGGACCGACAAGCGCGGCGTGTTCGTGCGCGCCGAAGTGGCGGGCAAGGTCGCGTTCTTGTGCCCGGGGCAGGGCAGCCAGAAGACCGGCATGCTCGCGGAGCTGTTCATCGCGTTCCCGCGACTCCATCGCTTCCTCGAGCTCGGTGCGAAGTGGACGCCGAAGATGTTCCCGCGCGCGGCATTCTCGCGTGAAGAGCAGAAGGCACAGGCCGAGGCGCTGACCGACACGCGCGTCGCGCAACCGGCGCTCGGTGTCGCCGATCTCGCGGTCGCCGAGCTGATGCAATCGTTCGGCGTGCGGCCCGACATGATCGCGGGCCATAGCTACGGCGAGCTCGCGGCGCTGTGCATCGCCGGCGCGTTCGGTGAAGCGGAATTGCTCGCGCTCAGCGAGGCGCGCGGCGAAGCGATCCTCGCGGCCGCAGGTGGCGACGCGGGGACGATGGCCGCGGTTGCCGCCGATGCAGCGGTCGTCGTGAAGGTGATCGCCGCGTGCGATGACGTCGTGATCGCGAATCACAACTCGCAGAAGCAGTGCGTGCTCTCGGGATCGACCGCCGGTATCGAGAAGGCGATCGCGCTCGTCGCGGCCGCCGGCTTGACGGCGCGGCGGATTCCGGTCGCGTGCGCGTTCCACTCGCCGATCGTCGCCGGTGCGCGCGAGACGCTGGCGCAGACCCTCGCGGGCGTTGCGGTTGCGTCGCCGCGGATCCCGGTCTGGTCGAACACGACCGCCGCGGCATATCCGACCGAGCCCGACGGCGTGCGTGCGCTGCTCGCGGAGCAAGTCGCCAAGCCCGTGCAGTTCGCCCAGGAGATCGAGGCGATGTACGCCGCCGGTGCGCGGATCTTCGTCGAGACGGGCCCGGGTCAGGTGCTGACGCGGCTCGCCGGCGAGATCCTCGGAGATCGCCCGCACGTGGCCGTCGCATGTGACACGGGAGATCACGGGATCCGGCAGTTGCTTCGCACGCTCGGTGCGCTCGCCGCGGCCGGCGTCTCGATCGATGCCGAACCGCTGTTCTGGGATCGCGATGCCGCGATCATCGAGCTGTCCCAGGAGCCTGCGAAGCACAACGGGTCGCTGTGGCTCGTCAACGGACACAGCTCGCGCCCGCAAGCCGGTGCATCCGTCGAGCGCGCGCCGGCCAAGCCGGTCGTCGAGGCCGTCGTCGCGCCCGCACCCGCATCTGCCGCCGCGTCCCCCTCCGGGGATTCCGAAGCGGCTCGCGACGGCGTCGTGATCGAGTATCTGCGCACGATGCGCTCGATGATCACCGCACAGCGCGACGTGATGCTGTCGTATCTCGGCTCGGTACCGTCGCCGATGATCGAGGCCGCTCCCGCGGGGAGAGTCATCGATGTCGCCTCCGTCCCGCAGCCGCAAGCTCCGGCCCCCGCGCCGGTCTCGGCACCTGCCAAACCGATCGTCATCGATCCGATGCAGCTCGTGATCTCGATCGTCAGCGAGCGCACCGGCTATCCGGTCGAGACGCTCGGTGTCGACCTCGATCTCGAGGCGGATCTCAGCATCGATTCGATCAAGCGGATCGAGATCATCGGCGAGCTCGCCCAGCGGCTCGGCTTGCGCGTCGAGAACGGTGCGAAGGATGCCGATGCGATGGTCGAGGAGCTCGCGACTCGCAAGACGTTGCGCTCGCTCGTCGCGTGGTTGTCCGAGCGTCTCGGCAAGGTCGAACCGAAGGCCGCGGCGGCGCCCGCGAGCGAAGTCGAAGAGCTCGTCACCGCCGCGACCGACGCGGTCGCGATTCCCGTCAACCGTTACCAGCTCGCGATCATGCCGACCCCGGCGCCGATCAATGGACACTCGACGTTTGCGGGCAAGCGCTTCGCGATCCACGCCGGTGGCGAGATCGCGAAGGCGCTCGCGACGCGACTCGCTGCCGAGCAAGCCGCGGTCCAGCACATCGAGCACGAGGTCAACGACCAGGCGCGCCGCGAAGACGACGCGGCCGCGGGACCTCTCGCAGGCATCGACGGGTTCGTCGATCTCGCCGTGATCGACAGCGTGACCGCGATGCGCGAGATGTTCGAGCGTGTCCGCGCGGCAGCGATCGCCGGCGCGAAGTGGATCTTCGTCGCGACGCAGCATGGTCAGCTCGGCCGCGGCACCGGCACGGCGCTCGGCGGACCCGCGGGTCTGATCAAGACCGTCGCGGCTGAATGGCCGAACATTCGTGCGCGCGTCGTCGATCTCGAACCGGGCTCGAGCCCCGAGGATGCGGCGGCGACCATGCACACCGAGCTCCACGCGGCCGATTCGCACGTCGAGATCGGATACGTCGGCGGTGTGCGATCTTCGCTGCAGGTTGTTCCGGCGGATCTCGCGACGAGCGGCGACATCGGACTCGACGAGAGCTCGGTCGTCCTGATCACGGGCGGCGCCCGCGGCATCACCGCAAAGGTCGCGATCGGCCTCGCAAGGCGCTATGGCTGCCAGATCGAGCTGGTCGGCCGCTCGCCGCTCCCGGTGGATGAGGATCCGTCGCTCGCTTCGGCCGGCGACCTGCGAGCGCTGCGCGGCTTGCTCGCGAAGCGCGTCGCGACGCCCGCGGAGATCGAGCAGCAATGCTCGCGCGTGCTCGCGGCCCGCGAGATCCGCAAGACGCTCGCCGCGCTCGGCGATCGCGCGACCTATCACGCGGTCGATGTTCGGAGCGCCGCGTTCGGCGAGCTGATCGAGGAGCTGTATCGCAAGCACGGCCGCATCGATGCCGTGATCCACGGTGCGGGCGTGCTCGAAGACAAGCTGATGCGGCAGAAGACGCCGGAGTCGTTCGAGCGCGTGTTCGCGACGAAGGTCGCCGGCGCGCGAATGCTCGTCGAAAAGCTGCGCTCGGACGTCAAGCGCGTCGTGATGTTCTCGAGCATCTCGGGCACGTTTGGAAATCGCGGCCAGGCCGACTATGCGGCCGCGGGCGACGCACTCGACAAGCTCGCGTGGTCGCTGCAGCGCACGATCGCGGGCCGCGTCGTGTCGATCGACTGGGGTCCGTGGGCGGGCGCCGGTATGGTATCGCCGGATCTCGAGCGCGAGTACGCGCGTCGTGGCATCGGCCTCATCGATCCGCAACGCGGGATCGAGGCGCTCCTCGCGGAGCTCGGCGCGGTGGGCGGCGAGTCACAGGTGATCCTCACCGCGTCGGATCCGCGCGCCTTCGTGCGCCGAACCGCCGAGCGCGGCGAGGCCGCGCCAGCCGATGATCTACCGTCCGATATCACGGTCGATGCGTGAACCGGTCGCGATCGTCGGCATGGCGACGGTGTTCCCCGGAGCACCTGACCTAAAGACATATTGGTCGAACATCGAGCGCGGCGTCGACGCGATCACCGATGTTCCCGCGGGGCGGCTCGATCCGGTGTACTTCGAGGCCGGTGGGTTCGCGTGTCGCCGTGGCGGGTTCGTCGCGCCGACGTTCGATCCGATCGCGTTCGGCATCATGCCGGTCGCGGCGGCAGGCGCCGAGCCGGATCAGTTGCTCGCGCTTCAGGTCGCGGCGAGCGCGCTCGAAGATGCGGCGGAAGGCAGCGGCCGCGCGGTGTCTCGCGATCGTGCAGGTGTGATCCTCGGGCGCGGCGGCTATCTGACGGCCGGCATGGCGCGCCTCTCGAATCGCGTGCGCACGTCGCAGCAGCTCGTCACGACGCTCGCGGAGCTGTTGCCGGATCTCGACGCGGCGACGGTCGACAAGATCCGCACGGCGTTTCAAGCGCGCAGCGGCGATCTAGGCGCGGAGGCGATCGGTCTCGTTCCGAACCTCGCGGCGTCGCGGATCGCGAATCGCCTCGATCTGCGTGGCCCGGCGTACACGGTCGACGCGGCGTGCGCCAGCTCGCTGCTCGCGATCGATCAAGGCTGTCGAGAGCTCGGCGACCGCCGCTGTGACCTGATCGTTGCCGGTGGCGTCCACGTCTGTCACGACGTCACGTTCTGGAGCGTGTTCACGCAGCTCGGTGCGCTCAGCAAGACCTCGAGCATCCGGCCCTTCGACCAGCGTGCCGACGGCATCCTGATCGGCGAAGGCGCGGGCATCGTCGTACTGAAGCGCCTCGCGGATGCGGAACGCGACGGCGATCGAATCTATGCCGTGATCCGCGGCACCGGCGTGTCGAGCGACGGCCGCGAATCGAGCGCGATGCGCCCGCGCGCCGACGGGCAGCTCGCCGCGCTCGACGCGGCATGGCGCGATGCGGAGCTCGATCCGAAAACGATCGGGCTCGTCGAGGCCCACGGCACGGCGACGCCGACCGGCGACGAGGTCGAATTGCAGGCGCTCAGCCAGTTCTTCGGCGAGCACGAGCACGGACCACGCGCCGGCCTCGGCTCGGTCAAGTCGATGATCGGCCACGCGATGCCCGCCGCCGGCATCGCTGGGTTGATCAAGACCGCGCTCGCGATCCATCACGGTACGCTTCCGCCGACGTTGCATTGCGAGCAGCCACACGATGCGCTCGCACGCACGCGGTTCCGCGTCCTGACCACCGCCGAGCCGTGGACCGAGCGCACGCGCCGCGCGGGTGTCAGTGCGTTCGGCTTCGGCGGGATCAACGCGCACGTCGTGCTCGAGGGAACGGGACACCACGCGCGCCGAGTCGCACCGAACAACGGCGTGCAATTCTCCGATGCCGGTTCGTCGACCGCAGGGGTCGCGATCCTCGCGATCGCCGGCGATTCGATCGACGCGCTACGCACCGCGCTCGATCGTGGCGCGTCTTCCGAGGGCGGCACGATGAGGCTCGCGCTGCTCGATCCGACGCCGGAGCGTCGCGCGCTCGCTCACAAGGTCCTCGATCGCGGCCGTGCGCTTCGCGGCAGTCACGACATCTGGTTCGCGCCGCGCGGGCTCGCGGCCGACAGCGGCAAGCTCGCGTTCGTGTTCCCCGGGATCGAGGCGACATTCGGCGCGAACGTCGGCGATCTCGCACGCGCGCTCGGTGTTCCGCTGTCACCCGCGATCGCCGCGGCCGCCGGCGCGACCGGTAGCTCGTCGCGCGAGCTCGAGCTGCGGGGCACGGGCGTGTTCGCGCTCGGCCGCCTCCTCGCGACCGCGCTGTCGCGGCTGCGCATCGTGCCCGATGCGATCGCAGGTCACAGCATGGGCGAATGGACCGGCATGGTCGCCAGCGAGATGATTCCGCCGGGCGATGTCGATGCGTTCGTCGACAACCTGCCGGCCGGTAGTCTCGAAGTGCCCGATGTCGTGTTCGCGGCGGTCGGCTGCAGCGCCGAAGGCGCTCGAGGCGCGCTCGACGGCCTCGCCTCGATCAGCGTGTCGCACGACAACTGCCCGCATCAGAGCATCGTGTGCGGCCGGCGCGACTCCGTGCGCATCGCGATCGAGCGCCTGGGCCAGCGCGGCGTGCTGTGTCAAGAGCTGCCGTTCCGCTCGGGTTTTCACTCGCCGCTGTTCGCGGAGTATCTCGCGCTGCATCGCAAGCACCTCGCCTCGCTCGCGCTCGTCGCGCCGCGGATTCCGCTGTGGTCGGCGACGACGTGCGCGCCGTATCCCGACGATCCCACCGCGATTCGCGCGCTCGCGATCGATCACCTCGTCAAGCCGGTGCGCTTCCGCGAGCTCGTCGAGAACCTGTACGCGAGCGGCGTGCGCGCGTTCGTGCAGCTCGGCGTCGGCAGCATTGCGAGCTTCGTCGACGACACGCTGCGGGGTCGCGAGCATCTCGCGATCGCCGCGGCATCTCCGCAGGCCGCGGGCATGTCCCAGCTCGCGCGCGTGACCGCGGCACTCTATGTCGATGGGTTCTTGCCCCACTCGCCGGGGTCCGCTGGCTCGTTCCATCTCGGGCCGGACGGCGACATCGATCTCGCGCCGCGCAGCTCGCGCCCCGCGCCCCGTTCGGCGATGACGCTCGAGCTCGGCGTCCCGCTGGTTCGGCTTGGCAACGCCGTCCCGCCGTTGACCACCCGAGCGGCGCGAATCGATCCGACCGGCGACCCGGTGATCGCGGAGCTCCTCGCGACGATCGAGGAGGCGGCGACTGCCAGCCGCGCGGTCGTCGACGCCTATCGTGCGAAGCAGCGCCCGACGCAAGCGGTCGTCCGCCGCGCACTGTCGGTGGATGCGGTTCCCGCGTTGATCGATCACTGCTTCTATCGCCAACCGCCGCGCTGGCCGAGCGTCGCCGACCACTACCCCGTCGTCCCGATGACGATGACGATCTCGATGATGATCGACGCCGCGCGGAAGCTCGCCCCCGGCCGCATCGCGATGGCCGTGGAAGATATTCGTGCGTATCGCTGGCTCGCCGTTGCGCCGTCGATCGACATCGACATCACCGCGACTGCTCGGCCCGGAGATCGCGTCGACGTCGACATCCCCGGCTACGCGCGCGCGACGGTGTGCTTCGCCGAGCGTTACCCGGCGGCGCCGGCGCCCGTGCTCGCACCGCTCAAGAATCCTCGGGCGACGCCGATCACCGCCGATCGGATGTACGTCGATCGCTGGATGTTCCACGGTCCGCAGTACCAAGGTGTCGTCGGGCTCGGTCCGATGGGGGACGACGGCGTCGACGGCACGATCGAGGTCCTGCCGGCTCCGGGCGCGCTGCTCGATTGCGCGGGCCAGCTGATGGGCTGGTGGGTGATGCAGACCGAGCGCGCGGATCGCCTCGCGATGCCGGTGAAGATCGATCGCGTCGCGTTGTTCGGGCCGGATCCGAACGTCGCCGAGCGGGTCGCCTGTCGCGTGCGGATGCGCCACGTCGGCGAGCGCGAAGTTCGCGCGGATCTCGAGCTCGTCGCGAACGGTCGCGTGTGGGCGAAGATCGACGGCTGGGAAGATCGCCGGTTCGACAGCGACGATCCGGTGTGGGCCGTCTTGATGTATCCGGAGACCAACGCGCTCGCGGTGCCGCACGAAGCCGGCTACGTCATGGTCACCGAGCACTGGCGCGGAGCTGCATCTCGCGAGCTGATGATGCGGCGCTACCTCGGCGAGCGCGAGCGCGCGGCACACGAGGAGGTGGGACCGCGCGGACGCCGCGGCTGGCTGCTCGGTCGGATCGCGATCAAGGACGCCGTCCGGCAACACCTGTGGCAGCGGCGGAAGGACGATGTGGGACCGATCTGGCCGGTCGAGATCGAGGTCGATAACGATCCGAGCGGCCGTCCGACCGTGACGACGACGCATGCGATCGATCTGCGCGTCTCGGTCTCGCACAAAGACGAGCTCGCGGTCGCGATCGTCGGCGATGGCTGCGAGGTCGGCATCGACATCGAGCGCATCGAGCCGCGCTCCGATGCCTTTACCGGCATCGCGTTTACCGCCGGCGAGATCGCGCTCGGTGCGGGCCGCGATCCCGACGAATGGCTGACACGCGTGTGGGCGGCCAAGGAGGCGGTCGGCAAGGCGCGTGGCACCGGCGTCACCAATCCCAAGCAGCTCGAGGTGAGGGCCGCCGAGGGTGATCGTTTGACGATCGATCACGAGATCGTCGAGACCCGTCGCGACGGCGCGTACGTGATCGCCTGGACTCGGAGGAACTTGTCATGACGTCGTCGCCCGAACGCGCTCACACCCACGCCGACATCCTGAGCACCGTCGAGAAGGTCATCCTCGAGGTCGCGGGCGACGAGCTGTTTCTGACCGGACCTATCACGATGGCGACGTCGTTCAACGCGGATCTCGAGCTCGAGAGCATCGAGTTCGTCGCGCTCGCCGAGAAGCTCCAGCTCCACTACGGTTCGAAGGTCGACTTCGTCGGATGGATCTCGACGAAAGAGCTCGACCAGATCATCTCGCTCACGGTCGGTGAGCTCGTGGAGTTTATCGCCTCATGCCGCTTGTAGCGGCCAACGGGCTCCAGTTCCACGTTCAGGAGCTGGGTACCGGCAAGACCATCGTGATGGTCCATGGCCTGCTGATCGGCAGCCTCGCATCTTGGTACTTCACCGCGGCGCCTGCGCTCGCTCGCAGTCATCGCGTCCGGGTCTACGATCTGCGCGGGCATGGCCGGAGCGAACGCATCGCCCGCGGCTACGACGTTCGCACGATGGCCGGTGATCTCGCCGCGCTCGTCGCGGATCTCGACGAGCCGTTCGATCTCGTCGGGCACAGCTGGGGTGGGCTCGTCGCGTTGCGGTTCGCGCTCGATCATCCGGGGCGTGTGCGTCGGCTCGTGCTCGTCGAAGCGCCGCTGCCGCCTTCGAGCGTCACCGAGATGGCGGCGTTTCTGCAGGCCGATCGCAGACCGGAGCGGATCATGGATGCGCTGCCCGAGCAGCTCCGCGAGATGCTCGCGAACGGTGGCCGGCGCAGCGAGCGCCTGCTCGAGTCGTTGAAGTTCTTGCTGCTCGACAGCTCGCTGCTCGCGGATCTCCGCGCCGAGCCCGATCTCACCGACACCGAGCTCTCGACGCTGCGCTGCTCGTGCCTCGTGGTTTATGGCGACCGGTCGTCGTGCGCACCTGCAGGTGATCGCCTCGCGCGCCTCGTCCCGGGGGCGCGGCACGTCGTGTTGCCGGGCGGCCATTTTTTGCATCTCGACGCGCGGGCCGAGCTGACCTCTCTCCTCGAGGCAAATCTCGATGACTGATGTCGTCGTGAACGGCGTGCGCCATCACGTGCAGCGCCTCGGCGCCGGCGATCGCACGGTCGTGTTCGTGCACGGCCTCGTGATGGACAACCTGTCGAGCTTCTACTTCACGCTCGCCAACCCGATCGCGGCGAACGCCGAGGTCATCCTCTACGACTTGCGCGGGCACGGCCTGTCGGAGCGCCCGAGCGCGGGTTACGCGATCGCCGACCTCGTCGCGGATCTGGCGGCCTTGCTCGACACGCTCGCGATCGAGCGGCCGGTCGAGCTCGTCGGCAATAGCTTCGGCGGGCTCATCGCGCTCGCATTTGCGGCCGCACATCCCGCGCGTGTCGCGAGCCTCGCACTGATCGACGCGCACGACGGCACCGAGGGCTGGGCGGCGCAGATGACCGATACGCTCGCCTTGCGCGGCGATGCGCGCGACTCGAAGATCGGCAGCTCGTTCCAGAGCTGGCTCGGCCGCCACAGCGAGCGCAAGCGAACGCGCCTGGCCCGTGCCGCGGAAGCGCTCGTCGAAGGGACGTCGCTGATCGACGATCTGCGACGATCTCCGACGATGACGACCTCCGCGCTCGCGTCGATCGCGTGCCCGACGCTCGCGCTCTACGGCGAGCTCTCCGATGTGCGCGATCGCGGCGAACAGCTCGCGAAGACGCTGCCCGCGTGTACGCTACAGATCTTGCCGGGCTGCACGCATTCGGTGCTGTGGGAAGCGACCGCGGAGGTGCGCGAGCGCGTCACCGCCTTCGTGAAGAGGCCGCGCTGATGGCGCGCATCCTGTTCGTCGTGCCGCCGCTGACCGGGCATGTCAATCCAACGGTGTCGGTCGCGCGCACGCTCGAGGCTCGCGGCCACGAAGTCGCGTGGGTCGCGCACCCGGGGACCGTGCGGCCGCTGCTGCCCGCCGGCGCGCGCGTGTTCGCGCTTCCTGAGGCCGTCAACCCGGGCGTGGTCGAACAAGTCACGGATCGTGCGCGCGCGGTGCGCGGTGCCGCGGCACTGAAGTTTCTGTGGGAGGACTTCCTGATCCCGCTCGCGCGGTCGATGCTGCCGGGGATCGAAGCCGCGGTCTCCGAGTTCGCGCCGTCGGTGCTCGCCGTCGATCAACAAGCCGTGGCGGGCGGCCTCGTCGCACGCAAGCGAGGTGTGCCGTGGGCGACGCTCGCGACGACCTCGGCCGGCGTCACCGATCCACTCGCAGCGTTGCCGCAGGTCAAGCGCTGGCTCGCCGATCTCCTCGCGGGCCTCGAGCGCGAAGCGGGCTTGTCACCGACCGACGCCGGCGAGCTGTCTCCGCATCTCGTGATCGCGTTCACGACGGAGGCGATGGTCGGCCCGCTCGAGCGCTTCCCCGCGCATTACCGATTCGTCGGGCCCTCGATCAGCGATCGTCCCGAGACCGCGGCGTTTCCATTCGACCAGCTGCGCCGTCCTTGCGTGCTCGTCTCGATGGGGACCGTCAACGCCGAGGCGAGCGGCCGGTTCTACGCGACGACGATCGCCGCGCTCGAAGATCACGCCGCCCAGGTGATCCTCGTCGCACCGCCGGAGCTCGTCCCACGGCTGCCGAACAACTTCATGTCGCAACGTTACGTGCCGCAGCTCGCGCTGCTTCCGCACGTCGACGCGGTCGTCTGCCACGGCGGACACAACACGACGTGCGAGGCGCTCGCGAATGGCCTGCCACTCGTGATCGCGCCGATCAAAGACGATCAGCCGATCGTCGCCGATCAAGTCGTCGCCGCGGGGGCAGGGCTTCGCGTCAAGTTCGGCCGTGTCCAGCCTGCCGAGCTCCGCGATGCCGTCACGCGCGTGCTCGACGAGCCAGGCTTTCGCGAGTCCGCCGTGCGAATCCGCGCATCCTTCGCCGCCGCCGGAGGCGCGAGTGCCGCCGCGAGCGCACTCGAGGCTCTGTCATGACCTGGATCCTGATCGCACTGATCCTCGTGCTCGTCGCGGATTCGCTGCGAATGCGCGGCCGTCTCACCTCGATCGCGACGCTCGAGCCCACCGAGCAAGTCGCCGGCGATCATCAGATCGTTGCCGCGCCCGGCGTCACCGTCACCGATTCAACCCGCCGCTCGGCGAGCGCGTGGGCGGTTGCCCAGGGCCTCGATGTGGTCGATCTCGTGCCGCGCGATCTGCCGGCGATTCGCGCGATGTCGTTCGCGCAGCTTGTCGATCCCGCGAAGTACCGCAAGGACCGTCTCGGTCCTGGGCGCACCGCGGGCCATGCGATCCTCGTGACGACGGATGTCGCGACCCGCGCGCAGATCAAACCGCCCGCGGACGAGGTCGAGTTCGTGCGGCTCGCCGCGAGGCTCAAGCATTTCGGTCGCGCGGATGTCGTGGTCGCGCCCGACGAGCATGCGCGTCCGTTCGATCTAGGTCGCCGCTTCGAGATCTTGCGCGTGTTGCTCGGACCGACCACACCGGCCGCCTTGGTCGTGTTGCCGGTGTTCTGGACGATCATCGGGCTCGGCGTCTGGCTCCGGCCGATTCCGGGGCTCGTCGCCCTCGCGATCTGGCATCTCCAACCGTTGATCGCGATCGCCGGCACGAAGATCCGTTCGCGCGATGTGGTCATCGTGACGCTCCTGCGAGCGCCGATCGAGCTGTGGATGCTCGTTCGAACGATCTTCGGGCATCGCGATCCTGCCGATCCGGTGGAGGCTCGGCGCGCCGAGTACGACCGGTTGATCGCAGGTGGCACGGCGGGATTTTTCGAGGCGCGACGGCAGACTTGTCCTGTCTGCGACGGACGCGATCTCGTTGTCCATCTGCGCAACTCCGATCTCATGCAACACAAGCCGGGTGTGTTCACGCTCGAGCGCTGTCGTGGCTGTAGCCACGTGTTTCAGAATCCCCGGCTCTCCTTCGCGGGGCTCGACTACTACTACAAAGATTTCTACGACGGCCTCGGCGAGGCCGGCATGGAGTTCATGTTCGGCTTCGGTGCCGAGCCCTACTACGCACGCGCGCGGATGATGCGCGAGATCGTCGCCACGCCCGCACGCTGGCTCGACGTCGGCTGCGGTCATGGACACTTCTGCATCGCCGCACGCGACGAGCTTCCCGGTACGAGCTTCGATGGCCTCGATATGAGCGAGAGCATCGACGAGGCCACCCGGCGGCGTTGGGTCGATACCGGCTATCGCGGACTGTTTCCCGAGCTCGCGCCGCAGTTCGCCGGCAAGTACGACGCGGTCAGCATGAGTCACTACCTCGAGCACACGCTCGATCCGCGCGTCGAGATCAAGGCGGCGCACACGGCCCTGGCGACGAACGGCCACTTGATGATCGAGGTCCCGGATCCCGAGTTCAAGCTCGGTCGCTGGCTCGGTCGCTACTGGCTGCCGTGGTTTCAGCCGCAGCACCTCAACTTGCTCTCGGTCTCGAACCTCGAGCGGCTGCTGCGCGAAGGTGGATTTACCCCGATCACGTGGCATCGTGGGCAGGCCCATCAGCGCGTCGACTTCTTCTTCGCCGCGTGGCTCGTTCTCAATCGCCTCGCGCCGCCGCGCAAGCTGCCGTGGCGCTGGCGAGGTGCCGGTGCGACCGCGTGGCGCGTGGTCGTGTGGACGCTCGGATCACCGCTGCTCGTCGCAGGTTTGATCGTCGACAATGTCGCCGGCCCGTTGGTGTTCCAGCGTGGCCGGGTTTCCAACACGTATCGGGTGGTTGCACGCCGGGGCGAGAGGACTTCATGAGGACACACACCATCATCACCGCGTTCGCGCTCGCTGCCTGCGGCGGAGGCACCACGGGGCCGACGGGTCCTGTCGATCCAAAGCTCGTCTCCGGCGGCGGCGTGGCCGATGCGCCCGTCGATGGTGTGCTCCACATCTATGTTGTCGAGCCGGCCTCGGCAACGCCGATCGTCGGAGCGAACGTCCGCGTCGAGGCCGCGACGCCGCTCACCGGTGTCACCGATACGACCGGGCTCGTGAGTTTCACGGATCCGATGCTCGCGGGCCTCCACACGATCACGGCGACCGCGACGGGCCACGCCGCGACGACGTGGATCGGCGTTGCCGGTGCCAACGTCACGCTGCCGCTCGATCCAGCCTCGAAGACGCCGCCGATGGCGCAGGTCAGCGGCACGATCACGGGCTGGAACAACATACCCGCGCCATCGGGGTTCAATCACTACACGCTCGGCGTGGTGTTGTATTCGTTCCTCGACGACCCGAGCGCACCAGAAAACGTGATCACGCAGCCGATGTCCGGCGGCACTCCCACCGACACGTGCCTGCGGACCGCCGTCGCCAACAACTGCGCGTGGCAGATGAACGCGCGGATCGGCAAGCAGATTCACACGGCCGTGATCGTCGACGGCGACACCAAAGGCACCAACTCCGATCTCAGCGACGATACGTACACGCTGATCGGCTACGCCGCCGGCAACGTGATGACGCTGACCGCGGGCCAGCAGGTGACGAACGAAGCACTGACGATGGTGAGCGCGACAACCCCACTCGCGGTCGCCCTCCCGCCGGCACCTTCCGGCCTGCCGCATATCGCGGCGATTCCGGAGCTCGCGCTCGGAGATGCCGGCCGCATCGTGTTCCCGCTCCCACCGCTCGCCGCGAGCGGCTCGGTCACCGTGCTCGCGCCGACCGGCAACCTGGCCGGCCATTACGAGCTCGTCGCACTCGCGACGCCGTCCGCGGCCGCGAAGGCGCCGTTCACGTCCGCATTCGCCCACAACGTCTCCGGGACCGCGACCATCGGGAGCTGGCTTGCGGCGCCGGCGCAGGTCACGGCCGGTTCCACCTTCTCGTTCTCGCCGAGCACGGGCGCGACGTTCTACACGGCGCAGCTGACCAAGGGTACGACGACGCTGTGGAACATCACGGTGCTCGATGGCACGACCTCGTTCTCGTTGCCGGCGCTGTCTCCCGATCCGATCGGCAGCGGCTCGATCACGTTCGCCGTCACCGCCGCAGACGTGCCGAGCTTCGATGCGGCGAAGTTCGACGTGCCGACGATCAAGCAGACGCTCGCGCGTGCCGCGGGCGCGCAAGCCGTGTTCACGCACTGAGCCGTGGGACGCATCCGACCTCAGATCAACCGCCAAGGCGCCGAGGCGCCAAGCTCAGAGAAGCGATTTCCTTTCGGTTCGGTTCCATGTTCGCCGGTGGCCGCCTCGATTCGCGGTCTGCCGAGCTCGACGTCTCAGCCGCCAAACCACCAAGGGCCGTGGTCGGTGGCAACGGCTTCGGTCCAACCAAGATCAATTGCTCTTCCGATCTTGGCGCCTCGGCGCCTTGGCGGTTCGTCGGATCTCCGAGCGGTCGCGCGGCGAGCCGCGTTGGCGCCTCTCATG